>JBAXOG010000151.1:0-12125 GCA_037133395.1 bacterium | reverse complement strand
CAAACAGCCTCATCCGGATCTTTGATGCGAATATCAGTAGAGCCCATGATCACCTTGTCCAAAAACTGGAAGGTAATACAGATGCGCCCATCCGTATGTTCATAATAAATCATCCGGTCGCCTAAAGCGTTAAAGAGCTCTTTATTGTCGATCACCAGATGCGAACCCTTTGTGCCGCCCATGAGCTTACTCTCAATACCCAGCGGTTTATTGGCAAAGTCCACCCAGGCACCTGTAGCATTCACAACAACCTTGGGTGTGACCGTCAATGTTTCGCCCGTGACCTTGTCACGCAACATAACCGTATCAGATCCATTCTTTTCCACAGTCACATAGTTCAGTGCCAGCGAATCCTTCTGCACCTCACATCCTTCAAGTGCCATTTCCACGCAGAGGCGCTCTGGCTGACTGATCCACGCATCCCAATAAGTCGCCGTACAAACAATATCATCCCGCAATCCAGGAATCTCCTTGAGCGAACGCTTCTTTCCCATCAAAAAGTTCCAGGGCGTTTGACGCAGGCGACAGGTTAAAATATCATAGAACGTCAATCCCATCTTCACAATCAACGCCCCACGTCCTCCCACCTTCACATTAAATCCGAAGAAAATCAATGGCCCCTTCAGCATACCAGCAAACCACGCGATAATCGGAATGGTTGTCCGCAGGGGCTTCACATAGTGCGGCGCATATTTCAACAGGCGATTGCGTTCATAGACGGATTCGCTGACCAGCCTGAACTCGGCATTTTCCAAATAGCGCAAACCGCCATGAATCATGCGCGAGGACTTCGAACTGGCACCTGCTGCAAAGTCATCTTTATCGACGAGCACACATTTAACACCTTGCAGCGCCAGTTCACGCATCAACCCCGTGCCATTGACGCCCCCCCCGAGAATCAGCACATCACACGTCGGATTCTCCTTCAGCTTTCTCCACATTTCTGCTCGCATTATAAAACTCCTAAGAAATTGCCTTATTGCGTTATTGCCTTATTAAAACTTGGCTTCTTGTCATTGGAAATTGCCCTATTTAGCGATTGTCTTAATCGCCCTGGCCGACCGACTAATACTTTGAAACAATGAATATAGCTCTTTTGCCTCAATTGCTAAAGGATTTATTTTATCACGCTGATTCAAGGAAACACATTTTAATCGCGCAAGAATGCCAAACCAATAAACCGTCTCGTTTGCCTCTTTAACAACAATGCCCAGTTTATGGACAAAATCCTCTCTGGACTCAGCACGATTCGACTCACGATAATTCGCACCAATTGAACTTGCCGATTTCGACAGTTGGAAAACGACCACCTTCAGCACTTGACGATTCGGTAACTCATCCAAAAAATCCAACACATCGACAGCAAATGTTAAGGTACGTTCCTCCATTTGTACCTTAAACTCCTCAGGATTCATCCGCATAACAAAACGCCCCTCTGCTACAACGCAATTTGTTTCTCAAAATAAGGAATAAGCGTATCCGCTTCGCGTAATAACGCAATAACGCAATAACGCAATTCTTACCGCAACGCCTTTCTCGCAGTTCCTAAGGCATCAGCGGCTATCATCGCATTCACGATAGAAGCTGGCGTTACCTTGAAAGGATGATTTTCGCAAAGGGAACCCGGACCCGCACAAATCTCGCCGATCTTCATCAGCCGTTCACGTGCAACGCCCTTTAACCCGAGGTCCTCAAAGGTGACCGGCAACCCAATCGCGATTTCGAAATCAACAATCGTGTTGGCTTGCTCGACGGACATGTCCTCATCCAGGCAGAGCTGGGTAATCAGTCCAAACCCGACCTCGTGTCCGTGCATCAGACCATGGCATTCCGGATAGGAGGGCAGACAGTTCGCAACCATGTGCGCCGTCGCACAGCCGCAACTTTCAAAGCCTAACCCTGAGAGCAGAACATTGGCTTCAACGACCTTCTCAACGGCGGGCGTTACAATTTTCTTTTCCACGGCGCGCTTCGCATTCACGCCATGTTCCAGAAGAATATCATAGCAGAGACGTGCAATCGCGAGTGCCGCCATCGTCGCCGTGCCTCCTGCGAGATTTGAGCCGCGCACCTTATGGGTGGCTTCCGCTTCAAGCCAGGTGGCCAGCGCATCGCCCATACCTGCCACGAAAGACTTGACCGGTGCGCAGGCAATGACTGCCGTATCCACCAACACCAGATCTGGATTGACAAACCAGCTTTCAAAGCCGAGGCAATTGCCTTGCTCGTCATACCACACCGTATAGGAACTGGTTGGTGAGTCATTCGATGCGACCGTCGGCACAGAAATCATCTTGGTACCAGCCTGCGCAGCAACAGCTTTTGCGGTATCCAGTGTCTTACCGCCACCCACGCCCATGATGACATCACATCCCGAGGACTTCAACAAATCTGCCACGCGCTTCGCTTCTGCTTTTGTAGAATCCCCCGCAAACAAGACATCCTCTACAGCAAGCCCAGTCTGCTTCAAGTTGGCGAGTAATATATCGCCAACGATCCCGCGAACCGGCGCATCCCAGAGAACCATGACGCGTTTACCAATTTTAGAAATCAACTCCCCAGACCGTCCCAATACACCAGCCCCTTGTACATACCGACGAGGTGCAATAAATACTTTATCCATAATTACTCCTTATTCCGACTTTTCTTTTATAAACGCTGCAAAATCATCTGAAGTCCCATACCCATAGTGTAGATCGGTCGCCCGGCCGTCTTTTGTGATGACGCCAATAAAAGGCAACAGATTCCCTTCCACCAAAAAAAGTCGACAAAACGCATCCTGCTGTTCGTAATCATCAATGTCCAGCTTGACATAAACATATTTATCCATATCCAACGGTACCAAGCCAGACTCGACATAGTGATAAAAACGTGTCGTCAACGGACAAGCATCGCGCCCAATTGAGACGATGACACATTTCTTTTCTTTCGCAGCTTTTTCGATAACCGCATCGAGGTTGCCAGAGAAGTAAGGTCCAGAATCAGCCTTTGGATAACGCCCAAAAAGCCATCCTTCCTTAATCTTTTTCTGGTCAACAGGTGGCGGCTTGACAATAGGGGATGTCCCATGAGGACAACGATCAACGACATCCTGTTTTTTAGATGTCGTACATCCCATCACAAAACCACTCAGGATCAGCGTGTAAAAAAAAGTATTTATGCACATAATATTCCCCATATCAATGATTGTTAAAACTATATCATGCCCCCCTTGTCGCTGTCCATAAACTTTATTGTCAGCGCGCGTAGAGCTCATGAGGGTTTCACCCTATGGCATGCCAAACCGTACAGGCGTACTATAAAAACAACAAGAAGGACTACTATGCTAATCAAAACAAAAACACTCACGGGTTACACATTGAAAAGCCTCGACGGGGAAATAGGGACGGTCAAAGAATTCTATTTCGATGACCAACATTGGACGATTCGATATCTGGTCGCAGATACGGGAATCTGGTTACCTGGCAGGCAGGTACTGATTTCCCCGCATGCGTTGCGCGCCGTGATCAAAGACGAAAAACACATTTCTGTCAGTCTAACACGGCAACAGATCGCGGATAGCCCGTCATTGGACAGCGACAAACCTGTCTCGCGGCAATTTGAGGAGGCTTATTACGACTATTACTCATGGCCCATGTATTGGACTGGGCCTTTTGTTTGGGGAGACTATCCCTACATTGTACGAGACGATGAAATCCGGAAAGTATCTACACCCATCCATAGAATGGGGGATGCCCATTTACGTAGCACACATGATGTAAGTGGTTATCACATCCAAGCCACAGACGGGGAAATCGGACATGTCGATGATTTTATCATCGATGATGAGACATGGACGATACGCTATCTGGTCATCGATACGCGAAATTGGTTGCCAGGAAAGAAGGTTTTGATATCGCCGCTCTGGATCGACCGTGTGAGTTGGCACGATTCAAAAGTTTTTGTCAATCTTTCACGCAAGGAGATCACACAGTCACCGGAATACACGGACTGGTCAATACTCACGCGAGAATTTGAGGTCGATCTCTACCAACACTATAAACGCCAAGGATACTGGGTCGTTGAACCCGTTAAAAAATAAAAATATCACTGAAAGGATGCTCATGAACACATACGAAACAATTGACGCGGTCTACCCTCCTAATCCTACAACGGACAAGGAACTCCGACTTATTACTGGGAAAGCACCGCCGCTTGAGAACGACTTACTTTATGATACAGATCCAACCACCGAAAAGGGCGAGGGCTCGATGCAGAGGTATTGAAGCACCATCAATCATGCATACGATGGAGTCTAATATGATTTGATTCTAACGCTTGCCCGTGGTAATGTAATCACACGAAATAAAACGTGGGGGTTCAAGAAGCAGGAGGGCGTTAACATGGAATTTTTATGGAATGAACTGACGAGTGGGATGCCGGATGCAACCCATTTTATACGCATAACTGTCCGTCTTGTAGCCGCGATACTGCTCGGCGGAGTCGTGGGATTGGAACGCGAACGCATGGGAAAGCCCGCCGGATTACGCACGCATATCTTGGTTTGCCTCGGCACTGTCGCCTTCATCCTTGCGTGTTCCGAATCCGAGTTCACTGCCGATGGCCTATCACGCGTCATTCAAGGCATTCTTGCCGGCATCGGGTTTATTGGCGCAGGCTCCATCCTCAAAACAAATGAAAAACAGGACATTCATGTGCATGGGCTAACAACAGCGGCGGGTATTTGGATGACAGCCGCCATCGGAGTCGCGATCGGACTGGGGCGTCTGGGCGTGGCGCTGCTCTGCACCTTCTTCATATTGATTATTCTGACGCTTGCTCGCAGACTCGAACACCGGAACAAAGAAACAGAAGCCTCTGTAAAGGAGTCATAATTTGACAAGCACGTTTTATCCGGTCAGCAATGGCGAGCCTGTTAACTCAGATGCGCTTACGTGTCTCACATCCTCGTATGCTTCCTCTGGCTGTGCCTCTGGCGAACTCTGGAACACTGGATGGGTATCAGCGGCCTGGGGGACGAGGTAGCGCGGCCACCACTCTGGCGCATGTTTTCCGTTGTAGCGACACAACCCCCGCGCGTCCCGCAATTACTCGCCCAGGATGTACGCCAGTCCGAAGTCATCCAGCGGAATCCAGAGGCCTTCCGCAAGTGCCCCGACCGCACGACTGAGGTCGAACCACGCCCCACCGGAGGCCGCTCCCGACCCACATAGCCGGAGGGTTGTGGGGACGCTAGCGTCGAACAACTCGACCGCGCCATTGTCGCATTGCGCGGCCAGCAACGAGCCGAAGCTTGCTAGCGCGGACGCGGGCGAAGCCAACGTCGCGACTGCTTGACACACGAACATGCCTTCCGCTGAAAGTCGCCACCCTTCGAGATGGGAGGCGGCGCCGGCACTCGCCGACGGACGGCCGACGTACACGCTATCGCCCGCAACCCTGACCGGACGCGGCCACTCCCTAGGCAACGGCAGCGAGGCCACCAGATACGCGCTCACGCCGTCATAGGAACACGCATGCACGGCCTCGGCGGCCACCGTCGCGTCGTCCGCCGCGTTCAGCGCCAGCCCGTGGCAATACAACAGCCTGCCGTCCGGCGAAAGTCCTACGAGCTGGCCAGGGACTTCGACCACCTGCCGTTCCGTCGGCGCGGCGGGGTTAGCGTAATCAATCACGTCCAAGACTTCGCGCACTCGCCATTGGGAATTGTAGGTGAATATAAAGCGCCTGTTGCTGCTGTACACATTCACTTTCTCCGACTGCTCGTGGCTGAAATAGACAAGCCCCTGCGCGACCAAAGGAACGCTGAATCCTCGCGCGGACGGCGGGCGGTAGCGGTGGCTGGAGACGAACGCGGGGGCCGCCGCTGCGCGAACGTCAAAGGCCAGCAACTGGACACCCGTCTCACTCCACCAAGGCCACCAGGGAATAGCGCCCATCATGTCCCGCGCCGCCGCTAAACCGCCAGCGGCGATCACAGGGTTGCCGACCAGGGGTAACGCCACATCGAACATGCGGTAAATGTCGTCATTCGACGCTTTGCTGACCCATACGAGCAAGTCCGGCTTGGGCCAGACGGCCTCGTACTGGCTCTCATAGACGCTGTCCGCCACAGCCGCCTTGCCTACTATTTCGAGCGCGGGCAGCGCACTGAGGTCGATCACTGTCAGCAACAGATTCGTAACCGCGGCAGCCATGCCAGCGTTCGCATCCAGGGCAATCACATACCCGCCCCCATAACCGCCCGCCGGACGCTGAAGCACATAGAGCCGCCCGTCGCGCACACATTGTCCCACGACCGGCCACGCGCCCAACTCGAGGCGGTTCAGGAGCACATTATGCTGGGCCTTGGCCACGACCCGAACCGCCGCACTCCCGGCACCCGACCAGACTCCGGGTGTCTCAAGCTCCAGCAAATAATCTCCCTGCGTCTGCACGCGGTTGACCGCCCACGACAGCTCGGTTGTGGCCGTCACCACTGGGTTGTCACGGTCTGTGACATTCACCGTCAGCAGCGTCTTGCCCGAGAGCGAAAGTACACGCCCGCGGTGCAGCGCCGTACGCCGCGCCTGAAACCGCTGATCAATGACACCGCGTGCGGCCAACGAGGAGTCGGTCACGTCAATCAGTTGTACCTGCGAGCGATAACCGTTCGTGGTGTACCCTTCAAACGGCAGCAAGAGCAAACCCTCCGCCTCGAACAGCGATAGCGCCTTCTCGTTCGCGTTCGCCTCGCTCCACGACCAGCCATCGCCCAGCCGGACGCGGGCCAGCAACCCCGCCTTTGCCGGGTCGCCAACAGCAAACAGCGAGACGGCGACGCGGCCCGCCTCCACGCCCACCGTCACGAGCCGGTCGCCCAATGGGCGGATATACGTAGACCAGCCTGGAACCTCCACTTCTCCTACGACGGCGGGGTGCGAGGGATCGGCCAGGTCGACGATCCACAGCGGATCAATCTGGCGGAACGTGACCGCATAGGCGCGGGTGCCGTCGAAACGGGTCGCAAACAGACGCTCGCCCGGCGCCAGTGCCAGCCGCCCAAGGCTCACCGGGTGCGAGGCATCGGCCAGCGAGAAGGTCTCGAACACCGAGAGCCAGCCGCCTACCGTGCCAGACTCCGATGCAGAGGCGTCAAACCGCTCGGATACGGCGGTGAAGATTTCGCCGTTCAGGTTCATCTTGAACTTGTCGCCCACCCGACCCGCCGTCACAAGCGCGGCCAACTCACTCATCGCGCCCGAGGGGTCGCCGATGTCGATCACCCTCACAACAGATCCTTCCGCCACGTCCTGCGTAGCGACAAATAGGTAACGTTCCGTTGCCAGCACGGCGTTGCCCTGACCAGCGAACCACAACGTTGACCGGGCAACAGGCGCGGAGGGCGCGACGAGGTCGAGCGCATAGACCGCCGTGCCCCACTGCCAAGTCGTTCCTTTTGCAGCCGCCACTTCCAGACAAGCCTGTGCCGCCACGTAGAGGACCGACCCGACCAGACGGCTCTCTGTCACGAGCCCCTCCAGAGGAATGTTTGCGATAACCTTCGGCGCCGCTCCGGAAACATCCACCACGAGCACCTGGCTCTGCCCGATTTCGCCCGCACGCCGCGCAAGTAGCGCCACCGTATTCGCTCCGAGAACGTATAATTGATCGCCGGCGGCCGGCAACTCGAGCGTACCCCGCACCCTGGGCGCATCTGGATCGGCGATATCCACTACCTGCAGGCCTCGATACTGGTTGAAGAAATAGAGCGTGTCCCCACTGATCTTCCAGATATCAGACTCCTCTACGGTACGTTGGCTGACCGTTCCGGTCGTCGGCACGGTCGCTCCCGCCATCAGTTTTCCGTCCGCAGCCAGCGCATACGCTACGCCGGCGCCCAACTCCGCACGCCACAGGACCGAACGCCTGCTGGCGAAAGTGTGCCGACCATTGAAAAACGTCAGCGGCTGAGCGGAAACCGCCTCGCCTCGTACGCGGAAGTTCTGGCCCTTGAAGGTGGTCGAGACGCGGAAGGTCACACGGCTCGGCAGCTGCCTTGCCCGGGTCACGGCCCTTGGCACCCAAGCGCCTTGCCCTGACGGCTCGCGACTTTCAAGTGTGACCGACTGCCAGCCCTTGGGCACGCTAACCGTGACCATAAGACTCTTTCCCATGACGGCGACTTTAAGAACCGTCGGCATCGTCGTTGCCGAACCCAACGTCGCGCACTGACCGACTCCCGTGGCGAACACCAGCGCCGCGACTGTAAGCCAACGGATGAACAAACACCGGCGTGCTAACGCGTTCATAACTGAATCTCCTATTGGGCGAGTCTCTTACACCCCACCACCCGCGAGGCCCACCGTGGGCTCGCTTAACTACCCATCCAACACCCCATCATCGTCTTTTGCGAGGAACCATAACATACCAAAAAATCATTAAAATAATCTCATATTTCTTGGCGTTTGTCTACCCCCCCCAGTTTTTTTTATTTCTCCCCACCAAAAGCCATGCGTACATTGCGTTGCGTCCGCAAATTGCAAGATGCATCAAGTCGCAATTGCGCACAATAGGGTCTTTTGCTAAACTAACCGACCAAAAGGACGAACGATGTCAGATATTATCATTACAGGTGCGCGGCAACATAATTTAAAGAATATCGATGTGCGCATTCCGCGCGATTCGCTCACCGTTGTCACAGGACTCAGCGGTTCAGGAAAGTCATCACTCGCCTTTGACACGCTTTATGCAGAGGGTCAACGCCGCTATGTAGAGAGCCTCTCCGCGTATGCCCGTCAATTCTTAGACCAGATGCAGAAACCGGAGGTCGATCATATTGAGGGGCTCTCTCCTGCTATCGCCATTGAGCAGCGCACCTCTGGTGGCAATCCACGCTCCATCGTCGCCACAGTTACGGAAATTCACGATTACTTGCGTCTGCTCTACGGCAGCATCGGCAAGGCGCATTGCCCAACATGCGGGAAGCCTGTCCAAAAACAAAGCGCGGAAGAGATCGTGGAGCAAGTACTCGCGCATGATGACGGCACTAAAATTATTCTTCTCGCCCCTCTTGTTCGCGGCAAGAAGGGACGTCACGAGGAAATTTTCGCAGCCATCAAACGCCAAGGTTTTGTCCGTATGCGTGTCGATGGCAAGATGCTCTCCATCGAAGACATCCCGGAGCTTGAAAAAACGAAAGCCCATACCATTGAAGCGGTCGTCGACCGCCTCGTCGTTGGCGAGGGTATCCGTCGACGTTTAACAGATTCAGTTGAATTGGCTCTGAAGCAAGGCGAAGGAATTATTCGCCTGTTGAGCATTGACAAGGATAACAAAGAAGTTGAAACGCTCTATTCTGAAAAGAATGCTTGTCCTGATTGCTCCATAAGCTTTGAAGAGTTGAAACCGCGTGCCTTCTCGTTTAACAGCCCGTATGGAGCCTGCCCAACCTGTTCAGGTCTTGGTGCGCAGTGGATTTTCGATGAGGACCTTGCGGTCCCTGACAAATCGCTGCCCACGCGTGAAGCGATTAAGGCTTGGCGCTGTGTAGGTCATCACGCCATCATCTACTACAAGTACTTGCTCGAAGCCATTTCCAAGCAATTCAAAATCAACCTCTCCACCCCCTACGAGAAGTTATCTGCAAAGCATCGCCACTTGCTCATGTATGGCACCGACGAACTGCTGTCGCTGGATTGGCGCAATGAGGACAAACCCTTTGAAGGTGTGCTGGCCAACTTGAAACGTCGCCATGAGGAAGCAGAGTCCGATGAGATGCGCGAAAAGCTCGCACCTTTCATGAGCCGCCAAATCTGCCCCTCCTGCCATGGTGCACGGCTCCGTCCGGAATCCTGCGCCTGTACCGTCGGAGACAAATCCATTGTCAATGTGATGAACATGACGGTGCGCCAAAGCGTTGCCTTTTTTGAAAATCTCACCCTCTCACAGTCGGAACTAAACATGGTCGCTGAGGTCCTGAAGGAGATCCGCAAACGGTTGAAGTTCTTGTCGGATGTCGGGCTCGACTACCTGTCGCTGTCACGCGAAAGCGCCACGCTCTCCGGCGGCGAGATGCAACGTATCCGACTGGCCACGCAGATCGGCTCAGGTCTTGTCGGCGTCCTGTATGTCATGGACGAACCGACCATTGGACTCCATCCGCGCGACAATGAACGTCTCATCGCCATGCTCCATGCGTTACAAAAGCGTGGCAATACCGTCGTCATTGTGGAACATGATGAAGAGATGATCCGCACAGCAGACTATATCATCGACCTCGGACCTGGTGCCGGACGGCATGGCGGCGAAGTCGTCTATCAAGGCGACTTTAAAGGGCTAATGAAATCAAAGGTTTCCGAGACAGCGGCCTATCTCTCTGGACGCAAGTGTATTGAAATACCAGCCAATCCAGTCAAGCCAGGCAAAGCGCGCATCAAGATTATGGGTGCAGCAGAAAACAACCTCCAGTCAATTAATGTGGATATCCCTCTGGGTTGCTTCACCTGTGTAACTGGCGTGTCAGGCTCCGGAAAATCTACGCTGATCAGCGACATCCTCAAGCGTCAACTGTTTAAGGTCTTTTATGGCTCCAAAGAGAAGCCAGGATCCTTCAAAAAAATCACGGGCATCGACTTGCTCGACAAGGTCATTGAGATTGACCAGAGCCCGATTGGGCGCACCCCGCGCAGCAATCCAGTGACGTATACAGGTGCCTTCACAGCGATCCGTGAAATCTTTGCTGCAACGCCCGCCGCCAAAGTACGCGGATACGGTCCAGGACGCTTCAGCTTCAATGTAAAGGGCGGACGCTGTGAGGTCTGCCAAGGGGACGGCATGCGCTGTCTTGAAATGCACTTCCTGCCGGATGTCTACGTGACCTGCGAACAATGTGGCGGACAGCGTTATAACCGGGAGACACTGGAAGTTCGCTACCGCGACAAGAACATCGCGGAGGTCTTGGACATGACAGTCGACGAAGCACTGGAATTCTTCGCCCCCATTTCCATGGTCGCCAACAAACTCAAGACGCTCTCGCAGGTTGGTCTTGGCTACATCCATCTTGGGCAGTCCTCTACAACGCTATCCGGAGGTGAAGCCCAGCGCATCAAGCTTGCGACGGAACTATCGAAGCGAGCCACAGGCAAGACGCTCTATCTGCTGGACGAACCGACTACGGGCCTGCATTTCGCAGATGTGCACAAACTGCTCGAACTCCTGTTGCGCCTGCGTGCATCAGGCAATACTGTTGTTGTGATTGAGCACAATCTGGACATCATCAAATGCGCGGATTACATCATCGACCTCGGTCCTTGCGGCGGCGATGAAGGTGGTACGCTTGTAGCTGCGGGCACCCCCCAACAAATCGCCGCCTGCGATGCCTCCCACACTGGCCATTTCCTCAAACGGCTGTTGTAATTTATTTTTGTACAAAGGCGCGGACCCGCTGAACAATGCCCTTACTGATCGCCTTCTTCTGGTTGCGGAGCCAACTGCGCGCCAGCATAATCCGTATCGCAAGTCTCGTTTGCCAGCGAGGACACAACGTGATCCAATAATTATAATTTGGAAATAAAGAAGGTGTAATGCCTGAAACTTGAAAGGCGCGCCACATTAACCCACGTCGCGACGGGAAGGCTTCAAACGAGGTCAACTTGCCCAGAGAGTCAAGCAACAACATATTCCGCATGCACTTTTCGCACCGACAGCAATTATCTGGACGGCCTGGATGCTTCCAGCACACACGCAGATGGCGCATCACCAGCGGATGATCAGCAATCGCTTCCAATTTTTCGCGACGTTGTGCATTCGTACCGAAATGGACAAACATGCGTTGCTCGTCCGACCAAAAAGGATCGATCTCGGGGTGAGAACCACACGGGACCATAAAACCAACAGCATACGAGGAGGAAATTATCATTCGCTGGATATTGGGCAATGTATAGGCTGCTGAAGCTAAAGCGCCACCATGTGTCCGGACCCATTCCATACCTCGAATCAGAGGATGTTCGCGGAGATTCGTTTTAAGCAAGAGGAGGCGACGCCCCAAACCTGTAGCAATCTGAGACAGGTGCTGACGTGCATCCTCAAGTCGCGTCTGATCTGCAAGCGCACTGTCAAAACCATGCACAAACACAAGGTCATCG
>JBAXOG010000150.1:0-12247 GCA_037133395.1 bacterium | reverse complement strand
ATGCGTAAGCACTTATCGATTGTTTTCGTTGATAACTAGGAAACTCGGGCTAGGGCAGCTATTTTCCTTGTCTTTCCGTTGTGGCACAGGAAGTCGGGTTCATCAACAACGGGCATGCGCCGCGAATAAGTGCTCGCGAAGCGCGTACAAACACACGCGAAAGCGAAACGAGGTGAGAGAATGAGAACATTACGTGAAACAATAAATGTTATACCTAGGCAAGTCGGCAAGCTGGCCGTTGCGGCCGGTCTTCTCGCTTTGCCAACAGGACAGACGGCGCGGGCCGCGACCTTCACCAATACCACCGCTGATGCCGACTACGTCACGGCCGCCAACTGGAGCCCCAACGGAGTCCCGTCCGGCAGTACGGGCGCGACCATCGGAGACGCGGGCAACACGCGGTCCGCGCTTTATAATTCCGCCACCTCCTACACCACAACCGGCGATTTGACGCTTGGCACCCTTACCGGCTCCACCGGCACGCTGACGCTTGCGTCCTCGGCGAGGACGCTTACTTATGGCCGTTTGATCATCGGCGACGGAAGCAGTGCCAAGGGTGAGGTCACAATCAACGGCGGAACGCTTGCGGCCCCTTCCGGCAACCCCAGCGGTCTCATTTTCGGGGGAGGGAACGCAGTAGCCTCCACCGTTGCAACCTTGAATCTCAATGTCGGCGGAACATTGACGATAGACCATGTGCAGCGATACACAGGTGGCTCGGGCACGACGCCCACGTACACCTTCAACTTCAATGGCGGCACGCTCCGGAATGCCTCTCCCGTGATTGACTTTCTCCGAGACGGGAATTACATCAAATACACGGTGGGTGCCGGCGGGGCAGTCTTCGACACCAGCAATGGAAACGCGACCAACAATGCCACATTGTACGGATCTGGTTCAGATGGCGGCCTGACAAAGACCGGCGACAATGCGTTGACGCTTAACAACCCAATCACCTACACCTACAAGGGCCCGACGACCGTCAACCAAGGTGCGCTGATCCTTTGGGGGGTGTGGTACACCGCCTCTGCGCTGGTGATCAACAGCAACGGCGTGGTCATCGGAAACTCAAATGGCAATAACTGCTTCAGGAGCTTCACCAATGTGACCATCAACGGCAACGGCAGACTCACGACTACGAATACGTGTTCCGCCACGGAGCTTCACAATCTCACGCTGGCGGGCGGTACGCTAGCCTTTGATGGTCCGATCTCTGCCCAGTACGGCACGTGGGGTTTCAATAAGTCAGATGGGACCGTCGAGCCGATCCGTGCGACAGGCGGAACGGTCTCGACAATCAGCGCGCAAAAGATCGGCGCCGCCTTTGGAAATGCGCTGAGCCTTATTGTCGATACCAACGCCACGCTCAACGTCACGGGTTCCATCGGTGGCAACAGCGCACAGAACTTCGGGCTCGTGAAGTCCGGCGAGGGTATGCTGATCCTCGCGGCGGATACTAACCTTTACGCCAATGCAACGACGATCTCCAATGGCGTATTGCTGTTGAACGGCGTTCAGGCCCTGCCGGGCGGCATCCAGGCGGCTGGCGGCACGGCCAGCCTGGTCATGTCCGGAGGCGTGCTGGGGCTGGGCACGAACGATTTCAAGCGGAACCTTGGCACGGGTGCGGCGGCCGTGCAGTTTGCGGCCAACGCGGACGGCGGCTTCGCGGCGTTTAATGCGGATCGCATCGTTAACTTCAACGGGGATGGGCATGCGGTGCAATTCGGTTCCGGAAACTTCCTGTCAAGCGGGAGCCGACTACTCTTCGGCCACACCTCCACTGTCTGTACGGTCACCTTCTCGAACGTTCTCAATCTGGCAGGTGTCGCGCAGACCGTGTCTGTGGCGGGAACGTCGACGGCCACGCTGGCCGGGGTGGTGACCAACGGCAGTCTGGCCAAGACAGGGTCGGGAACCCTCTGCCTGGCTGCGGCCAACACCTATAGCGGCGCCACGACGGTCAGCAACGGCATGCTCCTCGTCAACGGCTCCGTGAGCAGCACGGTCACGGTGGTGTCGAACGCGGTACTGGGTGGGACGGGAACAATTTTTGGTGCGGTTGCGAACCGGGGTGTCGCCAAGGCGACCATCCTTGCTGGCGGTGTATCGGCACCGCTGACAATTTCCGGCGCGTTGGACATAACCGGAGCGACGTTGGAACTGGCAGGGACCAATAACCTGGCGTCGAGCGGCAGTACCTACACGCTGATCCATACCACAGGCGGCGTGACCGGGACCTTTGCAAATGGCGCTACCGTTCTCCCGAAAGGCTGGTTCCTCAGTTACAGAGGGGGCGATATCAAGGTGATGCCGGGTTATCCGGGAACACTCATCAGATTCTTTTAGCGCGGGTGCCGCGCCTGAGATCATCGACGCGATGGACGAAATGCGGGCAGCCGGCCTCATGCCTACCTATCAGCCGTTAGGAGGAGTATGGGGCCTTATAGATGATGTAAAGGGGTCAAGAGATGAATAGTCTGGTATGTCAAAATGTGTTCTTTGTGTTTGCGGTGATCTCAATGCCGATATTTTGTAATGCGGAGCCGCTCACGCGTGAGGTGAATCTTTGGATGGGTGTAAAGGGTGTCGGCAACAACGTGCCCGGGCCGCAAATCACGCAGTCTCAGACGAGGTCAATGGCCATTCAGAATTTAGTATAAATAATATAAATTGTTACAAGTACCCCCTTGACAGCTGATGAGAGGCTGTGTTAACATTTTTCTGTATTATAAAATCACTTTAGCAGGCTGAAATACGAAGCGTCTCATAATCGAAGCACCTCCTGCTGCATACACGACCATTTTGCGACGCTTCGTAAGACACGACAAGTGGAGAAAGGGCGTCTATTGCGCTGGAAGGTGGGGTGAGCGTGAGGCAGTGGTCTGCGGGGTATCCGGTGACGGATTTCAGTAGAAAAACAACAATTATGAAAACCATATTCACTCTCCTCCCAGCATTGTTGCTGGTACAGTTTGCTGCTCTGGCGGCAGACGAATTCATCATCGAGGCGAAGGACTTTGACGATGGCAACGTGCGTGTCAGCCTGACGGGGCAGGCGTTTGCGGAAGGGCCTTCCTGCATCTGGCACGGCGGCGGGTCGCCGGACCGGGCGGAGTATGTGATCGATTTCCCGATCACGGCGGACTATACGCTGTTCGGGCTGTATGCGGCGGAACAGTCACGGCCGGTTGAAATCAGCCTTGATGAAAAAACGGTACATACCGGTTTCGAAAAGACAACCGGCAGTTGGTCTACGAAATCGGCGAAGTGGGTGCAGCAATGTACCGTACGCATCGAGCGGGGCACGCACACGCTCGCTATCGAGTGCGAAGGGCCGCTGCCGCATATCTGCGCGTTCCGCTTCCAGTCGTCGGCACCGTTTCCTGATGATTGGAAGATGAAGCGGATCAATTCAGAACAACGTGCCGTGCGGGCGCGCATCAATGAACAGCGGGCCGAGGTCAAGGCGCGGATCGCCGCGCTGAAACGCATCAACATCGAGGCGGTGCGACTGGCCATCGAAGACATGGAGCGGAGTTTTCCGGGGCGCTACGACGGGGCGAAGTACAGGAATGCCTTGGCCGAGTTCGAGCATGTGGGTGAAGCGCTCGTGGCGGCACCTGCTGCGAACAAACCGTTGGAATCCCTCCCGCCTGTCGATGCCTTGCTGACCCTTGTGAGGGATGCACTGCTGGCCAATCCGCTGCTCGATGTCGATAAACTGCTGGTGGTGCGGCGCAGCCCAGCGAACAGCACTGGCTTTGTCGGTGCCAACTACCTTTCGCACGCCAGTTTGCCCAATCGTACTAACTGGGTGAACGAGATCGCCGTGCTTACCGACCTGCGCGGGAAACCTCGGCTACAAACGCTCCACAGGCCACCGGCGATGCGTCTGCTTCGCGACGTACGCTTGGATTTCGATGCGCAGCACGTGCTGTTTTCCAGTATTGACGGTAACGGGCGTTGGGCGGTTTTTGAAATTCCGGCGGCGGGCGGCGAGGCAAGCCAGGTGACGCCGACGAATTATCCGGACGTGGATTTTTTCGATGCCTGTTATCTGCCCGACGGACGGCTCATCGTGGCCTCGACTGCGAACTACCACGGCGTGCCGTGCCTCAACGGCAACGAGCCGGTCGCGACGCTCTATCTGTTGGACCGTGTGACAGGCAAACTCCGGCAACTGACCTTCGACCAGGATCACGACAACGACCCGACGGTGCTCAACGACGGGCGTGTGCTCTACCAACGCTGGGAGTACAGCGACATCCCGCATTATTTCTCGCGGCGGCGTTTTAGCATGAACCCGGACGGCACCGGGCAGCTCGCGCTTTACGGCAGCGGCTCGTGGTTCCCCACGGCATTCCGCTTTGCGCAGCCGGTCCCTGACCATCCCTCGCTGCTGGTGGGCATCATCAGCGGGCATCACGATTACGGCGACTGCGGCCGTCTGGCATTGCTTGACCCGGGGTTAGCAAATGGCTATCCGTTCCGCTATCGGCCGGCCTCGAAAGAGTGGGGCGTCGAAGGTACGCACGTTGCGCTGACGCCGGACATCCTGCCGGCGGAGAAATGTGGTTTCATCCAACTCGTTCCTGGCCGCGGCAAGCCGGTGCCGGGAACGGTCTGTGACAACATTGTCAACGGCGTTTATCTCAAGGAGCGGCCGGAGTTGATGACGCATCCGTATCCGCTCAGCAGTAAGTATTTTCTCGTTTCGATGAAACCGAATCAGAGGAGCCTCTGGGGCATCTATCTGGTTGACGTGTTCGACAACATGACGCTGATCGCCGAGTCGAAAGGCGAAGCTCTGTTCGAGCCGGTGCCGTTGAAACCGCGGCAGCGCCCGCCGGTCATTCCCGACCGGGTTGATCCCTCCAAGCACACCGCCACGGTGCATATTGCCGATGTTTATGCCGGGCCGGGGCTTAAGGGCGTTCCGCGCGGCACGGTGAAATCGCTGCGCGTGTTTGCCTACCATTTCGGATACTTCGGCAAGGCGAGCTTCGAGATCATCGGCACACAAGCCGGCTGGGACGTGAAACGCGTTCTAGGCACCACGCCGGTGGAAGCCGACGGCTCGGCGGAGTTCATCGTGCCGGCGAACACCCCGGTGTCGATCCAGCCGCTCGACAGTGAAGGCCGGGCGGTACAACTGATGCGGAGCTGGCTCGTCGGCATGCCCGGCGAGCGTGTCTCTTGCACGGGATGCCATGAGAACCGAGCAGATTCGTTGCCGGCGAAGCGTACGCTCGCCAGCCAACGCGCGCCCCAACCGTTGACCCCGTGGTTAGGTCCGGCCCGGCCGTTCGACTTCGCGAATGAGGTCTATCCGGTTCTTCAAAAACATTGCGTCGGCTGCCACGATAAGCCAGCCAGCGTCGGTCCGCGCAGCAAACCGTTGTTTAGCCAGTCCGGCGTCGCTTACGACACGTTGCACCCGTATGTCCACCGCCCCGGCCCCGAGTCCGACATGGCCATGCTCAACCCGCTGGAGTATCACGCTTCCACCAGCCCGCTGATTCAGATGTTGGAGAAAGGACACCACGGCGTCCGGCTCGACGACCTCCCGCGCGAGTCCCGCGAACGCCTCTATTGCTGGATTGACCTCAACGTCCCCCGGCGCGGTTCATTTGAATTGCCACCGAAGCAACAGCACATCGCCCAGCGCCGGAGCGAACTGAACAAGGCGTTTGCGGACGTCGCCGTTGATCCCGAGCAGGAATTCTCTAAGGCCCGCCAGAATGTTTCCCCGGTCGCCTTCGAGCCGCCGCCAAAGCCGGCCGCCGAAATGCCCGACACGCTTCGCGCCGACGGTTTCCCGTTCGTTGCTACGACGGGCGAAGTGAAAACCGTGGACCTCGGACGGGGCGTCAAGCTGATCCTGCGCTGGGTGCCATCGGGCGAGTTTATCATGGGCAGCCGCGACGGCGCGCCCGACGAACGACCGCGCGCCAAGATCCGGATCGCACAACCGTTCTGGATGGCCGAGACCGAGATCAGCAACGCCCAGTACGCGCTGTTCGATCCCGCTCACGACACGCGCTATATCGACATGCACTTCATGGATCGCGTGACGCCTGGCTACATCGCCAACCATCCCGACCAGCCCGTCGCACGGATCTCTTGGCAGGAAGCCGTGCGGTTCTGCAAATGGATGAGCCAAAAGACCGGCCTCACCGTGACGCTGCCGACCGAAGCTCAATGGGAATGGGCCGCCCGCGCCGGCACCGACACGCAATTCTTCTACGGCACGCTTGAAACTGATTTCGGCCGGTTCGCCAATCTCGCTGATCAATCGTTGCGCTGGTTCAAAATGGGATACCCCGGCTCTGGCAATTTGCAGACGCGCGCGCCTTATCCGTCCGACAACAACTTCCCGCTGCGCGATGAACGGTTCCGCGACAAGTATCACGTTGTGGACTACGTCGGCCAAACGGAACCGAACCCGTGGGGCTTGAAAGACATGATAGGTAACGTCAGCGAATGGACCCTCTCCAGCTATTGCCCGTATCCGTACCGCAACGATGACATTCCCTCCGGACGCAAAGTCGCCCGTGGTGGCAGTTGGTCCGACCGGCCGGCCGATGCCGGCGCGAGCGTGCGCTACGCTTACGAAAGCTGGCAGAAAGTTTACAACGTCGGTTTCCGTGTCATCATTGAGAAACCGTAGCTGTTCGGTGATTACAGAGGGACAGACTTGTGGACTCATGGGGATGACAGGTCTTCAGCAGAGAATGAGGTTTGCGTAAACAAAACACACAAAGGAGAAAAACGATGATAAACTTAGCAAAGATGGACAAACATGCGGTTGGAAAGTTGTTCGACTATTCGATCCTGCCCAAGCAGACAACCGAGAAGGAAATTCGGGAAGGATGCCGCGAGGCGATCGCGTACAATTGCGCGGCGTTCTATTCGGCATCGCCGTACTGGACGCCTGTGGTGAAAGAGGAGTTGAAGGGCACGGATGTGCTGATCGCGACCGGCATCGACTTTCCGTTCGGCGTAGCGCCGCTGGCAGTGAAACTGCTGGAAACGGAAAAGGCACTCGAAGCCGGCTGCCAGAGCGTGGATCTGGTGATCAACGCCGGTGCGCTCAAGAGCGGGCATGTTGACGTTGTCAGGCGTGAAATAAAAGAGTTCGTGAGCCTTGCAAAGGGCCGTGCGCTGACGAAGATCATTCTAGAGGTCTGTTACCTCACGAACGCAGAGATCGTGACGGGATGCCGCTTTATTCAAGAGGCTGGCGCCGACTTTGCGAAAACGTCGACAGGGCAATTCGAAGGACCAACCATGGGCCAGGTGTTGCTGATGCGCGAGACGCTGAAAGACTCGGGGATTAGGCTGAAGGTTTCCGGGGTGAAATTTCCACGCCCGCAGAACGCCTACGCCTTTATACTGGCTGGCGCGGAGCTGATCGGCACACGTGCCGCCCCTGAGATCATCGATGCGTTGGATGAAATGCGCGTGGCAGGTCTGATTCCCGCCTATCAGCAGTAAGGAGTGATATGGGCCCCTATCTGATGGCAATCGATGTTGGGACTACGGGTGCCAACGCCATGGTGTTCGACACGGAGGGGAACACCGTCGGCGGCGGCTATCGCGAATACGTTGCGGAATATCCGCAGGAACACTACGTCGAGCAGGATGCGGAATTGCTGGTGGAAAGCGTGTTCGAGGTATGCCGTAACGCCTTGGCTGAGGCCGGGGTGGACCCGCGCGAGGTGATCGCTCTGGGGATGTCGTCGCAACGGGCGACCTTCGGGCTGCTCGACGCAGACGACCGTTTGATCGGAGGTCGCTTCTATGTCTGGCAGGACAACCGGGCATATTCGGAGATTCCTGAAATAGCCTCCAGGATCACACCCGAAGAACTCTACCGCATTACGGGCATGCCACTGACCCCCACGTACACGCTGGAGAAGCTGTGCTGGATTAAGCGACATCAGCCCGAGCGTTACGCGCAAACCCGTAAGGTGGTTTTTCCCGGGGATTATATGCTGTGGCGGCTGGGGGCTGCGGAAAGGGTGACGGAGGTCACCAACGCCTGTTGCAGTGGGATGATTGACGTTCGGACGTTGGCTTGGTCGGAACAGGTTCTGAACGCCCTGGACATCGACATGACAAAACTGATGCCGCTTGTGAACCCGGGGACGGTGGTCGGCAGGCTCAGTGAAGCTGCTGCTGCGGTGTGCGGCCTGCGCGAGGGGACGCTGCTCGTGTGCGGGACCGGGGATCAGCAGTCCGCCGCCATCGGGGCGGGCGTCATAGAAGCCGGACGAGCTTCGTTGACCTTAGGAACCGCAGGATTGCTGGTCGTAGCGACAGAAAGGCTGGAGTTTGAGCGGAGCCCGGGGTTGATGGCTGCTTCTTCAGGCAAGATCGGTCTTTACGAGTTGGAGGGCATCCAATTGGGGGCAGCAAGTTGTTTCCGGTGGCTGCGCGACCTACTGTTCCATCCGGACTTAGAGCCGGAACCAAGCGGGCGGACATCTCAAAAGAGCGGGCTGTATAAACGGATGGACGACCTGATGAGCAAGTCGCCGCCTGGCGCGAACGGCCTTGTCTTCCTGCCTTATCTGTCCGGAGCGGGATATCCGTACTGGGATCCCTCGGCCAGCGGGCTTTTTGCCGGTCTGCGATTTTCACACGGGCCAGGCGACCTGATCCGTGCGGTGATGGAGGGCGTCACGCTGGAAAGCTTCGACATGTACCAGAAGATGAAAACTGCGGGTGTGACCATCAACTCTCTAACGGTGACGGGCGGTGCTACGGAGTGCCCGGTCTGGTGCCAGGCGATCGCCGACATCTTCGGCGTGCCGATTACACCGCTGAAGGTGCCGAACGCGACGCTGGTCGGCGCGGCCATCTTCGCCGGGGTCGGTGCGGGGGCTTTCAGGGATGTGACGGAGGGAGTTGCGCGAATGGTGCGGTTCGAGGAGCCGGTGTTGCCGGTGTACGCGAACGCGGAGGTCTACCGCAAACGGTATGAAACGTATATACAAATGAGCCACGCTGTGCGTGCGAAAAGCAAGGGGGAACAATGAACAACGCGATCAGTTTTCCAGGACGGTACTGCCAGGGCAAGGGCCTGCTAAGTCAGACGGGTCAGTGGGTGTCGCTGTGCGGCAAGCGACCGCTCGTGCTATGGGAGAAGTTTCTGAGCGACACCGTCGGCGACAAGGTTCGACAGTCCTTTTCGAAGCAGGGGATGACGTGCGTGGAGGCACTCTTCAAGGGTGAAACGACGCGTAAGGCGGCCGATGCGCTGGTACAGACGGTCCGGAGCAACGGGTGCGATGTAGTGGTTGGACTGGGCGGAGGTAAGGCGATCGACACAGCCAAAGCGGCCGCGGCTCTGGCAAAGGTGCCGTGCGTGATCGTGCCCTCCATCGCCTCGAACGACGCGCCCACCAGCGCCTGCACCGTCTGGTACAACGAAGCCGGCGAGTATGAGGGCTTCGACCTGTGGCCGTCTAATCCGAACATCATCCTGGTGGACACGGAAGTCATCGCGAAAGCGCCGGTGCGCTTCCTCGTCGCCGGTATGGGCGATGCGCTGGCCACCTGGCCGGAGGCACGCTCAGCTTACGGCAAGCGCGCGGTCTCGACGGCGGGCGGGACGCAGACGCTGACCGCGCTGGCCATGGCCAAGCTCTGCTTTGACACAATCATGGGCTATGGCGTCGAGGCCAAAGCAGCGGTCGAGCGGGGTGTGGTGACCCCAGCAGTCGAAAAGGTCGTGGAAGCCAATATTTTGCTGTCGGGGGTCGGCTGGGAGAGCGGCGGGCTGGCGACAGCCCACGCGATTGCCAACTCCTTGCCCGCTCTCCACGAGACACACGGCCTCATGCACGGCGAGAAGGTAGCGTTCGGCTTGATGACCCAACTCTGTCTGGAACAGGATATATCTCCCGACGAGGTTTATTCGACGGTGGATTTCATGAATGCCGTCGGACTTCCGACAACGTTTCGAGCTATGCACATGGAGGACATTTCAAAGGAGCGGCTGCTGGTGTTCGCCGTGAGTGTATCCGGAGCAGGTTCGTTCGTGCATAACCATGCGTTTGCGGTCACGCCAGAGATGATTGTCGATGCCATGTACGCTGCTGATTCACTGGGTCAAAGGAGGTTAAAATGAGGTCGAGTCTAAAAGAGGTGCTGGAACAGGCGAAAGCCGGAAGATATGCGGTTCCCGCGTTCAATGTGTTAAATCATCTTTCGCTTGCGGCAGTACTCAAGGCGGCGGAACAGGAACATAGTCCAGTTATTGTGCAGACTTCGGTAACGACCGTCAAAGCGCTGGGTGACCGGGCACTGGCCCGCCTGGCACGAGCACTGATCGATGACGCGTCGGTTCCGGCCGTCCTGCATCTGGATCACTGTCAGGATCTCACACTCTGTTCGCGTTGTTGCGACCTGGGTTGGGATTCAGTGATGTTTGACAGTTCGCATCTGCCCTTCGAGGAAAATATTGTGATGACCAAAATCGTGCGAGCAGACGCACGATCCAAGGGCGTGGATGTTGAGGGCGAAGTGGGTATCATCGCCGGCGTTGAGGACGACATCTCGCATGCCGCATCTTCGCTGGCGGGCTACGAGGAGACGATGCGCTACATTCAGGAGACCAACGTCGAGGCGATCGCACCGGCCATTGGAACGGCACACGGAGTCTACGAGGGTATACCTGTGATTAACTTCGATTTGGTACGGCAACTCGGAGAGCGTACAGAGTGTCCTGTGGTCGTACATGGAGGAACGGGGCTTGATGATGACACCTTTCGCCGACTGATTGAACTGGGCGCGACCAAAATCAATATCTCGACTGCGCTCAAACATACCTACATCGGTGCACTGCGCACCTATCTGGCGGAGAACACGGACAAGGTGAACCCCTTGAAACTCGATCATTTTGCTTCGGAGCAACTGATAACGCTCGCTGGAAGTTTCATGCGGCTATTTGGCTCCAGCGGAAAGGCATAAGGTTTGTATGTTACAGAAAGAGAATGCGGCACGGTATCCTGTTGATCTCCATACCCACACGACGCGCTCGGACGGAAACGATACGCCAGCAGAGCTGATCGCGAACGCGGCACGCTTCGGAGTGAAAATCCTGGCAATCACAGATCACGACGTTCTGCCAGAGGATGACGTGGAGATCGACGAGGCGCGCACTCCTTTGTGCGAATACGCGAAACGGCATGGGGTTGTCGCACTACCTGGCATTGAGGTGTCCTGCGACACACATGTGGATGATGTGCACATTGTCGGGCTGGGATGCGACTGGGCGTCGTCTGAAATCCAGTGGTTGCCCGAACTTGCCGTCGTGAGTAAGGTGCAGTCCTACCGATTGCTGGTCGAGAAACTGGCTGCAGAGGGCATGTCGAAGTTGAGTTGGGAGGAGGTTCTTTTGAACGGTCGGAGAAAGCCCGAGGCCGTGCAGAAGAAGCACATCTTCGAGCTAATCGCGTGGCACGGATATGCTCCGACGTGGCAGGACGCGAAAATTTTGGTGCGCGACAACCCCTCGTACGATATCAAGCGCGAAAAGCCCGATCCGGTCAGGACAATTGAATCGCTGCACGCGGCAGGCGGTATCGCGATTCTGGCACACCCGTATTTGATCGACGAGGAGATTATCCTAGAGGGGCGGCCTGTGACGCGCGAAGCCTACATCCATCGGTTGATCGATTCCGGGCTAGATGGAATCGAGACGCGGTACACGTACAACAAGACCAGTTATAAGGGAACGATGTCGCCGCAGGCCATCCATGACGAAGTGCTCGCTCTCTATGGGCAACGTATGGCTGTTCTGTCGGGAGGGTCGGATTACCATGCCGATCAAAAAAAGGGTGTTGCTGATCCTCGCATCCTTGGTGAAGCCGGACTGTCGCTCGAAGAGTTTCAGAGGCAACCTTTGTTGAGAAAATTACTGCACGGAAAGATGCCGTGAATACCGTACAAACCATGTCGGACCCCCTACTACCTTAGGGAGTGACAAGCGTCTGCTGAGGTAGGTCCGGCAGTGGCCGGATGTCCGCCCGTTCTGCCAACCACCCTCATGTGAAGTAATCGAAAACCGGTAGTGGTGTTCGCCCGCCTGCGGATACCAGTTTTCCCTGCGATTAAAAGATTTGCGCGAGGCCCAACTCTTAACGCTTAAGTTAGAGGCAAGCCCGCCGCCCACAGAGTGGGAATAAACGGATGGGTAACTTTTTTCTCACAGAGCCCACAGAGTTTTTGAATC
>JBAXOG010000149.1:0-12438 GCA_037133395.1 bacterium | reverse complement strand
GACCAGTTAGCTGCCGTATCCCACGTGCTACCCGAGGTCGGGCTCCAGGCGTTGAACGCGTAGTTGGTCAGGATGACCTTGTTTGCTGGCGTGTTAAAGAGCACATCAAACCGTGAATAGCCGTCCGTACACCAAACCTTGTTGTCCAGTACATTCGCGAACGATCCGGAGAGCGTTACGCCTGGTCCCGTGACGGCCAGCACGATAAAGTTTGTTTTCGTACTCGGCGGTACATAACCGTTGATCAGGTTTACGCTGAGCTTGCCGACCAGATAGGCATTGCTAGTGACAGCGACATAGTCGTAATAGCCGGGTGCATTGGCGAAGACATCGGCTTGCTTTACGCCGCCGATATCGATCGCCACCACCGCGGAAGGCGTATTCGAATAACTGCCCGTGATAGTCGTCTTGCCCGCCGTGCCGATATCGCCGGGGGCGAGCGTGCCATCGTTGTTCACGAGAGTGCCTTGAACAGAGGGGCTTGCGGCACTGGAGAGCTTGGTTGCGTCAATCGTACTCGCCGTCAGCGTGCCACCGGAGAAGTCGAAAACCTGCTTGGCGCCAGTTCCCTGGGAACCGCTTATACTCCCGGCACTGATCAATTTACCACCCGTCATACTGAATTTAGCCAGAGTTGTTCCGCCTGCGTCAGCTCCAATTATAAGTGATTGCCCACTATAACCGCTGACAAGATTAACCGTTCCACCTGACAGATTGTAAACATCTGTCTTCGACGCCGTTATTCCACCAACCTGCATAGCAGATGCAGAGCCAGCAGCCAAAACACTCACCAATCCTCCGCTCTGATTGACGGTCGCACTGGTATTGCCAGCAACCGATGGTCCTTCCGCACCGAATTGGATGCCATACGCTGAATTTAGTATCAGAGAACCGCTGGTAATGGTCATTGTTTGTCCATCACTCTGATTTCCGAATCCCAGACGAGATCCAACCACAAAAGTTCCACCCGCAATTGTCAAGTTGCCCTTGGTGAAGCGTTGCCCGGGTGAGCTGTAGTAGCCGTTACTGAAAACGAGGGTGCCACCCGCCGCGCCGTTAAACTGACCGGAAAGTATATTCGTCGAACCTACACCATCCAGAACAAGGGAGCCAGTCGAATTATTATTTATGTTGGCAAAAGTATTACTGGCTCCGCTCAGGGCCCTCACGGTCAGCGTGCCCACGCCGGTGTTCTGCACCGTGGTCAGCGTGCTGTTGCCTACGGTCACGGTCATCGTACCCGACAAAGTGTTCTGCACTGTGGTCAGCGTGCTGTTGCCTACGGTCACGGTCATCGTACCCGACAAAGTGTTCTGCACTGTGGTCAGCGTGTTGCTGCTGAGCGTCAGGTTCATGATGCCCGAACTCGCATTGGCGAGCGTACCTGCAAACGTCGTTCCGCTCGGAGGTGTCAGGTTCAACGTGCCGACCCCGCCATTCTGCAAGGTGCCCGCGCCGCTCATGGTGTCCGTCCTATTGAGGATGTCCGAGCGGTTGAAGGAGAGTGTACTTCCGGCAATGATCATCAGATTGGTACTGTTTCCCAGGTCGCCGCTGGTGCCGCCGGATCCCACATTGAGCTTGCCCGCTATCACAGTAGTATCGCCACTATACGTGTTCGCGTTCGTTAGCGTGATTGAGCCGGAACCATAGCCAGCATTGAAGATCATGCCACTTGTACCTTCAATCGGCACTCCGATGATGGCCCCAGCGGTGCCGGTATAGATGATGCCCTCGCTGGTCCCGAAGCTGAGCTTGCTACCACTGGAATTCGCAGCGCGGGAGAGCGAACCGCCCGTAATGTTTAACCCTGCTGGCTGAGCCCCGTTGCCGATGGTCAGTGTGGCATTGTTGCTCAGGGTCATAGTGGCGTTGCCTTGCAGGGACAGCGCATAAACCGCCGTATTGTTGGTCAGGATGGGAAAACTGTTATTAGTCACTTTGTACTTTTTGGTGCTGTCCTGAATACCTGCCGACGTTCCGGAAAATATGCCATCAAACGTCAGGTTGGTTAAGCCGTTTACAGCATCATATTGAAGAAAATCAAAACTCCACTGGCCCCCTAGGCCTTCCGCGGCGATATATGCGTCCACCATGCCGTTGTGAATGGGTACGCCGGTCGCCCCATTGGCGACGAGAAACTTGCCGTTGGCATCGCCGATCGCTATGGTACTGCTCGCTTGGTTACCGATGGCCAGTGTACCCTTCCCGATGCGGGTGAAGACGCTGCCGGTATCAGCGGCGTTGCCAAAAGTGTAGGTGACGCTGGACTGTGAACTCTTGTTGATATAGAGGCGTGTATAGCCGTCAAAAGAGATGGTTTCGTTGCCATTCGTGCCACCCAGCAACGCTACCGAACTGCCGCTGCCTGTCGGGGTGATGCTCAGCATGAGTCCGTTGCTGATCGTCAGCGATCCGGAACCCAGCGGCAAACCTGATGCGGAATAAACATTAAGAGGACCTGACCAAACGAAATCCCCGCTGAAGCTGTTGGTTCCTCCAAGCGTAAACACGCCAGTTCCCGCTTTCGTCAGACTGCCGGGGCCGGTGATATTGCCATTGACGGTCACAGTATAGCCGTTCACAGCCAGCGCCACATTCGTCCCCAGCGCAATAGGCCCGTTCATGGTTATGTTAGCACTGCTGCCGATATAGGTGATGCTTCCATTCCAGACAGAGGCGTTTGTGAGGGCGACAGTGGATGGCCCAATATTGTTGAAGGTTGTGCCGTTGTTGATGGTAAAGGTTCCGGTCCCCAACGATGCCGCGTTGTTGACTTCCACACCGCCGCTGTTGAGGGTGACACCGCCCGAGAAGGTATTGGAGCCGGCCAAATAGACGAGTCGTGCGCTTTCGCTGTTGAGAATAAGTCCTGACGCGACAGTCTCCGTGATGTTACTGCTCAGCGTGAGTTTCACGCTACTCCCATTACCGACCATTAGGTTCGCGCCCAATGTGATGGGAGAGTTGATGAAGAAATTTCCACCACCCGCGTTAGTGATTGAGGCGTCGCTGCCCGCGAAACTGAGTGAAGCAGTGCCCACGCTTTGAAGCGTTTCATTCTTGTTTGCAACCATTTTCAACTGGTTCAGGAAGAATGCGCCACTCATGTCATTGGTGATGACGGCATTAGCAGATGGATTCAAGATGATCACCGCGTCCGTGGCACCGCCCGGCAGAGGCGGTGTGCCCAACCAACTTCCTGGTGTACTCCAAAGTCCTGCCAGAGCCGTGTTCGTGTAAGTCGTAGCCGACAGTTTCATTGTCATGAGCAATCCGACTGCGATTAATAAAGCATACCGCGCTTTTAATGTTTTCATACGTTTTCTCCTTTGCAACTCTTATCAAAACAAACAATTCCTTCTTCAATTAATGAGAGTATATTATCACATATTCAAAAATCTGTCGACGACACTGCTTCCAAACTAGATGTCATTTTTTCAAATTGAAAAAAAAAGGGGGGGGGGGGAAGAATTGCCTTATTTATAAATTCCTCGCGCTATCTCTGCGGCTCACCGAGACGCAACGCTAATATTCCCCTCATCCCACGGCGCACGAGGGACACACGCCCTTATTCTTCAGGGGAACTCACTTCCGGCAGCTTGCCCGTGACGATGGCCGCATCGCGCGTCGGATTGGGCGGAAGCGTCTTAATCCATGCAAGCGCCGTGCCGGTGAGTTTCTTCACCACGTCGGGGTGCTCCGCCGCCACATTGCGTTCCTCTATTTCGCTTTCGCTTTACGCCTAGGCTTTTGGGAGTTTTCGTCCTTGGGGTAGCGAATGACTTGAACATCATTGGCTTGTTTTTCGCCCGGCGTACTGCGTCCCTCTGAAACGATCTTTTCAAACTGTTCCTGCATCGCCTTCACACGTTCAGGTTCTTGTGCAGCTAGGTCTGTCGCCTCGCCGATGTCTTGGGCCAAATTGTAAAGCTCGGGCTTTGCATTCAGCACCAACTTCCAGTCGCCTGAACGGAAACCTGGCACGCCGCTTGCCGCACAACTGACCGCGTATTGACGTGTCGGCCGATCTGCCCCCTTCAGTAATGACAAAAAGCTAAAGCTGTCCACACCGGCATCCGCTGGCACTGGAGCGCCCAAGATATCCGACAAGGTCGCCATGATGTCTGTGTGGTGGATGAGCTGATTGCAGGTACTTCCGGGCTTGACGTGTCCAGGCCAACGCACAATAAACGGCATGCGATGTCCGCCTTCATACACCGAGGTCTTACATCCCCGCAAGGGACCGCTGGAGTAGTGCCCCAATTTTTGAAGTTCCGCAAGCCCAGTATAACTGGCTTTACCATTATCGCTCGTGAAAATCACAATCGTATTATCCGCAATGCCGCACGCATCAATCGTCTTGAGGACAGAGCCGATAACGTCATCGGTCTCCATCACGAAATCAGCGTAGTAGTTCAACTTGCTCTTCCCCTTCCACGCCTCATTCACGGCAATGGGTTCATGCGGGGAGGTCAGGGGCATATAGAGCAGAAATGGCTTCTTTGTCGCGGACTGCTCGCGCACGTACGCGCAGGCCTTCTTGCCTAATGTCGGCAGAATCTCATAGAGGTTCCAGTCTTTCAATCCCGGACCTTGGCGGGAAATCAACTGCGGCGTTGTGTGCAGCATTTTCTTGGGCATAAAGGTTTCTGGCACACCCACGGTGTGATCATTTTCAACAAAGCAAAACGGCGGCCAGTTAGGTACGTCCGTTCCGAAGTAACGTTCGAATCCAGCGGTCAGAGGTCCGCCTGTGATCGGCTTGGCAAACACCGTCTTCCATAAGTTCTTCTGCTCATCCGCCGCAAGCGGCGCTTCATCATCCCCGGACGTCAGCGGCGACGCAATAACCTGCTTCTGCTGTCCCTCTTCAAAGCCCCACCCCATACCCAGATGCCACTTGCCGATACAGGCGGTTGTATAGCCATTGTTCTTTGCAAGACCGGCGATGGTGAGCCGATTCGAAGCAATCAGTGGACGCTCCATCACGCCCACAATGCCTGATTGCAGGCGCGACCGCCAGTGATAACGTCCTGTCAAAAGCGCATAGCGTGAAGGCGAACAGACACCCGACGACGAATGCGCATCTGTAAAGCGCATACCCTGTTCAGCCAAGCGCGACAGATGCGGCGTGTCAATCTTCGACCGCTCAGGATTAAAACACTTCAAATCGCCATACCCTAAGTCATCTGCCAAAATCACTACGATATTGGGCTTGTTTTGCGAAAGCACATACCCTGTGCACGCAACCGTGATCACCATGAACAAACAGTTTTTCATTTGGTCTTCTCCTTGGGTTGAACGGCTTTTGCGCGCAGGTCTTTCGGAACCGTTGGATCTGGGGGCACGGGTTGTCCGACTTGATCTACAGGATGTGTGAACAAGTAGCGCCAGACTGGCTCGTGAATGTAGAGCCCTGCTGCGTCCTTCACGGCTGAGCCTCCGGGTGTAACTGCGCCGTGCGCCCGCTGGGCGCTGCCCTTGACATCTGCTGCCGTGATCAGGCGGCGCGTATTGTTGTAGGGCGGTTTCACCTGATTGACATCGGTCACAGGGCCGAACTGGTTTAAGCCCATCAGCTCCCAGGAACGGTCGTAGTGGTGGCCTGTCCAGCCACCGTCCAAGACGTGGCTGAAGCCGAAGTAGCGATTCAAGGGAGTAGCAGAGGGGAGAGCCTGCCACTTCTCGTACTGGTCACGCGGACCGCAGAACATCACCACGCGGTCAACGCGCTGATACTTGGCAAAGCGCGTTGCGGTTGTGGCGCCATGAGATGAGCCTGAAATGATGACGCGGTCCCAGCGTAATGCCTTCTGATCCTCTGTCAGGAAGAAGGCCCAGCCCCCTTGTGGATTCTGCTTGGCGAGCCATTTCACGAACTGAAGCGCGCGCTCCATCATGCCGTCAGGCTTGGGAATGGTCACGACATCACTGAAGTCCTCGCCAGTTGCGGCTTCAAGCCGGATCTTGCCGAGGAACAGTTCGTCCGCGGGTGGCGGTTCCTTGCCGAACTGAGAAAACCAACCGTTGGCATAGTGGACGCGGATGGCGTGTAACCCGTAGCTGTTGATGTGTTCGAAGAGGGAGGCGTTCAGTCCCATCAGCCAAATCACCAGCTTGCCCTGGGGCTTCACGCGCGTGTCCACGAAGGCATCTTCGTAGTCGGTGGGCTTACCGTCCTTCTCGAAAATAAAGTTGATTTCAGGGTGAGGAGCTGCACGCTGATCAATCTGGCTTGCCCGTGCGCGCAGTTGGTAACGCTGCGGCGAAGGATCAGTAAAAACCAGTGACTGCGGTTCCTCGGCAACGACGTGCAAAGCAAGAGGCAAAAGCAAACAAAACGTCCATTTACATTTATTCATCGTGTCCTCCAAATGATCGAGCGCCCTTTTAAATTCCCCCTGGATAAATGCACTCAGGATGACTTACCTATAACTTCCAAAGAATTTCGCGAAGCGAATACGCTTATTCCTTATTGCGTTATTTCGCGAAGCGAATACGCTTGTTCCTTATTGAATTCGTGTGGTTCGCGTCATTCGGATGCAAAAAAAACTTTGTCGCGAACTTTGTCGCGAGCTTTGTCGATTCGGTCATTCTCATAAGTTACTATCTCGTTTATTCTCGGCACCCCGGGCGGCGGGCTAGCATCCCATAGGGTTCGCCAAAAACATAACAGCACGAGTACATTAGCACATATCCAAAAACCTGTCGACAATACTGCTTCCAAACGAAGTGTCATTTTTTCCAATTCGAAAAAAGGGGAAAATTGCCTTATTTATAAATTCACATCGCGCTGTCCGTGCTGTTCGGGCTATCCGTGTTATCCGATCTCATTTACCCCTTGCCTGTGTCGGTATGAGATGGAAGGTTTGATAAACCGTTTCTACGGGTTGGACGCCGCCAGTTTCCTTAAAGAGACCGACCTGGTAGGCGCCGACAGTGACCTCAATCGGGCGGGTCGCGCCAGCGGGAACCTCCGTGGGAATAAACGCGCCGCCTTGGATGATGCCAGGTCCTTTGACAACGAAATAGTCCACGGGCAGTCCTGCCGAGCTTTTTGCCTTGAGCTCAATTCGCGTCGTGTTCGCGGGCGTATCCGCCACAACGGGAAAGTCCAGGGTTTGCGCGGTTGCGCTCTTCAGAACAGTTGTCGCGGCCAGTGAAATCTGGCAGGTGCGCCCCGCCGCGGAAAAGGTCTTATCACCCTCATGGAAGATGCGTACGAAGGACATATTGAAGCCTGCGCCAGGGGCTATGCGATGGCGTTTCAGCCGTAGCGTGAAACGCGTCTCTGTTATGCCGCGCTTGTCCTTCACCTGTTCGCTGCGCATGCATTCGAAGCCCCCGCCGTGCGCATTAAAGCACAGTGGAATCTCGCTCACCGGCAGATCAGTCTTGCCCGTAAACAGTAGGTTGGTGAAGGCATGCGCCTCCTCGGGATGATGAGCGAGATCCTTGTGCTTCGCAACGCAAATTTCCGGCGGCGTGGTAAAACGATAGGTGGTCAGCGTGAAGAGTCCGTCCCCGTGCAACAACGCCTGCGGCTCAGGCATCGTCGCCATCCGTCCGTGCGCAAGGCTGATCGGTTGCCCTGTTGGATCCAGCAGGGTGAACAGCTCGATCATTTTGCGGGGCTCGGAGAGGCCCAGTTCAAATTGTGTGCGCGCCAGTTTCTCAGTCGGAAACCAGAGCGCCTGGTTACGACGGCCTTTGTATTCAGAGTAGGGCGCGGGCAGTGCAACATCCTTTGGATATTCACCTGCAGCCGGGATCTTGGGATCCATCAGCCAGCCATCGCGCAAGGTGAGATTCTTCAGGGGCTCGCCAACTTTTTCAGGCAGACGCGCGGACGCAATCGCATCAAGCCAGTCCGAGACAAAGGTGTAGTTGCGGGGCGACATGTCAAAGTGGCCGCTCGTCATCTCCCAGCATGAGCTGAAAAGTTCGGCGTGCGGTTCGTAGGTCGTGCCCGGATTATCGTCGCGATCACCTCGCCGATAACTGCTCATATAGGTGCCATACGCCAGCGGGAAGGCGCCCCAGCCCACTGTCTCCTGGCTGCTGGAGGTGACAAATAAGATCGGTACGTTGCGCAAATTATAGTCAGCGCTGGGATGCATGGCTTTACCGCCTGGACCGAAAAAGGTGTAGGCGTCCGGCAGTCCCGCTTTGATCGGAAGGGTGCAGAGACATTGCTCCGGCTTGCGCATCGCCGCTTCGAAGGGGAAGCCGCAAAAGGCGGAGTGTCCCAATGGCACGATAGGCGCGGTGATGAGTTCAGGATGCTCCGACCGTTCCGCCAGCCGCTGCAGATAGCTGTCGTAGACCGCTGTCCGAGCTGGATCAGTCATATCAAAGGTCAGATCCTTCATCATCACGGAGCCGATGTCCTTCGCCCATGGGGTCATCAGGATTTGTGCGATGCCATGCTTGCGGCACACGGCGCGCACCTGCGGGCTTTGCAGGATGTTGATCGGCAGCCCGTTGTGCATGCCCACCATCACGGCCCGGATTTTTGGCGTGTTCGGCGGAATCCAGAGATACGCGCCCAACGTCGGACGATTCGGCTCGTCGGACGATACGAAGAACTGGTAGATACTGTCCGTCTCTGGGTTGACAGGCATTGTGGACGCGGCACAGCGAACGCTTCCGGTGGCCAGGCAGAGCAAGAGGGTGAGGCTTGTTATCTTCATTTTATCTCCCATGTGTCTGTCCGGAACGGCGACGCGGGGAGGCCGGCTTGGTTGAACAAGTTGGCTTTGGGCAAATCCGCCCAGCCGTAACGGACGGCAACGGGTTTGGTAACTTGCGCGCTGGACACGACGACGTTGTCGCCTTCAATCCGCGCGTCAGCAAAGACGAACTTGCGATCTTCGCCCGCGATGACGAATCCGGTAAGCGGACCGTCTTTCGCGACGAGTCCGCCGTTGCTGTGCGTGAAGCGCAGGATAGCCTTGGCACCGGCAATCTCGGACGATTTGAAAATCGGTCCGGAGGCGTCGAGTTCGCGACCGTAGGAGAGCGCGAGGGCGGCCTTCAAGGCGCGGTCCGCGGCCGGTTCCTTGTTCTTGTAATGGACGTCAGGTTCGCCGAGGTCGAGCGTGACAACGAGCGCGGTATGCGACGTCGCCTGCACCGTCTTCAACTGCGCTTCCCGCAATTGCGCCATGCCGCTGATTTCGTTCGGGTCGGTTTGCGGCTTGCGGTAGGCGGAAATCTGGAAAATCAAAAATGGCAGGTCCGGTTGCCTAAATCCGGTACGCCAGTCGGCGATGAATGCCGGTAGCAATGCCCCGTACGTATCGGCCACGCCAGGATAGCCGTTCGATTCGCCCTGATACCACAGCACACCCCGCATGCGGAGCTTCAACAACGGTGCGACCATGCCGTTCCAGAGCACGCTCGGTCCACGAAAATCGCCGGGCCAGCCAGCGGGAAATGGCGGTAGCGTTTTCTTCGCTTTGAGAGCGGCGGCTTTTTCGGCGAGATACGTGTCCATGGCCGGCTGGATCGCGGCCAGACGTTTGTCGTAGTCGGCTTTGGAAAGTGCGATGTTGGTGGCTTTGTCCTGAGGCCACGGACCGTTGCGAAGCGTCTCCAACGGCATCCAGCTTTGGATGATGGTGCCGCCGAAGGAATCGTTGATGATGCCCACGGGCACGCCGAGTTCCTTTTGCAGTTTGCTGCCAAACCACCAGGCAATAGCGGAAAAATATTTCGTGGTGTCAGATCCGGATACGGCCCACTTCGTTGGCACGTCCTCCTGCGGTGTCATCTGGCTGTTATGCGGAATCGTGCAGAGCCGCAAGTTTGGATTGGCTGACGCGGCCACCGCCTCGGTCCCTCCAGTGCTACGGCCCAGTGCCCACTCCATGTTCGACTGACCGGAACAAAGCCAGACTTCGCCGACGAGCACATCGCGGATGACAAGGCTGCCAACTTTCAACTCACGCGGCTCGGCGCTGGCCTTGAGCGGATCGAGTTTGGCCAGCCACTTGCCGGTCGCATCCGCGGTGACCGTCTTCGTCTGGCCGGCAAATTCGACGGTCACCTGTGCACCCGCCGTAGCCGTCCCCCAGACAGGCACGGGCGCCTCGCGCTGTAACACCATATGGTCGGAAAAGACAGACGCTAGTTTCAGTTCAGCCGCCGTGAGGGAGGCCAGTGGTACCAGCAGCAAGGCTGCGAGCAGGAGGAGTGTGGACTTGTTCATAGATTTACGTTGGGATATCTTTCAGGATGGTTTTGGTTGCATCGATTACAATTATTTACTTTGCCAAAGTCCTTCGCCTTTGGAGGCCAGGAAGGCGGCGAGGCGTTCCGCCATCACGCGGGCCTGCGCCGAGTTCGGATGCCCTTTGGTACCGAGATAGTCGAACAGGAAGATGTCGATCTGATTATCGCCCGTTTCACGCTGAAAACGCGCGACTGCATCTCGGAGATAGCCCGGCCACAGACTCTTGGGTTCAACGGCGTCCATACTGCCGAGCGTCGCGATGAAATGGGCATGCGGATAATGGGCGCGAAGCGTTTTTAAAAAGGCGGCGTAGGCTGCGATGAACTCCTCAGGCGGCACCTTGGCTTGCGTCCATTTGTCATTTTGAAAGACGTTAATGACGACCACCTGCGGCATCCAACGGGTAAAGTCCCATTTCTGATCGGCACGCATCGGCACCGCGCGATCATGAATACTGGGCAGTGTCTGCGGCAACGTATACCCCCGCAAGATGCCGATGCCACCCTTCGCGATCAGATGCGCCTCGGCCCCCAATAGCCGCGCTGTCGTAAGAGCGTAGGCGGCGCGCGCATTCGCAAACGGCTGATCGCTCATATAGCTGCCCTCCGTGATCGAGTCGCCGTAAAACTCAATACGTCGCGCGGCGCGAGGCGGCGGCGCGAGGAGCGTCGAACCCGGGTCGAGCACCAGTCCGCGGAACTCCACGGCGGCATTCCACGCGCCTGTCGCGCGAACGAGTTCAAGTGTGTGCTCTCCCGGCGCGAGGTGCTCCGCCAGCAGATAATCGCTACGCGTGTCAACATCCACCCGCACCGCAGCATCCTCACGTCCGTCCACAACCGCGAATAACTTTGGCGGCTTCCCCCATCCCGCCTTCAGGCGAGCGCGGATCGAGGTGCCCGTAAAGTTTGCCTTCAACGTCACGCCGCCCCAGCCGAACTCGATCACCTTCGGCGACGGCGCGTAGTAGCGGCCAATAACCTGCAACCGCCGATCATCCGCATCGAACACTGCGTTTTCGCTGATGACAACCTTCGGCGGTGCAACTTGCACAACGGGCGGCAACGGCGGGACTTCCGCACACACAGGCAGGCTGCTGGCACCCGGCGCAAACAAAAGCGCGAGCACCACACCTGATCCGATAATAAAATCCCGTCTCGCCAGAAGCATTCCGATATACACATGGTTTTTCATCCGCATGGTGCAATGTTCCTGTCTGCGCTATTGGTTAGCGTGATGAAAAGGTGAATGATTGAAAGTCTGCATAACTGGATGATGTTTCGTCCTGAGAGGTCAGACAGAAGAGTCCGACCTTTGAGCCCATCCAGCCACCGTGTTTAGCCTGAAATACGGAGGTCAGATCAATGAAGACGCCACCCGCGCCTGCATAGCTGAATACGCAGGTCGCAGTGTCGTCGACACACACGCGCAAACGGACGGGACCTTCGGGCAGGGGAGCCTTCGCGACGTCCTGGCCGTTGATGTTGAGCACACAGCCGTCCGAGGTCCGGGCTAAAGAGGCATTCTCCCCGCCGCCGACCACGGCGACTCCAGCACAATCAGTCGTGTGAGGCGAGTGAAGATCGAGAAGCGTCTCCACGCAAAAGGATCGCGCTGGAAATTTCTGCATCAGCAGTGCCGGCGTACGACCGAGGTCCGGATGCGCCGGCTGCGCAAAGAGCCGGAGCCAGCCTGGCCGCGCTGCAAGGGAGTACCAGTTCGCGTCATGATTGGCCTGCCACTGCCACTGCAATCCCAATTTTGTCGCGCTGAAATCATCACTGGTCTGGGGCATAGCCACAGGCACAGGTCCGGTAACTGCTGGTTTGCGCCACGCTGGCACAGGCTCGCCGACTCCATTGCCATCGTAGTCCATGCCCATCAGCGGCCAGTTGTCTTTCCACTCAACGGGTTGCATGTGGACAATCCGTCCGTACGCTCCAGCATCCTGGAAGTGAAGAAACCACCACTCGCCATTCGGGAGATCCACGAGTGCGCCCTGATGCGGACCATTGATCGGCGTAGAACCCTTTTCAAGCACCACCTTCTCCTCGTAGGGTCCGAACAGACTCCGCGAGCGGAAGACGACCTGCCAGCCCTGCGGCACACCGCCGCCGGGCGCGAGGATGAAGTACCAGCCGTTGAGCTTGTGAACCTTCGGGCCCTCCAGATATGCATGGTGAGGCGTATGGATAACC
>JBAXOG010000148.1:0-12479 GCA_037133395.1 bacterium | reverse complement strand
GTTGTTAGTTTTTCCCTTATCACGGAGAGAAGCATAGAAAATGATTATGACAAAGCAGACACAGAAAAATGACAAAATCGTTATCTTTCGCGAGTAATGACCCATGGCATTTCAGGAGCCCGCTACTGAAATTGAAGACTGGAATAATGGATTGGTGGAATTGGAAGAATGAGCGCAACCTGGCCGCCGTCTTGTCCGCCGTAGGCATCGCGAAAGTAGAAGCATTGGCGAAGGTAGTTCGCGTCTGAGATTTTTGGAGTGCGGTGGTAAGTGGTATTCCGTGCGACACCGCTTTTGCCAGCGACGAAGCCTGTGGCGGAGCCGTCCTCAAGGCAAGGGGGTTATGGTATTTACAAAATCGGAATCGCTGACCCAGCCCGCTTTCTTTTTTTCGCCCCGCTTGAATTTTTCGTAGAAGTTGCGGTCGGATGAATTGGCGCAAGGGTAGGTATCGAACACGGACTCCTTGCCCGTCAGTCGCGGGTCGTCCTGCTGTTTGAGTTCGTCGAAGAGCTGGTGCTTCATCGCGTCGAAGGAGACTTTCGTGGCAAGGTTGGACACACAGTCGGGATCGCGTCGCACATCGTATAATTCATCGGTCGGTCGCATCCCGAAACAAACCTCCCAATAATGTTCTTGCCCGGGCACAAGCCGCGACGTGAGCACCTCGGTTTTCGTCGGGCTGCCGTCCGTGTCGAGATACCCTGTCTCCGGATTCCCACCCGGCCAGCGTGTTGCCTCGAAGTTGTGCAGGTAGAGCATATCCCCCTTCGCGATGCCGCGGATCGGATAGCCCCAGTCGTTTGGCCGTCCCACATCGTTGCGCTCCTTGCCCATGAGGACATGGTCGCGTGCGGTGATAACACGTCCGTTTTTCTCCGATGTGAATATTTCTGTGAGACTCCTGCCCGTTGCCGGAGCCATGCCCGTCTGCCCCCACACGATACCCGCGACATCCATGAACGTAGGCGCGAAGTCGATGAAACTCACATAATCGTCAATGATGCGGCCCGGTTTTCGGATGCCGTTTTTCCACATGATGGCAAGCGGCAGATGATCCGAGTCGTTGAACGCATAACCCTTGTCATGAGGGAACGGCATGCCGTTATCGGACGTGACCACGACCAGCGTATTGTTGAGCAACCCGCGCTTCTCTAACTCCGCGAGCAGTCGCCCGAGGTGCCGGTCAAAGTGTTCCACCTCGAACGCATAGTCCAGCATATCGTTGCGGACCGCCTCGTTATCCGGCCAGCACGCGGGCACATGGTCGATGTCGGAGAGCTTCTTTCCACCTTTGGCAATCCCCGAGCCCAACTCATAACGGCGATGCGGCTCGTGTCCACCGTACCAGAAACACCACGGCCCGTCCTTGGGTGCCGCCTCTAGGAAGTCCGCAAAGTTCGCCGCATAATCATTGCCCGCGATTTCTGATGTCGGTGGCGCGGTCTTCTGTTTAGAGAACGGACGCCCCGTCATCTGCCGGTCCTTTCCATCAATATCCTTCGCCACGCCCGGCCCCCAGCCCTTGCCAGTCATGCCCGTGAAATAGCCCTGCTCTCCTAGCGCCTCAGGAAAGCTCTTAAACTCTGGCGGGAACGTACACCAATGGTTGGCCGCTGCCTTGAGCTGCCACGGATTGCGTCCGGTCAAAATACTCGCCCGGGATGGCGCACATTTGCCGCACGGCGTATAGGCGTGCGTGAATAGAATTCCCTCACGCGCCACACGATCCATGGCCGGCGTCTTCACCCAGGTGCAACCGTACGCTCCCGCGTGACCGTACGACCAATCGTCGGCCAATGCAAAAAGAATGTTAGGCTTGTGTGCCTGACGGGGGACATCAGCAGCCTGGAGCGCCAGCGGTACGAGTAGTTGGACGACGAGGGTCAGTTTTGTGAGATTGTTCATGTTCGTGTTTCTTTAGTTGTTGCTCATGGTTTCACCCGCTCTAACACCAGCACCCAGTCCTGCGGGGAGGGAACATTCTTTTTAAAGCTGACAGGTTTTGCATCCTTGTCGCCCGCCTTCGCCGTGACGTTTATCGTACCCTGGTCAAATGTCCGGCCTGTCGCTGGATCAAAGTAGTATACATTCCAAGCGACATCGGCCTCAAGATTTTTCACCTCCGGACCGTCCCAATTATAGATAGCGCGTCGTGGCAGGTAGATGAACCGTACCTCGCCCGGAATGCCCGCAGCAAAGCTGCCCGCGTCGACCCATTCTGGATGCGGTTCAAAACGCCACCACGGGTAGTGTTCCAACAGTTTCTTGCCCAGCCCTAACTGGGTTGAGCCAGGATAGTTCATCCCTTCCTTCCAGGTTGTCCAGTCATAAGGTTGCCTGCCCCAGGCGCCCCAATTCCCGTGATCGCCTTCCACGCCTGCGTGCCAGACTCCCGCAGCGCCATACGTATGGCCCGCCGCGCCGCTCAACAGGTTCCTCCAGAACACATGCCGCTGGACAGTCCCGAACCCCTGCTGCATGTGCCCCTCATAGCACGATTCGCCACACAGCACGGGCATGGCGGGCTTCTTCGCGCAGGCCACGGTGATGAGAGCCAGCGTACCGTTCGCGACGGCAGCACTTTCGTTGTGGTTTCCACCGACCATATCGTAATCAATGACGTTGACGTCGCCGCTCTTTCCGCGCCGCCCATTACCCGGCGCCGTATGGCAGGTGAGCGGATGCTGATAGGGATCAATCCCTCTCACATACTTAGCCACCTCGGCCCATGGCCCCTCCCCCCACTTGGTTCCATCCGAGATTTCGCCCGCGAGAATCCAGGCCACTGGATAGGCGCCATACCGCGCGATCAGATATCGCCAGTGCCGCTTAAGGTTGGCAGCCCCGAAAGCCTTCATGCTGTCGCAGTCGCCCCGCCCCCACGCGCCGACAACCGCCGGCACAAGTCCGGAGTCCGCAAGACATTTGATCCGCCTGTCCGCATAGTCGAAGTACTTCGGATTGACCACGCTCATATCCTTCGCCAGATAAGGCTGCCCTCCTTCGTTCTCCAGGCTCGGCGCGAAGAAGTTTTCATCCGGATAAGGTCCGCAGACAATCTGTACCACGGAGAAGCCCTTGGCCTTGCGGTCGGCTGTGAGTTCCTGAAATCCTTCCCATGTCATGCGCTTGCACAGGCCCTTCCACCACGTGTCTGCCAGCCAGAAGAACGGTGTGCCGTCGGCATGCTCAAAATACCCCTTGCCTGTGCTGACTCTAAGAAAACCGTGTTTCAGCAGCGGATTATCGCCTGTGTATCCAGCGACCTCGATCTTACCGGTAACGCCGTGAAGCTTTGGGTTCTCCTTGTCCGAGCACTCACTCCTCTAGGTGTGCAGGCCAGACGTCGCCGAGGCATACCGGAAACACCAACGGTTGCCGCCGGTCCAGAACCCCGGCACGTGGAGTTGTTTCCCATCCGGTTGCGTGACGATCGCGTCAAACTCCAGTTCCATAAACGGATTCTGGTAAGTCTTTTCAGACACCAGCGAGATTTCGGCGACCCGATTTGCCTCCACCTTTTGCGATGTGTTGGCGACGGTCGCGAGCGCACCATCGTTGTCAGCAGCATGGATCACCACCAGCGGTGCCAGCAGCAGGGCGGCGAGGAGGGTAATGTTTATTGTCATAGTTGTGCGCTTATTCGTGTTTCTTCCTCGTGTCACTTCTGTTCGATTCGGGTTTCCGTACGCAACATCACCGGGCCGAAGAGGCCGGAAGGCAGTAGAGCGTCGTCCTTCTTCCAGTGATGCCACGTGGTGAAGGTGAAGCGGCCGGTGGGGCTGGGCTTGCCGTCGAGCAGCCACTGCGGCCAGGACTTGAGATGGAGTCCGTCCCACTCGCGGTCTTCCGGCAACTGCTCGTCGCCGATCAGACGGTTCGGCCAGAGATTCGTCACGCGGATTTCGAGCTCGTTGCTGCCATCGCACAACGCATCGGTGACGTCCACGCGGAACGGTGGCTTCCACAGGATGCCGAAGTCCTTGCCGTTGAGCTTGACCTCGGCGATGTTCTTGAGGTCTCCAAGGTCGAGCCAATACGCGCGACCCTTGGCCGGAAGCGGTTCGGTGAAGGCGAAGTTTTTTTTGTAGGTGGCCGTTCCAGAGAAATACTTCACCCCCGGATCGGGCACCTCGGTCCACGAGACGAGCTTGTCGAGCGTGATCCAAGCAGGTGCGCCCCAGTTCGGCGGGAACGCCAGTTCCCACGGTCCAGCGATCTGCACGGGGGTAGGCACGGCGGGGATTTCCAACTTCACTGTCTTGCCGGCGTTGTCCGTCAACTCCGCCACGCCGGATTGCCAGGCGCTGACAACAAGCTGTCCGTCTGGCAGACAGGTCACCGTGTTGTCGTGGGAAGACGGCGTGAATTTCGCCTCGACCAGATGTTTGGCCGCAGGATGGCGGAAGACGACAAAGACTGACCCGGCGGGTTCGAAACTCAGGGGCACGGTCGTGCGGCCATCCTTTTCGGAGAACACCGGCGCATTCTCCATCACGCAGGTCTCAGGGTGCCATAGCTCCTGCTGCTTCCCCGCGACCCGGAACGTGCATGCGATTTCCGCGTTCTCCTGCTTCTGGTTCGAGACGAAGTAGAGATCCGCGCCATCCGCAACGCGGTGAATCCAGGCGACTCCCCCGATGTTGCGGCCCGCCGTGTCGGCTGCCTGGAAATCGGACGTCACACCGAGCGCCGCGAGTGCGGTGGCCGGTTGCTGGTCCTTGATGCTCGTTGGCCATAGTTCTTCGCCAAGCTTCTTCACCTCGGCATCGCACTGCGGGAAGCCGGAGAGGCTCGGCGACCGCACGGGCTTCTTTCCGACAATCGTCGCACCGGCCTCGGCGAGTTGCTTGAGCTTGCGCAGGAGCATGGGCGTCATGGTGCGGGAGTCGGGCAACGCCAGTACCCGGTAGCTCATCCCGCTGGGGAACATGATGCGGCCGTCCTTGACGCCGGCCAGGTTCAACAGTCCATCGGCGGAGATGGTGTCGTGGGAATAGCCATTCGCCGGGGTGCGGCTTAGGCCCTCATTCGGCGCACCCTCACCAGCAAAAACAAGCACATCAGCCACGAAACGCCCCGACTGCAGGAGATACTGGCTGCGGGCGATGTAAGAAAGCCACGCTCGGCCCTGTTCCCACCAGGTTAGCGTGCGGTCGAAATGCGTGCCCCACTGGCCCATCGTCATGCCGGGGAAACGCGTCGGGCTGGTCCACGGCTGGTGCGCGTAGCAGTGGAAGATGAAGCGGTTGACGCCACCACACCAGATGAGATCGCCCGGCGCCTTGAGCGAACAGGGATCCTTCAGCCACTTGTCCTGCTCGGGCGCGGCAGTGAAGGTTTCGTGGCCGACAACCTTGCGCCCATAGACGTGGCCGAGCGCCGCCGCAAGTTTGAAGTTGCCGCCCTCGCTCATGGGAATATCGGCATAGCTGCCATACTGCAAATTGTCCGTCGGGCATTGGCCGTAGGGCTCGACGGAATAGAGCAGATGGTTCTTGTGCGCCAGTTCCGCGAAGACGGCGGAATAGTTTTCGGCGAAGAGATCGGCGATCGTGCGACGGAAATCCCAGAGGAAGCGCTCGGTGACTTCCGGGCTGTCCACCACGCGGCCGGTCAGCGCCGGCAGAAAACGGACGCAATCATAGCCGCGGCGCTTCAGGAATTCTTCGCGGAACTTCGGCGTCCAGTTCTGCAAGGCGACTTCATAGCTGTCGATCAGCACACCATTGAACGCCTTTCCGACCAGCGGCCCCAGGTCTTTGATCAGCGGCGTCATCGCCCCTTCCCAGTGGGCGATGGTGGCCTCCCGGTTCAGCTTGTCGCTTTCCAACCCTGTGCCTTCCTCCGGCCCGGGATGGTTGCGGCTGCCGTTGGGAGCGTAGCCGAAACGCACGATCGTCCACGACCCCGCCGGAATATCCCACGACAGCTTGCCGTCGGCGCCCATCCGCGACGAGAGATCCACCATCTGATCGCCCGCCACAATCGTATCAGGGGAGAACGGCACCCCATCGCCCGATGCGGCATCGATGCGTTCCCATTTCTGAAACACTTTGGAAGCATGGTTCTCAATGCCCAACCGCGGCAGGAGTTCGACCTCGGCCAAGGGAATGTCTTTCCTCCATGTCTTTTCGGAGGAAAGCAACTGCAGGCGGAAAAACCGGGCCGCCACGGGCGCAAAGGTGAAGGTCTTTTTCCCTTGGCCGGCGTGGATGGAAAGGTCCTTGACCGGCTTGTAATTGTCGCCGTCGTCGGAGACCTCCAGCCGGGCCTCGCATTTCGGGATGTCTCCCATGGGGAGGATGGTCAGCGATCGCGCGGTCCAGGGTCGGGCAAACTCGAACCCGACAAACTGCGGCGCCTCCTTCGTCGGCAACGGAAGCGGCAAGAAGGTGTTCGGCTTCCCGTCAACCAGGAGGGACGGATTTCCCGTCCCCGCACCGGAGGTCACCTTGACATTGACATCCTTCATGGTCGTCGCTTCCGCTGCCGGTGTGCGGAACGCGAGCACGGCGATGTCGCGGTAATAGTCCAGCATGGCCGGATCGACTTTATGGCCATACCAAAGATCAGGAATCTTCTGCGGCTTCGGCAGGACGCCCTCATAGCGCGCGCCGCCCCGGACAGGTGTCTCACTGGAGACGACAACCTGCATCCCCTGCTCCGGCTGGATCCAGGGACCGCCGCTCGAGGACCATCCGGCGCAGTTGTGGATGCTCAGCTCCAACCCGAGCCGCTGGCACTCCTGTGCCGCATGCTTGACCAGTGCCCGCCACTCCGGACTGTTGAATTGGACGGAACCCCGTGGCGTATCGCTCGTGGTGTTCCAGCAGTCTTTCAAGCTGGGGCCGGCGTTGAAAATCTGCGCGCCGCCGATCCCGACGCGCGCCATCGCCTCAAGGTCCACCGTGATGCCTTCCTTGGTGATGTTGCCATTCATCCAATGCCACCACGTCTGCGCCCGCGCCGAGGGCGGCGGATTCGCAAACCCCGTCGCAAGATCGGCGCCGTATTCGCCATCCGGTTTTTTCAGGTCGGCGGCGAGCAAAGCAGCCACCGGCGCCAGCAGCAGGGCGGCGAGGAGTGCGATGTTTGTTTTCATAATTGTGAGTTTGTTCATGGAATGATGGTTTCTTTCGGTGACTCCGACGATACCTTGATAATGATCAGGGAATGCGGTGACAGACTGGCCACGCCCTTGGTGAAGGTCAGCGTCGTCTTCTGTGGCGTGACTTGATTGGGATGCTCAATGTCGTTGAACGCATCTGCCGAATCGCCAGCGAGAACGGTTGCGGCGTATTCGCCATCAAGGAAACGGTCTTTCATTTTGACGGTGCAGGTCACCGCTTGATCCGGATGGCGGTTGACCAGCGCGATCGCCCAGCTCTTGCCCGAATCATTCACAGTGGCAATGGCATCGACCACGGGAATGGACTTCCCGCCGTGGGCGAGTTTGTCGCCTTGGATGTCCAGCTTGCCGACGCGGGGTTCGAGTTCGTTAGCATACATAGCCATGGCGTGGAAATGGGTGCGCTTGACGATGCCCTTTGAATGAACAAACAACGGGCCACGCGTGTTCACGATGGGGGCGATGTTGGACATCCCGACATCTTCCGCGTGACGAAGGCAGGCATTGAAGAACGAAGCCGAGAACAAGGCGTCGGCCAAGGTGTATTGACTGGCCACGCCGTTCTGCTTCTCCCTCCGTTCAACCAACTCTCGGATCGCGGGAGCGTCATAGCTCTCGACACCGTCGCGCGGAAACCCCGGATGCTGCCAGGCACGCAGATTCCATTCATCATAGGCGATCTTGATGCGTGCACCAGCGTCCCGGTCCTTGAGTGAGTTGGCCACATTGGTGATGAAGAATTCCGGACCCTCAGAGGTGCCGATCGCGGTGAGGTAGTCGTAACGCGGAAGTTCGTTTCCTCGATTCAGAGCATAGCTGTGAATCGACACGTAATCGAGATATGCGCCAGCCTGCTCCATCAGGTAAGCGTGCACTCCCTTCATGCCGTCCTGGGCACCCGAGCAGGTGATCAGCAAGTCCGGGTAGAGCCGCTTCATTTCCTTCGCGGTGTCGCGGACCCGATGAATATACCCCTTGTCGTAGCGCTCGTTACCGACACTCCAGAGCTTGACGTTAAATGGTTCGGGATGACCGTTGGCCTTACGCATTTCGGCAAACTTTCCCTCGGTGGCATTGCAGTAGGCAACCCAGTCGAGATTCTCCTGGGGGGAAGCCAAGCCATTGAAACAGATGTACGGTTCCGCGCCGATTCGCTGACAGAGCTCGACGAACTCATCCGTACCAAAGGTGTTGGACTCGATCACTCCCCAGCGGAAATCGCCATACGGCTTGCGCTTCTTCCCCACACCCTTCTGCCAATGGTAGGCGTCCACAAAACATCCGCCCGGCCAGCGGACGACAGGGACTTTCAACTCTTTCAACGCCGCGACAACATCCGTGCGAAATCCGTTGGTGTCGGATAGCGGCGAGCCCGGCTCGAACACCCCGCCATAGATCTGGCGATCAAAATGCTCCAGAAAACCACCGAAGATCATCCGGCTGTAGACTACCGATGGTGCGTCCGTCGCGATCGTCACAGCAGCCTGCAGCTGCGTATGAACCACATCGGCACCATACAGCGTGACCCATGGCGACAGTAGCAGGGCGGCGAAAGCGAAGGTTGTGAGTTTCATATTTTTTTTACCATGACATGAATTTTGACCACCATCCGAGTGGACTCGAGGGCTTGAATGGCTTGCGCTCGATCAAATATACCAGTTCGTCTGTTAATGGCACAATCATTTTTCCATCAGCAATGACGGTCTCCATGGGGTTCCCAAACATGTCAAAGGCCTGTGCGCCGTTGCTCACGGGCACCTTCGCCGACACCGCCCGCGAGACGTCCTTGGCATTGCTCCACGCCAGTGCGACGGCCGTGCCATCGTCACGGATGAAACGGAATGCCACGCCGTCATCCGCAAGATCGCTGCGCTTGTCGAAGCGTGTCCCCCGCAGCATCTTGACACCGACCGCGTAGGTGACGTACGCCAGACACGGGTTCCATCCGTCGCAAAGCGTGAAACCACTTCCGCCGCCCCGCCCCATGCCAGTCCAGTAATAGGTCCACGATTGGATCCCCATGGCGCGGTAGATCGCGAATTTCCGGGGGATGACAGCGGCGGCCGGACGAGGCGACTGCACATGCGCGTTCCCTTCGGTGATCCAGATGGGTTTTCGGCATGCCGCTTTCCGCATCTCTTCCTGCAGATCAGCGACTCGGGACGAAGCGTTGCGCCGTTGCCCCTCAACACCGTCACGCGATGCGACCTTGCCGCTTAACTCGGCAGGGATCGTGTCGTAGGTGTGGAGACCCACCGCATCGATGCGGGCGGCGACTGGGGCGGCGAGCATCTTGGGAATGAACTGCTCGTCGACCGTCCCTTCCATGGTCAAACCGCCATTCATCACCCGTGAAGACGGGGCGCACGACTTGATGGTCGTCTGGGCCACATCGAGCACGCTGATATAACCTTCGGCGGTGCCGAGCCAGAAATCCCACCAGTCAGGCTCGTTGCAAATCTCCCATTGGCGTACCGCTGGACCGCACATCTGCAGCGTGTCCCGCAGCCAGCGCGTGTAGGCGGAAAAATCGGTTGGCGGCACCGTGCCGAGATGCCAGTCGGACTTGATCAGGTCGTCATAATTGTACCACGGCGCTTTGACTTTGACCTGCTCACGGGTGGGAATGTGTGGTTGCGTCCGGTATTGCTTCGGGGTACCGACCAGCGTGGGCAACAGGGCGATGCCTTCCTTGGAAAAAGCGGCCAAGGTGGGGTGCAGGTTGTGGCGCACGTATTTTCCGTTCGCGTCCTCCTCCCAGCCGAGGTCGAAGCGGATCATCCCTGCGCCAACGTCAGCAATTATGCGCGCCGCGCGAGCAAGTTCGCCGGCATCCTTAAAACAATGTTCATTAATCAGCTTGGGCTGATGCACGGAAAAGAACACGCGATCCGGATCATCTTCCGACCAGCGCGGCTGGGCCGGGACGACTGCCAGCGTGGCCATTGATGCGCTGGAACCGTCCGCCGTCTCCAGCCAGGCCTCATATAGCCCGTACCGTTCCGGTGCCAGTTCGCCCAACACCACCGTAGCTAATTGGCCGGCTTCAACCTCGACAATCTGTTCCTTTTGAAAAATTATTTTTCCATCCTGGTCGCACACCACACAGACGAGGGGAATCTTGCCGCCGATCCCCCGCACGGTCGCCAACAAAGGTGTTTTCACGCCAGGCGTAGCCACAGACACATCACCATCGAAAGAAACCTTCGCAACGTCGGGAGCGGTCAATGGCCGGGTCGTGAACACGCTGATTTCGCCTTCAATGCCACCCACCGATCCAAGCGTGAGACCTGGATCTTTCCAGGATGCCGGAATACTGACGATCACCCGCGCCGGGTTGGTTCCTTCACGTTGCATCGCGAGAAAAACATTCTTCGACACGTTCTTCCCGTTCTCCTTACCGCTGATGGTTAAATATAATCCAGCACCTTCGCTCCGAAAACGTTCACGGAAAACCAGCTCTACCAGTTGGCTCGTTCCCGGCTGGATGACACCGTCACCGCACCGGAAGAAACTGCGCCAACCTTCACCCACGCGCCCCCGACACTGGAGGCTGCTGTTGTTCGCGGAGAGCACACCGATGCCCCATGCTTTACCGTTGTTCAACAAATCGACATCACTCGTCTTGATGAGATGGGAGACCTCACCGCCAGTGGCGGCCTGTAACGTCGCTAGCAGCAAAGTGGCGAAGAGTGCATTGCGTGTTTTCATCGTTGTGAGTGTGTTTCGTGTATTTCGTATGCTAAGAAGCGTTTAATTCTTCAACTAACACATTAACACACTTCTCCGAGCTACTCCTTCGTTTAATTCGTTGATAAAAGCATGCTACTCAAAAAAATCGTACCATCGTTCCCTTGGGTGGCGCGCCGTCGGTCGGCAGGAAATATCCCGAACCGTCCAACGCTGTCGGCAGTTGGATTTTGCTGACCAGTTTATTTTTCTGTTGAAGCACGTTGTCAACATACAGCCGGTGGATCGTCGTGGTGCCCGAATCGAGTTGGATTTTCGCTCCGGCGTTGGCGGCGATATAAACATCCGTGGCGGCTGAAAGCGCTTGATTGTGCGTCAGACGCAACACACCATTCGAGACCGCCGTCACCCCGCTGTACGTGTTCGTGCCGGTGAGCGTCAGCGTGCCAGCACCGACCTTGGTCAAAGCAAATCCGCCGGAGACCACGGCGGTGATCGTGATGTTCCCGGAGCCGCCGATGCTGCTGTTAGATCCGAGTGCCACGGAAGAAAGCGTGACCGTTCCCGGAGTCGCGTTACCACTGCCAAATGTGTAAGTCGGCGTCCCCGTGTAGCCCGAACCGGCCGCTGTCATTTTGATGCCGCTGACGGTGAAATTGTTTGCATTGCCATTAACGGTCAATGTGCCGGCTCCACTTGCGCTAGTCAACTTGCTCAAACCGGTCGGGGCAGTGGTATAACTGGTGCCGGCATTTGTAATGATGACGCCAGTAATTACACCCGCATTGACGCTACTGACATAGCCTATTGCTCCACTTCCGCCACCGCCGGTCACCGTCACAGTATCATTAACCGCCCACCCCGTACCGCCGCTGGTAATACTTGTTATCGAAGCCGTCGTCAGCCCCAAAGAAGCCGTCGCAGAGGCGCCGGAACCCGTGCCGCTGAAGGCGACCGTCGGAGCGGAGCTGTAACCGCTGCCCGTTGTCGCGCCAGGCAACTGCGCCCCGGCGATGCCGCTGCCAATGCTGGCGGCGGTGCCGGAACTGTTGATCAGCGCGCCGTTGCCGCTCGTGCCGGTGCCGTTGAGGGTGAAGGGTTCGTTGATCAGGGTCATGCCATTCAAATCAAGAGTAGAGCCACTGTTGACGGTCGTGGCCCCCGTCGTGGTGGTTTGGATTCCGCTGAAACCGAGAGCGTTGGCGTTACCCAGTATAAGCGTGCCGGCGTTGTTCGTCATGGCACCGGTGTACGTGTTCGCGCCGTTAAGCGTCAGCGTCCCCGCGCCGGCCTTGGTGAGGCCAAAGGCGCCGGTGATGGGACTGACCAACGTCAGCGTGTTGTTGCTGACGGTGATTGTCGGGTTTGCGCCGAGACCGATGGTCCCGCCACTCACGGTAAAACTGCCGCCGGAGCCCAGATAAGTGAAACTGCCGTAGATTGGGAGCCAATAGCCGCCGCGCATGGTCATGGTGCTCAGGGTGGCACTCGTGTTGTCCAGCGTGCCACTGTTAATGATAGGCGCGCCGTAGCCGAGATCCCATGCAATCCCATTGATATTGAGTCGACCGCCATTCAAATAAATATCCCCGTAGGAGTGGGCGCAGTTCCGAGTTGTTTGCAATCACGCCGCCCATAGCGAGTTCAATTCGCC
>JBAXOG010000147.1:0-12510 GCA_037133395.1 bacterium | reverse complement strand
CCATGGACACGTCATCCTTGACGGCTATGCGCCGCAAGCCGTCTGTGCCGCAGCCAGAGCTCGGACACATCGAGCCCGTCTCTTACTTCCGGCAAATCCGACCGATTGTCCAGAGGAGCTGCCTGCCGTGTCATGTCAAAGAAAAAAAAGGTCCGCAGGCGATGGACTACCCGGATTTGGGTGATCTTTTCTTTCAGACAAGCCAAGTGTCGAGAAAGAGCGGCTCTCGCACCATTCCCGGCTATTACGGCGCACGGGCCTGTAAGCTGGGGCAGGCGACGTATCAGCACTGGAAAGAGAAGAAAATCAGTGAAGCCGACTATCGGCAGGTCAGCCTGTGGCTGGATTGTAATTCGTTACGTCTCACGGCTCATTGCGAGGAGCAACGCCAATTGGCCGGAGAGCTGGTTTGGCCGCAGTTGGACATCGATGCGAACGATCCGCTGGGGTTGGAGGGATCGCCGGGGGAGATGACGCCAGGACGGACGTTTGCGGACGCCACGCGTTTGCATCCTGCGCAGGCGCACACAGTTTTTCCGAAGACGGCTTATGACCGAACGTGCGCCCCGACGAATTATGTGCCGCGGCGGGGTCCGGGGCTTTAAAGTAAAAGAAAATATGCTCTTTTGAGGGATTCCATTCGGATGACCGCTGTGCTAAGATGTACCCAAGAAAAGCGATAAGCTGGCTGGTGAACGCACGGGTAAAGGAAAAATGGTTTACCTGTTTTCACGCAAAGGATGGCGTATAAATGGAGCGTACGCACAACGATGACGGCGACGGCTGGAAAGAGTCTGACAGGACGGGCGCACCCGCTTTTCGAAAAAGGCGAGGGTTTCGCCTGCCTCTCCATAGTTGCCTGGCAGTCCTGTTGTTGATGGGCACCGTGACGGAAGCGGATGCGGCGGACACCTTCACGCGTATCGGAGAGATTCGCGGACTCTCTCGGGAGGAGGCGAATAAAGCTTTACCTGTGCGTCTGCGGGGGGTGGTGACGTGGAGTTACGGGACGAATTGGTTTAGCCTCCAAGACGAGTCGGGCGGCGTGGCGGTGAATATCGAGGTCTCCCGTAAAGCAAGGGTTTGGACGGGCGGCGACGCTGCTCCGGAACAGATCGAAGTAGGGCGTGAGGTCGAGATCGAGGGCGTAACCCACGCGGGCGGTTTTTCGCCGGACATTCTGCCCAGTAAGCTCCATCTTCTCAACAAGAAACCTTTGCCAGAGGCGCGCCCCATTAAACCCTTGAGTTTTTTTGCCGGCGTGGATTCCTGTGAGCGCGTTGAAGTGCGTGGAGTGATCCTTGGATATAAACATCTTGATTCTGGGGTGATTTTGCTTCAGGCGGATGTCGGCCAAGGTCGCTGCATTATCGTAACAACATCGGCGGTGCTGAATAACCCTGCGGAGCTGGTCGATGCCGAAGTATGCCTCAAAGGCGTGGCAGGAACACTCTTTAATGCGCGCGGAGAAATGACGGGCGTGTGCCTGAGGGTCAGTCAACCTGGCGATGTGGTGGTGGAGAAGCCGGCGGCCTGTTCGCCGTTCGCTGCGCCCCGCTTGGCACTCAGCCAATTGCGACCCTTTCGACAGGACTTTCAGTTGTCGCATCGGCAGTGCGTCGAAGGCACCGTGAGCTACGTGCAGTCGGAGCAGGTTTTCTATATTCAGGAGGGTGAGTTGTCGGTGCGCGTGGAGACCCTTACACCGGAAACTTGGTTCCCGGGCGACTGTTTGCAGGTCTCCGGGTTTGTGGATATGAGAAGGCAAGTTGCCGGCTTGTCAGGTGCTTTGGCTCGCAGGGTCGGACGCGGGACCTTGCCGAAGCCGGTCCTCATCGCACCGGGCAAGATACTCGCGCTTAATACAAAAGCGGCTCAAAGCGGGCAGGTGTCTGAGCCGAATGATTTTGACGGGCGTCTTATCACGTTCCGCGCCCGGCTGCTCATGAGCCAGCCGTCCTTTGACCAGAAGCCACCTTGGCAGCGCTTGACGCTTGATGCGGACGGCACGATCGTTGAGGCGCTCCTTTATACGGTCGGAGACCGCACGGTCAACGAACGGTTGCCGGGGAGCGAGGTTCTGGTTACCGGATTAGTGCAACTGGAATATGATGCACTTGCTCAGTATGTGCAAGCCCCCCCCAGCGGCTTAAGTGTGTTACTGCGAAGTATGGAGGACGTGTCCGTGTTGCGCCCTCCTTCATGGTGGACACCCGCACGCTCGGTGGGGATTGTGGCGATAGGCTCGGTCGTGTTGTTCGGCGTCCTTTTGTGGTCAGGGCAAATGAGGCGGCAACTGGCCCGCAAGACCAAGCTGCTTGCCGTTGAAATGCGTGCCCGACGAGACGTGGCCATTGAAATGAAGGCGGCTCTGCGGGAGCGCGGTCGCCTGGCCGCGAATCTCCACGACACGCTGCTCCAGACCATGAGTGGCCTCGTGTATCAGCTTGAGGCTTGTGAGACCGAAGCGGTTCCGCAGGCCGAGCGCAAGGCGGACTACCTCGCGACCGCGAGGCGGATGGTTCAGCGGGCACAGGATGATTTGCGTGGCACGGTGTGGGCGTTGCGGGTGCTGCCGTCACACACAGGTTCCTTCGCGGACTCACTCCGCGTCCTTGCGCGCCAACTTGCGGAGGGGCGCGAGGTGGAAATCACGACGGTTGAGCACAATGCCGTACCGAAGCTTCCCGAATTCGTTGCAGCCAACTTGTTACTTGTCGCACAGGAGGCTGTGCATAACGCCCTTAAGCATGCGCGGCCCTCACGGATTAACATGACGCTTTCGGCTTCGCCAGACGGAAAGCAGATTACGCTTAAGGTCCGTGACAATGGCATCGGTTTCGACCCTGCGGCTTCACCCTGCCAGAAAGCCGGCCATTTCGGTTTGGAGGGGATGCGCGAGCGTGCGGAACAACTCGGAGGAAAAATGCGTATCGAAAGTCAGCCGGGCCACGGCACCTGCGTATGGGTCAAAGTAATGGTCCGCCCGTTTGACAGGGAACTTGAAGACTTATGAAAACACCCGTCCGCTTGCTTCTCGCCGACGACCACGCCGTGATGCGTGCCGGTCTGGCCAATATGCTCAACTCCAATCCCGCCTTTCGTGTGGTGGGCGAGGCAGATGATTGCGACTCCACCCTCAAGTTGTATGCGCGGGAAAAACCCGATGTCGTACTGCTGGATGTGGTCATGCCCTGTGTCGACGGAATCGAGACCCTGCGCCGCCTGCTCGCCAGACATCCCGAGGCCCGCGTGCTGATGCTCAGTTCATCGGATGCCGAAGAGGATATCCGGCAAGCGCTTCAAGCAGGGGCGGCGGGTTACGTGACCAAGACGGCGCGGCCTGCGGAATTAATCGCCGCCATCAACGTCTGCCACGAGGGTGGCCGGGTGATTAGCCCCATTCTCGAGCGAAAGCTGGCCGAGCAGGCTGACGGCAGTGCGCTTTCTCCACGCGAAATCGAAGTTCTAAATTTGCTACGTAAAGGGATGACCAATCCGGACGTCGCCCGGTTGCTCGGTATTACCCGTCATACGGCCAAGGCCCATGTGGCGGCCATCCTGTTGAAGCTCGATGTGGTTGACCGGACCGAAGCGGTGACGCGCGGTTTCGAGCGCGGGTTGTTGAAGATGTGAAAGCGGCGGGCCGCAGTCATGCTGTCGTTGACAAGCCAGGTGGCCTGTCTCGTATTGCCCATGTGGCTAATAGTCATTCCGAGCAGAATCGTGTATAGTTGCAACGCAAAATCAATGAGTGAACACAAGGAGAAGTTATGATAAACGACAAAACATGGCTGGCGGTAACGCTGGTGGCAAGCCTGTTCGCAGGCGAGTCTGAGGCTCTGTCCGTAACAAACAGTTGGACAGCGGATGCAAGCGGCAGTTGGAATGCGGGCGCGAACTGGTTGTCACCAACGCCGCCCGGCACGACGGACGGGTCGGCGACCGAGGATGTCGCCTTCTTTACGAACAACATCACCGCGGACTGTACGGTGGCGATCGATGCGGGACGAAAAATCAATTCGATGGTGTTTCGCGACGGGAGCACGAACTCGCCGGCCGGATGGGTTCTGGCAGGAAATGCGCTTTCGGTTGTGACTAATAGTTCCGGAATTAGTTCGATAAGGGTCGAAGCGTTAGCACTGGGAAAGAGCGTGAAGCTTGCCGGCCTGTTCAAGCTCGATGCGATTCCGATGTATAGCAAATGGGGCAGCGGCACACTCGAGATCCCCGTGGGTGGCGGAGTGCTTATCACTAACATCAATAACATCATAGGTATCAGTGACGGACTCTTTCACATCAATGGCGGCACACTGACGAAGGGAAATATGCTCTGTACGGTGAACATCTCCCCCAGCAGTTCCGGTTTCGGTGGTAATGGCGCCATGCTGCAGAGTGGCGGGACTGTCAACATCAGCAGCTTAACCGTGGGTGCTAAGTGGGGGGTGACGGCTTCTTATACGTTAACGGACGGGACGCTTGAGGTGAAAGGGACTACGAGCAGTACAGGCGGTTTCGTGGTTGGAAGCGAGATGGCGGCAAGCTTCATGCAGTCAGGCGGCACGGTGACGGTTGATTCGGTGAGCCCAGTGGTAACCGCCCCCAGGATCGCGTCGGTTGGGTACTATATTAATCCGACCCGAAACTTGAAGTGTTCGCTTGTGATGACGGGCGGAAGTTTTGCCTCGGGCTTTTCCGACGAAACGAAGACCAATAGTTTGTGTGTCGGACGGGGAGCAGAAGGGATATTCACCGTCAGCAATGATACGGCGGTTGCCTCTGTCCGCCGCCTCATTATCGGAGATAGCTACACATATGTGGGGACGGGAACCGTGAATCTCGCACGCGGAACGCTTCGGATCGGCGGCGGCGGCGCGGCGCAGGGCGCGGGTAAAGCCTTTTTCAATTTTAGCGGCGGAACGCTCGCACCTTACAACACAAACACGGTGATCGGCAGCACGACGCCTGAAAACAACTTCGACATCGCGCCGAGCGGCACCAACGCCGTGATCAGCAGCAGCGATAAAAATGACCTGGGACGGACACTGACTCTGTACAGCAAACTCACGGGGACGGGTGTTACGGTGACGTTTGCCGGCAGTGGCACAAACGTGCTGGCTGCCTCCAACACCTATACGGGAAACACGCGGGTCAACGCTGGCACGGTGCAATGGGACTATCCTTGCCTCGATCCGGCGTCAGACCTGAGTGTCTCAAACGGCGTCACGCTGGCGTTGAACTTCACAGGCACCAACACGATCCGTAAACTATTCATTGACGGCGCGTCTAAAGCTGCGCGCGTTTACACGAGCAGCCAGATGCCGGCTGGTGTTACCATCAGCGGCGGTGGTGCCTTGCTGGTGACTGAGAGCGAGTGGAACGGAACGATGATTAGGTTCTTCTAAATTTTTTAAGTATGTAAGGAACGTCTGCAAAATGAACCAAGCTTGTTTGGCGGGTAGGAGATCGGAACAGAATGTCGGATTAGGTGCATCCCTGTTGGTGCTGGTCGTGTTACTGGCGGCGTGTTCAACGGGGCGCGCCTCGAAGGCCGGTCTTTTGTCATCCGCCGTCTTCTCGACCACAGGCGAGTGGAAGAACGCAACCCTGAGCGGTCATCACGCCAGCGCCTCCAGCATTTATTCGCCCGATCCGCAGGCCACGGCCGTGTGGAAGCCGAACGTACAGAGCGTCTGTCCTGTGCGCATCTCCTTCTACGGGGTGGCACATGCTAGCAACACGCGTCAGGCGCAACTGTTGGTGACAGGGATTGCTGAGCCGAAAACAGTGACACTGGATCTGACGGTAGGTCCGCCGCGTTGGGAAACAATTGGGACGTACCGGTTCGGGGGTAAAGGTGAGGAGCTTGTCACGTTGCGCAATTCAGGGAAGGGGCACCTGCGGCTGAGTGCGCTGCGGCTCGAGATCCTTGATCCGGCGGACGAGAAGATGATCTGGCAGACTTTGATTCTGGACGAGGTAATTCCCTCGTTTACACGGAAGGTGAGCGATCCTTCAAAGCGTCTGTCAGGTGTGCGGGGCGGTCCGCCGAAAGGCGATTGGGTGCTTGCGTTCAGCGACGAGTTCAACGGATTCGCGCTGGACACGAATGCCTGGAAGACGGCGCAGGGTGAGTCGTGGGGCAAACTGATGTCGAGCCGCTGGCCCGAGAACTGCGTGGTCGAGAAGGGGCTCTTGAAGCTGGTCACGCGCAAGGAGAAGCGCGGGGGCAAGGAGTGGACCAGCGCGATGCTCGCGACGCGGGCGTTCAGCCAGAAATACGGGTACTGGGAAGCGCGGTACCGGTATGCGGGCGCGCCGGGGCTGAACAACGCCTTCTGGACGCATTCCAGAAAAGACGGGCAGCGCTTTGAAATTGATTTCAACGAAGGGCACTGGCCGAATGTCGTGAACATGTCGCTTCACCAGTCAGAGATGAACGCGCTGTCCAAGAGCTATCGGGCAGAGGAGGATCTGAGCCTCGACTTCCACATTTACGGCTGTTTGTGGAATGAGAAGGAGATCGTCTACTTTCTGGACGGGCAGGAGATCGACCGTAAGCCCAACACGAAGGCGCAGTGGGAGTCTCCCGTGCTCTTCAGTACGGCAGTCTTCACGTGGGCCGGCCCGGTCACCGACAAGCTCGACGGCAAGAGCATGGACGTGGACTGGGTGCGGGTCTGGAGGCTCCGTGCACCGTAAGCGTCACGGTATCATGAATTCTTAAACACATGATTAAACTCACTTCCTTCACCTTCATCGCCCTGCTGCTGGGGCCGCTGACTGTGCTACATGCGGCGGAACCATTTCCTGGTTCACCCACTAACCATTACGGCGTGGTGCTGTTTTCGGTGCCGATCGGCAAGGCGACAGCATCGGTGCTGGCTCCTGGCAAACCTGCCGCTGGTCGGCCGTGGGTGCTCGCGCCTTCGCTGTACAAACTTGACAGCGCGCCGGTGGCAAACATGGCGCGTACGCAACTAGAACTCGTCAAGGCAGGCTTTCATGTCGTGGCGATTGCGCCTGATGCGGTCCTTGGCGAACCCGATCCGGCGAAACGATGGGACGTTGCCTACCGGGAGATGACCGAGCGCTATGACCTTTCGCACGAGGTTGTGCTCATGGGCTTGAGTCGCGAAGGGATGCCGGCGCTGCGTTGGGCGGCGGAAAATTCAGGCAAGGTCTCGTGCCTTTATCTCGACAAGGCACTGATCTACAAAGAAAATCCGGTTGATCTCGCTGAGAAGCTTGCGGTAGCCCGTGTGGGTATCATCTACGTTACCGGCGAGAAAGATGACGTTGTTCCTTTTTCCGAAAACGGCGCGGTGCTGCAAAAGTTCTATGAGAGCAAAGGACTCTTCTTCCGCCTGATGAGGAAGCCGAAGGAGGGGCATCATCCTCACGGTCTCGCCGACCCGGCCGAGATCGTGCGGTTCATACGTATGAACACCTACACCGTGCCGCCCACGCAGCGGCTGGTCTCCTACGGGCCACACTACAGCCAGGTGTTTGATTTTTGGAAAGCGGAGTCGCCCTTGCCCACGCCGGTTGTCATGTATATTCACGGCGGTGGTTGGGGCCAGGGGACTCGGCGCGACGTCGGAGGTCTGGAGGACTATTTGAAGGCCGGCATTTCGGTGGTTGCGGTGGACTATCGGTTCATCGCGCAAGCGAGTGCCGAGGGCCTCGTACCGCCGGTGCGCGGGCCGATGCACGACGTGGCGCGGGCACTCCAGTTTGTGCGAAGACAAGCAGTCGAAATGGGGCTTCGCAAAGACCGCATCGCCGTGACTGGGGGTTCAGCCGGTGCGTGTTCATCGTTGTGGCTGGCGTTCCACAAAGATCTGGCTGACCCAGCCAGTTCCGACCCAGTGGCGCGTGAAAGTACGCGGCCGTATTGTGTAGCCGTGAGTGTGCCACAGACCACGCTTGACCCGCAACAGATGAAGAAGTGGACGCCGAACAGCAAATACGGCGGACATGCCTTCGGCGTGAAGGGCGGCTTTGCGGCGTTTCTCGAACAACGCGAGTCGCTGCTGCCGTGGATCGCGGAATACTCGCCTTACGCGCTCGCGGCCACTGATGCGCCGCCAGTGTATATGATTTTTGGCACTGCACCGAACGTAGGTCATGAACAAAAAGACCCGACGCACACCGCCAACTTCGGCGTGAAACTCCAGGAACGCTTGCGGCAGCTCAACGTGCCTTGCGAGTTGGTTTATCCCGGCGCACTGGATGTGAAGCATGAGCAGGTGAAGGATTACCTCATTGAAAAACTAAAGGAGACGGCAGCAAAATGACTATGAGAAAATATGAATTGATTCTGATCACCCTGTTCGCAACGGTATCGTTGTGTCGTGCACAGGAGGCCGCTGTTAAGAAGTTTACAGAGGCCAAGGAATCCGATTCCCGCATGCATGCGGATGGAAAGGGCTGGGGACTCGACAAGGCAAAGATTACTGATCAGACACTTCCGCGGGTTTTGTTAGTCGGAGACTCGATCCTCTCGGGCTATCACAAGGAGGTGATCGCCACGCTGAAGGGCAAGGCGAACGTGGATGTCTGGAGCAACCCGTACTGTCAATCCGAAAAGGTCAATCACGTGCTGGCTGAGGTGTTGCAGCAGGGTCCCTACGCGGTGGTGCACGCCAATATGGGCTTGCATGGCTGGCCGAAGGGGCGGCTCAACGAGGCGACCTTGGAGCCCCTGACCAAGGCTTATATCGAGGTCATCCGGACCAAGCTGCCCAACGCCAAGGTGATCTGGGCCAACACCACGCCCATGCTGCAGGAGGGACCGACGAAGGCCCTCAATCAAGAGAACAATCCCAATATCATTTGGCAGAACCGCGTCACGGCCAAGGTGATGAAAGAAATGAATGTGCCGGTGAATGATTTATATTCGCTGTTCGTGGAACGGCTGGACTTGGCACGCGGGGGCCGGGATATGTTTCACTGGACCGCGCCCGCTTATAAGATGATGGCCGAAGTCATCACCGCATCCATACTCCAAGCGCTGCCGGCATCGGCGGAGAAGGCGCTCGCCCTGCAATCGCCGGGCGGGAATTTCAGAATCCGGTTTGAACTCAAGCAGGGCACCCCGACCTACAGCGTGGCTTATCGCGGCCAGCCGTTGGTGAACGAGTCGCGGCTTGGGCTGGAGCTGGCCGAGGGAACTCTGAACGGGCTGGTGCTGACCGGCAGCCGGACCCGTACCCATGATGACACTTGGCGGCCAATCCACGGGGAACGCAGCACGGTGCGTGACCGCTATAACGAATTGAGCGTCGATCTCGGCAAACTGGAGTTGACCTTCCGCGCCTATGACGAAGGCGTGGCGTTTTGTTACACGATCCCGAAGCAGCCGGGTCTGGAGAAGGTCGTCATCACAAAGGAGCAAAGCGAATTCCGCTTCCCTGGCGATTACCCGATTTGGGAGACGTACAACGCGCAGGGCATATACACGCAGACCACCCTCAGCAAGATCAATACGGGGTCGTGCAATTATCATAAAGGTTGCGAGCGACCGCTGGTGGCGCAAGCGGCGGCCGATTTATTCATCGCGGTGGCGGAGGCGAAGTTGGTGGATTACGCACGAATGAAGTTCGCGCCGCTGGCCGGGGCCACCCACGCGCTGGTGAGTGTCCTCAGCGGCCCGGTGACCGCCGCATTGCCGCTGACCACGCCATGGCGTGTCGTGATGGCGGCGGAGTCCCCCGGGCGTCTTCTGGAAAATAACGACATTGTCCTTAATCTCAACGATCCGTGCGCGCTCGCCGACACCTCCTGGATCAAGCCGGGGAAGGTCCTCCGGGTGATGGCGATGAGTACTGCTGCCAGCAAGGCCACCATCGATACCGCCGTGCGGCTCGGACTTCAGTACATCCTGTTTGATGCTGGCTGGTATGGGGAAGAGCGCGATCCGGCATCCGACGCCTCGGACGTTGCTGTTAAGCTAAGAAAACAGTTGGACTTGCACGAGGTCATCCGCTACGGCGAGGCGCGGGGCATCGGTGTCATTTTGTATGTCAACCGCCGGGCCCTCGAACAGCAACTCGAACAGCTTCTGCCGCTTTACCGAAAGTGGGGTATTAAGGGCGTCAAATACGGGTTTGTCAACGTCGGGTCGCAGGAGTGGACAAGCTGGCTGCACGACGCGATCCGCAAGGCCGCTGACCACAAGCTGATGGTTGATGTCCATGACGAGTATCGTCCCACGGGATATTGCCGGACCTATCCGAACCTCATGACGGCTGAAGGGGTTTCTGGCGATGAAAGCAGGCCGACAAATCAGCAGACGTTGACCTTGCTGTTCATGCGTTCCCTTGCGGGTCCGGCCGACAACACATTCCTTTACTACAAAGCCCACCTCACTGAAAAAGCCACTCACGCCTATCAACTCGCCAAGGCGGTGTGCCTGTTTAGTCCGTGGCAGTTTCTATTCTGGTATGATCGCCCCGAGAACATCGGCGACGAACCGGAATTGGATTTCTTCAAACGGTTGCCAACGAGCTGGGACGATACGAAGGTGATCCACGGCCAGATCGGCGAGTACGCGGTTATCGCCCGGCGCAACGGCACGAACTGGTTTATCGGGGCGATGAACAGCGGACAGGATCGCACACTGGACGTGCCGCTGACCTTTCTGGAACCCGGCAGGAAATATACCGCGCATATCTACTCCGACGATCCCAACGTGCAGACACGAACTCACGTCAAGATTGAGCGGCGCCCTGTCGAAGCCGGCATGGTCCTACAGGTACCGTTATCCGCAAAGGGCGGTCAGGCGATCCGGATCGAGCCTGCTCAAGGGGCAGAGGGGTAATAATTAGGTTATGGTCTGATTACTGACATCCAATAAGGGTAGGGCAGGTTGAGTTTTGAAACGCAGAGAAAATTGTTGGTAAAAGAAAATATGCGCTTTTGAGGGATTTTTCAGTTGCGTTATACGAGTTTTGGAGTATACTCTTAATATTGACTCGATAATTAGGAGTACATTCCAATGATTGACACGTTACGAGAGACCTATCACCGGGTGGTTGCAGCGACCTCTGCCCAAAGCCACCGCTTCTTATTCGATACGTTCACGGTCGATGAACGGCTGATTGGCTTGATCGGACCACGCGGTGTAGGAAAAACGACGCTGCTGTTGCAATACATCCGCGAGCGGATCGGCAATTTAGAGGAGGCCTTCTATGTTTCCGCCGACCATATCTATTTTAATAAAACCACTCTTCTGGATTTTGTGCGCGCTTTGTACATGAAGGAAGGTGTTCGGCTCTTCTTTTTTGATGAAGTCCATAAATATCCGGGTTGGCAACAGGAACTCAAAAACATTTACGATTCCTTCCCCGCCGTCCGTGTCGTTTTTTCAGGAAGTTCGAGCCTGGATCTGACAAAGGGCAGTTATGACCTGTCAAGGCGTGCGACCTTGCATCGCCTTCCAGGGCTTTCTTTTCGCGAATACCTGAACTTCCTCACACATGAGCATCATGCGTGTTACTCGCTTGACGCGATCCTGAAGGATCCCGTTGGAATATCGGGAAAGCTGGCCGTGATACCGAAATTGACCGGGTATTTTCACAGGTATTTGGAAGAAGGCTATTATCCTTATATTTTCGAGGGCAAGGCGAACTATTATGAGAAAGTGCGCTCGGTTGTCGAAAAGACCCTGTATGAGGATGTCGCGACATACTATCGACTGAAGACCGAAAATTTACATTATTTCAAAAAAATCCTCTATTTCCTTAGCACCATTCCTCCGGGGGAGGTGTGTATTCATAAGCTGAGCACCAGTCTCGGCGTGGACGATAAAACAACGGCAAATTATCTGCGCATTTTACAGGAGACCGGTCTTACGCGACTGCTTGATGCGGGAGAAAGAGGCCATGCTGTGATCCGCAAACCTCAAAAGATCTATCTGGACAACACCAGCCTCTATCATGCACTTTCGCAGGGACTGGATCAGCCGGTGGACAAGGGTATGACGCGGGAGTTGTTTTTTTTGCAGGCTACGCAAAATGCGGGCCTCCCGGTTTCTTACAGCATGCAAGGCAGTGATTTCAGAATTCGGAACCGTGTGTTTGAAGTTGGAGGGAAAGGCAATGGCAGGTCACAATTGCCGCACGTGTCTCATGAGGAGTACGTTGTCAAAGATGATATGTTGATCGGTTCAAAGGGGACAATACCGCTTTATCTTCTTGGGTTTTTGTATTGATGGAAAAAAAGTGGCAGGTTGAGTTTTAAAACGGAGAGAAAATTGTTGTCCAAACAAAGTTTCCACCCATTGACAACAATTCCAAATTGTGATTTACTGAGGGCGACCTTCAAAAATCGATTTTTAAGATGTGCCGATGGGCGGTTATTGAAGGGTCAGACAATAAGTCATGACAAGGGGGAGTATATGATCAATTCGAAGTCTAATGGAGTTTTGTTGTTGTCGATTTTCCTTGCGGTGATCCTGACTCAACAGTCGGTTGTGTTGGCGCAGAATCCTGCGCCGACCAACGG
>JBAXOG010000146.1:0-12540 GCA_037133395.1 bacterium | reverse complement strand
ATATTCGTCGCGTCACCAAGATATGAAGGATCTCTGCTGTAGGCAAACTCCCAACCATCGGGGATACCATCCCCGTCGCTGTCCGCTAGTGTCGGAATGATGCCGTATCCATATTCCATAAGGTCCGCGATCCCGTCTCCATCCGCGTCGCTGGTGGATGTCACTGCCGAGAGACTGCCAAAATTCGCCCGCACCCAGACATCGGGCAGACCAAACCCCACAGAGTCGTTCGTTGTGCCTGTGTAGGTTTCGATGGTGCCGTGCGGTGTCAAATCTTTGCCTGCAAGTCCGACGTAGTTCGTGGGATAGCGGTACACACGGAACACGGCATTCATGAGCTGATCCGGTCGGGCTGGATCGCTCGGCACCGTACTGCCCTGTGACAGAATTTCAGAGGTGACCGGACAAATGTAACGCCAGACAATCTGTCCCGCAGTCGTGACCTCGAAGAGGTTACCCTTGATGCCTTCGCAGATCAACGTGTTGCCGTTGGGCAGACGCTGGCAACCTGAGATTTCGGACGAGTAGAAGTTCGTCGTCGGACTGGCCATATACGTCCACGTCGGCCAAGCAGGTCCAAAGGCTGCACCAGCCGAAATGCTATAGTTCCCTGCGCTGTCCACAGGCGGAACGATCTCATTAACGGTCGAGTAACCACGACCGATGCCGTTGTTGAAAATCAGAATATTGCCCGCACCCGGAAGGCCAGGGGCGATCCAATGCGTGTGGTGCTGCTGATAAAGCTGGCGGTTCGCGACCGTCCCTCGGTTGTACTGCTGAGGATCGCCCCAGCGGTAGAGAATGTCCCCGCCTTTGTTGTAGCGTCCGCCCGCACGACTTGCAGCCTGAACTGTGGTGACCCCGTGATCTACCACAAACACCTCGTTATTGCCACGGATGCTGAGCATCACCTGGTCCAGCGCAACGTTGTAATCGATTCCGTTCACGTGATTCCAGAACTGCGGGATCTTGATGCCGGGGCCGTTGACGTCGATCCGCTCGGGGTGATCTGCAACCACACCGTAGTTGTTCTTTGAGGAATCAACATCTTGAATCATGTGATCCCAGAGATGCCACTCCCAAACCACTGTGCCGCCATAAGGACGCGTGGGGGTAACCTCGACGAGGCAGTCAGGCAACATGTATCCCTGCGTGAATATACTCGAGTCCAGCAAGTTCGTTTGAAAACCGGCCGCAATAACTTCGGCCAAGGTCTTCTTCTCTGCCACAAGCATCAGTACGTTGCCGTTGGGAAGAACTTTGAAATCGTGATGATGAATATAGGTCGAGCTGTAGTAATCAATCGCCCAGACAAGATTGCCCGCCCAGTCAAACTCTTCAATGCGTCCGCCTTCACCACCCCCCGTCGAGGGTCCGCCCTGCATAACCATGCCCGCACGGAACATGTGTCCGTTCTCCATCAAATACGACGCACGGCCAGGTTCATATTCGCTGACCCACTTATGCACGTACTGCCCTTGATTGTTGAGCAGATAGGTGGTCTTGTCGTGCATCGGTGCCATCAATGTGTAACCAGGATAGGCACTAGCAGTATTCATAACAAGTCCTACCGTCTGCGTGAGCTTCTCGGGCCGCATGACACGGAAACCGACATGGAACCACGGGCCATTGGGATCATTGAACCCGGTATAGGGATCAGGGCCGCGGAAATACGAAGGATCACGGTTTGCGACGCGTCCATGTCCATAGTAGGTCTGTCCCCCGCCATTCCACCAGTTGCCGCCACGCAAGCCACGGCACGGTTGGCCGTCTGGCATGGGTGAGCCGACAGCCGGCCCCGGCGGATTAGTCACGATGTTGCCGGTGATGCAATTTGTGTAATAGCTCGTTCCGTACCAATCATTGACCCACTGCCAGGCATTACCCGACATATCGGTGAGACCGTAGGCGTTTGAACCGTCACGTGTCTGGTACGTGACGTTTGTGGCGGGCCAGCCATAATCCGCCTTTGTACGGAGCGCGCCGTTAAAGAAACCCACCGGTGTCGTACGCGGATAATCAGCGGCTTCCCACGGATCATCCGATCCCTCCCAGTTCGCGAGACGTCCGTCAATATTAGTGTCGTCCCCCCACGGGAAGATGCAATAAGGACTGGTCTGTCCGCCGCGTCCGGCGTATTCCCATTCCGCCTCTGTCGGCAATCGATAACCATTCTTGGTCATGTCGCACACGCCTGTGGCAAGATCATAACACACTTCTAATCCATCGCGAGCACTCAACCAATTGCAGTAGGCGATCGCACCAAACCAGCGGATGCCCGTGATGGGGTGAAGGTCGCGTCCACTGCGGACCGCGTACGCGCTGTTCGTCCACACAATCGTGCTGTAGGGATAAGCAGCTGTCGTGTCGCAGTACACATTGGTGCCACCCACGGCGTAGATCAAGCCTGAACGCACTTCGACCAGCCCTTGTGTCTTGGCACTGTTGAGATAGTCGCAGTACTCGCGGCATGTCAACAGGGTCGTGGACATATAGAACGTCGAGATCGTAACCGTATGTAACGGAATTTCATCGCTGGGATGTCCGGGGTCGATGTAGTTGAAGTGATCGCCCATCACATAGCTTCCGCCCGAAATGCGCACATACTTAGGCGTGAAGGAGACGCTCCCAGACGATCCAGCGACTGTATAGCTGTAACGCGTAGAAGGCGCGCCTGCTGGATCACTTGTCTGACGCCCCACCGCATCACTAATTGACACATAGTAGCGCACAGTCGTACCGCTGGGGAATGCAGTTATGAGTGCGCCATAGATGCCGTCACCGGCCGCGCCGTCGTTATGCAACCCATCGTCCACCATCATAACCGTGACTGCGCCAGCCCCTGCGTCATAGACAAGTGCGACCTGCGCAAGATTGGTGATGGAGCCGATCGCGCTCGTGATCCAGACAGAATCTGAGACACCTGGAACAGCGATACTATTCGTCGTCCCCGTAACACTCAGGCCTTGGCGCACACAACGCACCCAGTAATTGGTCTGTTTGTTGTCATAACTCGCGATGCCATACTGATAATCCACATACCACGCCTGATTCGTGCCATTGCACCGCGTGGTAGAGGACCAATAGCGCGCCCCATTTACAGTCCCTGGGAAGAAATTCGTACTCACAGACGGACTGACGATCGTCTCGTCGTTAATCGACTGAAGCTCTTTAATGTTTGGCAAGCGCCAGTCACTACGCCCAGCTAACGTGAGATTCTCGGCATACTGCAACGCGCTTTCCCAATTCGTCGTCGAATTCAGTTGCGCCTGCTGCCAGATCAGACCCGTGTCTTGGTCCGTAGTCGTGCCATCACCGTTCTTGATGAAGTGATGAGCGGTAACCGCCACACCCCGCACACAGCGGGTGTGGAAGTGCTTAATGCCGCCCGCGCTGATGGTCTCGCTCTTCGGATGTGGACCGATCCCGCCGCCAGCATTGGAAGACCAGATGTTGCTGGAGACATTTGCTTGCCGGTCGGAAGACCACCAGTACTCAGCCGCCGTCGCAGTGAACACATTCGTATTGAGTGCCGGATTCGTCACCCCGAGATTCATGATGCCGTAGAGCTCATGTGTGGTCGGCAGACGCCAATCACTAAAGCCGCCGAGCACGAGTGTCGCAGGATAATTCGTCGCACTTTCGTATGTCATCTCGCCTGCATCAGTCTTTTGCCACATCAGTCCAGTGACTGAATCCGTAATCGTTCCGTCTCCGTTCTCAATGTAGGAGGGTGAATTGATGGTATAGTCGGAGTCTTCGCCAAAAGTCGGGGTGTAGCTACCCGTCTGTCCCGTATCCGGCAAGCTCCAGGCCAGGCGTTCCGGATCAGCGCCTGCGATGGTATAAGAGTATGTGACCATACGATTCGTCTTTCCGACGCCTTCATTCTCGGGCAGATAGGCTCGGACATACTCGATAGTCGCTTTTGCGGTTGTCACGTGAACACGCAGATGTCCGGAGTTGCCTTGAACAATACCGTTAGTGTAACCATAGTCTGGAGCCGTAGATACGGTATTGTAGTTCGTGGCGCTAGGCTGTGGGCACTCCTGATAAATAAGTTCGGGACGGCCATCCCCATTCGTGTCGAGATCCTGTTTCACAAAGAGATGATCGTGCCCATGGAAGACCGCACTGACGCTATTTGAAAGCAACAGATCCTGAATCGGCATTGACCAGCCGGGACGGTTAGTCGTAAAACCCCACGTGCCGTTGGTATTGTAACCGCCCCATTCGAAATAGGAACTGTACTCAAGACCGCCACGTGCTGCACCGTCAAAACTGCCGCCGACCAAGTTATGGACGAAGACAAACTTATAGGTCGCCGTACTCTGGGACAGCGTTTGTTGCAACCATTGGTACTGATTTGTTCCCAAGGTCCAGTTCCAGCAGGTGGAAGGCCCAGGTTTCGGAGAGGTGTTCCAGTAAGGATCCAGAACCACGAACAACGCATTACCCCAGTTGAACGAATAATGGGCGTCCCTTGGTTGCTGCACATAGCTGTCCACGTTGGTGCTGCCCGAATAGAAGGACCCCGGCACTGGACACGGATAGTATTGCTGACGCGCCCGTGTTGCCCAAACCGCTGGATTGTTCTGCGGTTGCGAAGAATTACGAAGCCATCCCAACTCCGCTTCATGATTCCCATTGACGAGGAAAAGCGGCAATGAGTCCCCTACCGTACTGAATAAATTGGTGCGCACTTCACGGCTGAGCTGGACACACTCTGCCTCATTCGTCCAGCCAATCTTCTCGTTCATGAAGGTGTCTCCTAAATCGAACAGGAAGTCTGGCGTATCCAAGCGCATGTTGGCGAGTGCCACACGCCAGAGATCCGGACTGATCGTTGCGTTTGGATCTCTCCAATGGGGGTCCGCTTCGATTACAAAGGAGAAGTCATGACCTGTTGCACGCTGCGTATGGAATGTCGCCTCGGTGCCCACACTGAAGCTGGGCTCACCGCTCTGGCGATAACGCAAGCGATAGAACATCAGCGTGTCCGCAGCGAGTCCATCCAGCGTCAGAACGCTCGGAACACCTGCAGTGATATTGGTAGACGCTGTCTGCATTGTGTAGCTTCCTGATTGTGTACCATATTGACAATAGACCTCCAAATTCGTGCTTGGCAGAATACTGACAACAATCGAACGATCAGTCGGTCGGCCGAGAAGAACATCATACATGGATGCAGTCACCTCGCTGCCCACCACGTAGGTCAGAGCCCCGCCTGTGCCCGCAGGCGGATTGGTGACGCTCAAACCGCTACCATCTGTGGCTGTTACATAATAGCTCACACTCGTGCCCAAGCCTTGAGCTGGAATCTGTGCACCATAAACACCATCACCCGCAGCACCGTCGCCATGCAGACCATCATCAAACATCGCGGCGCTTATCCAGCCAGCACTGGTGGTCAAGGTCTTTAACGTAATCTGGTCGAGGTCAATACGGTTGCTGGTGGACCCACCACAGAACTGGAAACGCATCATCAGGTTGCTGACCAGATCACCCGTCAATAGATTGTAATTATACACCTGCCAGGCGTGGCTCATGCCGGTGACTTCGCTCACGCGTGTGGAGAATCCTGTACCTGGATTGAGCTGTAGGGCCCAGCCTGCACTGCCGCTCATGCCGTCTGCCCAAATCGCAAAGCTTAACGCTGCACTGCTACCGCGCGCATCAATTGTTCGGTTGGCTGTAATCATACTGTCTGCCAAATTGATTGTACCGCTCTTGAACTCAAGTCCGTTCGTATTGCCCGTGCCATAGTTCGAGCCGACTCGCTGCTCAAACGGATTGCCGCCCGAAAAACTGACTGTCCACGGATTGTCGCAACCAGCACCCACCCACGGCTTGACCGCATTAGTGGCCATGGTCTCTGAAAAAACGGTGTTCGTGACGGACACGCCTGAACCCGTATTGTAATTGAGCGTGACCGAAGCCGCGCCTGTGCTATTGGTAATGAGTGCAGTGACCCACGTCGGTTGCCCAGCAATCGGTGAAGCGGGCGTGGTACCAACCGAGATGATCGCAAGCGACTGATTGGCGAGGGACTCAAGCGGTACGCCTTGCGTGTTCATGCGAAGCGAGTACAGCGCTCCGGGTACTGTCGTGATAAAGAGTGTCTTGCGGTCGCTTCCGCCAAATTCGAGGTTCGTCGGTCGGGCATTCGTCACGCTGATCTGCTCGATCTCTTGTCCCGAAGAGGTAAACACGCGGATGACATTCTCAGCCAAGTAGAGATGTCCGTCTGTGTCAATCGTCATACCGTCGCAGGTCACGGATGCAAAGGTCGTCTTGTTCGACAGTGTGCCGTCCGTGCTGACACCATAGCGGTAGACTGTACCTGCGCCCCAGTCTGCGATGTAAAGGGTTTTGCCATCTGGCGTGCCCACGAGACCGTTCGGACGTACCATGTCGCTGACAACGCGGATCACACTGCTGCGATCCGGTTTGAGATAGTAGACATGTTCACCGCTTTGCTCATTCGTATGGCCGAAATAGATCGGGTCTGTGAAATAGACGCCACCTGACGGATCAATCCACAGGTCGTTGGGCTCGTTGTAGCGCAGGCTATTATAGGTGCTGGTCAGCACCGTCACATTGGTCTGCGGCGTGATAGCGACCAATTGGCCATTATCGCCTTCGCAGGCAAGGAGATTACCGCAGCGGTCAAACGCAAGGCCATTCGCACCGCCGGTGCCTGTACGGAATATGGAGAGCTGATTTGACACAGACCACTGATAGGTTGTGTCCGAGGGAATATCCGAGAAGAAGATGTTGCCCGATGCGTCAGCAGCTGGGCCTTCGGTGAAGGTGAGCCCCGAAACGACCTGGGTCAGCACCGCATCGGAAGCAACTGTCGAACCCGTATCGGCTGTCACCGCCACAGTGAAACTTTGCATTCCGATCAGGCTAGGCAAGCCGTTATCAATGACCACGACCATGAAGGTATTGGTCGTGCCTGCATCCGTGTCAGAGGTCGTCCAGGTGATTACGCCAGACACGGAGTCAATCATGGCCCCTGCTGGCGCAACCACAAACTCATAGCTCAATGTCTGCGGCGGCGATTCTGCATCGATCGCGCGATTGGTGACCGTCAGTGTCTCACCCGCCATAATCGTGCGATTGGACATCGGGACAAACACTGGGGCCGTATTGGCGATGACGTATACACTAAACGCATTCGTCGCGCTCATCGCCGGGGTGCCACTGTCCGTCACCACAACTGTCATGCGGTTCGACGAACCGTACTGCACGTAGGACGGTGTAAACGTGAGTACACCGCTGGTCGAGTTGATCGCGGCATTCGTAGGCGGATTTAACAGACTGAAGGTCAGGGTTTGCGCTGGCGTATCCGCATCATGTGCCACGCAGGCCACGCTCAGTGTATAACCAGGATTTACAGTACGATCGATCTGTGAATCCAGCGTGGGGGCGGTATTGGAAGCATCTGCTTGGACGGTGTAACTGTAAAAGCTGGTAGGCGCTGTGGCGGGATCAAGTGAGGTCAGATCAAAATCATCTTGCGCCGTAAGGTAGTAACGCACAAACGTGCTTGCTGGATAGGCAGGGATTTGAACGCCGTAGCGACCATCCCCTGCCGCACCATCTTGATGTGCTCCGTCATCCAGCATAGAGACCATGTTAGTCGTACTGCCGACGATATGGGTTAGCTTCACCGAGGCGACTGTGCGGCGGTTTGTGACGGTCGCCGTTACCCACACCGTGTTTGTGGCGAGAGGTGCGAAGGGGCTATGCGCTGTATCACCGATACCGGGGGAAGAGAGGTAGGCTGGTGCCACGTTTGCAATCGTTGTCAACGGAGTCAGCGTGCGCCCCGTCAGCGCGGGATGCGTTGAAGAGATGCGCAAGGCACGATAGACCGGATTGGAGAGCGGCCATGTGTCGGGCTTGTAAGTGACGATACCATTCGTAGTGATCGGATTGATGTACTCCCACACCGCTTCACCCGACGAAGTGACCTCAAAGAGATGTCCTTCCGAGGCAGAACAGACTAATAGATTACTATTCGCCAGTCGCTGGACACTGCCACCGATAGGACTAAAGAAGGCTTGGTTCGCCATCGAGTAAAACATCGAGACAACTTGCTTCGAAATATTCTTCTTCTCCTTGTCGGTGTCGTGACCGGGCGCAGACATGCTGCTGTAGCCTGCGGATGGCGGGGCCACATAAACTCCTGTGTCGATGGAACTCGAATTGAGATAGCCGTTGACTTCGAAAATGTAGGATTGAGGAGTTGTTTCGAAAAGGTCCTGACCGTTATTAAACACAAGGAAACGTCCAGCGCCGGGCACGCCTGTAGGAATCCACGTGACTTGACTCACGCCACCGATCTGCTTGTACCCCGTGGAGGACTTAGTCCAGTTAAGCTGAATCGATGGCGCGACGTTTACGATGCTCGCACTATAGCGGGCAGGGTCACCAAAGCGGTAGAGAAAATCACCGCCCGCGCCAGCCGCAAGTGCAATGCTACCCGTTGGATTGCCCGCTAGAAACGTGTTGCCATGATCGATGACATAGAACTCGCCACCTTCCGCCGCAATAACAATCTGATCCAGCGTGGCATTATAATCCAGCGAAGTGCAATGTAACCAGTCGTTGGTCAGCGGTCGTCCCGGCAAATTCAGATTGAGCCGACCCGGATAGTTTGCGATCGTCTTACCCGAACCCACATAATTTGTCTTGGCCGCGCTGTAGTCCTGGATGCCGTGATCAAAGAAACACCACTCCCAAATGACTGTTCCAGTGGAATCTACTTCAACAATCGTGTCAACGGTCACATTGAAATAGGTGCTGTTTGTCACGTTGCATCCAGCGGCAATACACTGGCTAGAGGAGATAGCTTTGTTCGCGATGTAGAGCGTCGTGTTGGTACCGAGCTTGCTGTTGTAGATCCGGAGGAAATCGTGATGCGGCGAGTAGTCCGTACGCGCCTCCGCGTAGGACCACACCGTATTGCCATTCCAGTCCACTTCGCGCAACCCAGAGAATCCATTGATTGTGCCGTTCGTCGCATCAAGCACATTGCCGTTGTCCAACAATCGTGGATTGATACCCACTGGCCACGTGTGCGCAACTTGCCCCTCCATGTCCAGCAGATACGTAGATCCCTGCGCGCCAAAGAAGGTGTATCCGTTATAAGTTTTCGTCTTGTCCCAGAAGATTACTTGGGTCGGACCTTGCAACCTTTCGTAGGCATACAGCGGGACGATACTGCCCAAGAGGACAAAAACAATGAGACTTGAGTAGCTAAATTGTTTCATAGTTGACCTCCTGGTATTAGCGCGCCATATATGACGGGGTGCGACCCGTGATGGTGTTTCCCGGTATCAGCGTGCGACCGACTAAAGGCGCATCGCTCGCGCGATAGCGGAAGGCACGGAAAATCGAATTGTCCATAGGCCAATTGTCGCGCTTGAACTTCAGAATGCCAGACGATGTCACAGGAACAATGTATTCCCATACCGCCTCCCCGGCCGAGGTCACTTCAATAATGTGACCTTCCGTATCTGCGCAAACAAGCGTATTGCCATTGGCCAAGCGCTGCGCACCACTGCCGATGTGGCTAAACATGCCATGACTTGCTTTGGAGTAGTAGCGCCAAACGATTTGGTTGGATAACAGACGGCCCGTTTTATCGGTGTTGTTCCCCGGCTGCCATAAGGTGTAACTCGCGTCAGGCGGATTCACGTAGGCGCCGGTATCGACCAAACTTGCATTGAGACGAGGGTTAACTTCAATGGCGTAGGATTGCTGGGTATGCTCAAACAAATTCTGGGAGTTACTAAACATCAGGAAATTGCCCGCGCCTTGTAGGCCCGACGGAATCCAACTCACGTGATGAGTACCCCCGATTTGTTTGTTGCCACTCCATGACTCAGTCCAGTTGGCCAGGAGCGATGGGGCAGCACCCTGGTTGTAGCGTGCGACATCACCGAAGCGATACAAGAAATCGCCGGCAGATCCGGTTGCAAGCGCGACACTGCCTGTTGGATCACCCGCAATAAAGGTGTTGCCGTGGTCGATCACATAAAATTCGCCACCCACCGAATTAATAACAATCTGATCGAGCGTCTGGTTGTAATCGATGGAATTGCAGTGCAACCAGTCACGTTGTACTGGTCGTCCTGCAAGGTTGATATTCAATCGGCCAGGATAATTCGCAATCGTCTTACCCGAACCCACATAATTTGACTTCGCGGGATCATAATCCTGGACCCTGTGATCAAAGAAAGCCCATTCCCAGATGATCGTGCCTGCCTGATTGACTTCCACAATCACATCCATTTGCGCATTAGTGTAAGGTCCCGCAGACGGGTCACAGCCTGCCGCAATACATTGGCTATACGTGTAATTTTTGTTGGCGATGTAAAGCGTCGTGTTTGTGCCGAGCTTGGGATTAAAGATTCGGACAAAGTCGTGATGCGGAAAGTACCCTGTGCGCGATTCCGTGTACGACCACATATTACTGCCGCTCCACGACACTTGAGAGAAACCGCCAAACCCGCTAGGATCATCCTTCGACGCATCCAGTATGCTACCGTCATCGAGTAGATGCGGATTGGTACCAATCGGCCATGTGTGCACCATACGGCCCTCCATATCGAGCAAATAGGTTATCCCACGCACGCCAAATAACGTATATCCGTTTTGCGTCTGGTTGGTGCTCCAATAGAGCAACTCCGTCGGCCCCTGAAACGCCTCGTAGGCGAAGGTTGAGGTGGCAAACACCATAGCAATAGTCAGTGCGTGTCGTATTTTATTCATGATGCTTACCCCCTCTCGTTACTCATTGCTTATTTTACTGGGAAGAAGAAATGGTCTGTGTTGGGTAATTTCACTTCCTCTCGTACCGGATCGGAATAGATGTAGTATGGAGCGCTCGTGTAGCCAGATAGGTTACGGAGCTTGATAAACATGGCACGCTGCTGAGCCGTCAGGGTCCGGTTGACCTTTGCGAAGCCAGTCGCATAAGCATACGACATTTCACCGTCCAGTTCACCGTAACGTCGACCCAGTGTGACCACTTTCTTGAGATCCGCCTGCTGGCCTTTAAGGAACATGCGCAGCTCCGTGGAGATCGCACGACGCACCTCAATAATCTCCTGAAGTGCCGGACGTTGCAGGTCGGGAATAGCCGTAATAGCGGGACGTTGTGCAGCGGTCAGCGTATTGAGAAATTCTTTGCCGCTGTCGCCTGTGACAGACGTGCTGATGTCAAAGTCACGCTTGTTCATTGCAGGCATGTCCTTCATGTAGAATCCACCGAAGTAAGTGCCATGGCGTTCCGGACAGAAATAGACATCGGCATCAACAGAGCCCGCGTACCAACTGAAGAATTCGCTCGCATAAGTCATGTAGGCTACATTCACCATCTTCTCCGTCTGGCGAGGAAGTTTGTATTGTTCCATATCGACTGCTGGCCACGTGTTGAAGTCACCGAACTTCATCTTGGCCAAATAAGCCTTCTGCTCCGGCGTGAAGGAGACCACGAGTTGCCCAAATATTTGGGCGCGCTTGTAACTGATCTCAGCGTCAAAGGCAAAGATATCCCCCACGTACTTCGTCACGGCGGCCTTGTTCAGTCCTTGACTGCCAGCGGGAATACTTCCGTCGAGTTGACGGCAAAACGCCTTGATGAGGGGCAGACGCTTTACCGCAAGCGCGCGAAGCTGCACAGCTTCCTGCCGCGCGGCCGTTGCGAAAAGGGCGCGCTGGCTGTCGTTCAAGATGTGCAACACGTTTCCTGCGACGCGATCAAGGAATATGGGGTTGTGTCCTTTTTGCGCGACATCAATATCCCTCATATACTGGAACCCGAAGAAGTCGCACGCTTTGCCCGGCGGCAGAAAGGTGTCTGCTCCATAGTCGCCTGTCACAAACGCAAGCCCGCTGAAGGCAATGGTGTGAAGCTGTGCCTGATCGGAGATCGCTTGCGAGATCGAGTACTGCTGCGGCCCGCCCCGCTTCTTGTCAGATGACTCCTGCTTGTCATCTCCTGTTGGCGCTTGTTGAAGCGCCTCGCCCTCACGAGCAGGTTCCTGGCGTTCGCCTCCAGCTTGAGCCTGTGGACGGTCATTACCATTGCCCTCGCGGTTGGCAGACGGAGGCGGCGCAAGGTCACGCAGCTTGTCTGGATTGATTCCTGCTGCCTTCACTGCACTGTTCATCGCAGGTCCACCGGGCAAACCAGCCTGCCGAAACGATTCATGAATCGCTTTAGCCTGATCGGCTGTCAGCGTATTTGCATCATACGCAGAGAGAATCTTTTTGACCTGCTCAATTTGCGCGGCTGTCAAAGATTCTGTTTCATGGCGCACGCCTTCATTACGAGGCGGCCGATCACGTGGTGGTTCGCGCTGCTCTTGCGCAAAAAGCCCCTGACTCGCTACACCCAATAACAGAACCGCGATCATTTCGTGCTGTACTACGTTGGTTGTCTTCATGTGATACCTCCTTCTTTCGTTGTTAGTTTTTCCCTTATCACGGAGAGAAGCATAGAAAATGATTATGACAAAG
>JBAXOG010000145.1:0-12549 GCA_037133395.1 bacterium | reverse complement strand
TTTTGGCGTTTACCCATGACGAAACCGCGACCCCCCAGAAACTGACCCATTACCTATGTAATCCTTATTTTTTCTATAGAACAAAGTTTAATTCCTTTTCAATACACCTTCTGCTATATTAAGTTATCAATGAATGTAAACGTAAATAGTCTTTTTCTATTACCGACCCCCCAACTTATTAAGCTCATGGTTTTTTGTGGACTGGTACAGATCGGAGCCTATTACTTTGTGGGGTCAATGGCCTCCCCGAATAATTATATTGCAACACCCCAACCCGATACATTGCTATATTGTCAAGCTGCACGTCAAATTACACTCGGACAACCCTTTATCTTTACGCCAGGCGACAAACCCTCAACAGGCACCACATCCCATCTGTACCCCTTCCTGTTGGCTGTCCCCTACGCACTTGGTGCAACCGGCGACCATTTGCTGACAGCCGGCTTTGCGCTAAATGCTGGATTCTATCTCATCTTCCTAATGTGCTGGGCCAGTATCGCAATACGACTATGCCAGACTCCTCTTTCGCGCGGAGTCGCCTGCCTGCTTCTCGCCCTCAACGGTCAAGCGACCATCGGAGCAATGGGGCAAACAGACACGGGGCTCTTCATGGCGGTGAGCGCCGGACTCTTTGCCACCTTATTGACTGGCCGAACAAAGACATTCGCCTGTCTACTGGTCTTGGCTCCTTGGTGCAGACCAGAAGGTAGCGTCCTAGCCATACTCTTCCCTGTCCTACTGATCGGTCGCCGCCTCTTCTGGCGAGAATCCGCGTCCAAGGTCGAATGGACCATCGCCGCCACTGGGACACTTTCCGCAATAAGTGTTCCCCTTTTTAATATCTGGCTCACAGGAGATGCCCAATTTCACTCGATCCTCTATAAGGGATATTTCAAGCAATACGATTTGCTCCCCGCCGTGTTTCTCAGCGCAAAAGATGCCATTCGAATGTTGCGCGAACTCTTTCTTGGAATCCCAGAGGCCCCCCCACGAGAATTTTTCTTTTTACCACTCTTTGGCGCAATTTTTGCATGGATCGGCATCTGGCACCGTCCCTGGCTCAAGCAAGGGGTCTGGAAAGAGCTCTGGTGGATCATTGCTGTCGTGGCTGCTCTGGGAGCGGTTGCCATAAGCAGTTGGCAGAATACAAACCTCGACCGTTATCTAGCATGGGTATTCCCAATCTGGTTGATTTATGCGGCAGAGGGAGCAACATGGCTAACACGGCACCTCCGGTTCGCTTCGCACTTCAAGTCCCTTCCCGTATGGGCATTAATCGTTTTTCAAGCTATCACGGCATTCTGGATGTTATGCTGTTTTGATTTCAACAGCCAAGTGTCCAACCAGAAATACGAGGCATTAAAAACATTGGATGCTTTATTGCCCAAAGATACTAAAGTAGGTGCTTTCCTTGCTCCGGTTTATGCCTTCCCAGGACGACGTATCATGCATCTTCCCGGGCTTTATTCCCCTGATTTTCTGGTGCTTGAAACGGACATGATTACCAATCTAGACAAAATAAAGCATGAACCGGCCTTGCGGTTTGATTATTGGCTGCTCGATCCAGAAATGGCCGCATGGCTTGATCAAAAAACAAATTCTTTTTACAAAACAAGAACACCTGTCACGCTTGATTCCATGTTTATCTCAAAAGCGGATTGGACCGCGCTCGACCTCAGTCTCAACCCGCTCGCAGAATCTCCACGCTCATCCGAGTGGAAAGAAATCGAACGTGTCGACATTGGGTACATCAAAGATGAAAAACGGTGCAATTACTCGGAATTCAGCCGCTTCTATCGCGCCCACTATTATCCCTTCCTGATGACAGGGAAATCAGGAACAAACTTTCTGGCTGATGTGGGGCGTGCGATTCTCGGCAGCGAAAGTCTCACCCTTCGCGTAACCCCCCATCTGCCCCTTCGCGTGATTCTGCGAACAACAAGCACCACGGCTATTCGACTCCGCAATGGCGCATCTCAAAGCTCCTATACGTTCAGTTTTAACTCGCCGCTCAAACTACGGGTACACATCGATGACAAGGAAGCGGGGTACTACGAAATTCCCATCACTGAAGACAAGGATGTTTTTTCGGAGATTGCCTTCACGCTCCCAGCCACAGCGATTACACAGCCCAATCCTCGGATAACCATCTATGGCGACCATGCCTCTTTTGCTTATTGGTTCTATCAGCCTGTACACATAAACCCATGAAAGAACAGATGACACGTTTATGCGTTTTGATTGCCCTGTGTATCGCTGTGCTTGCCCCTTATCATCGCCTCATTCAGGGGAAAGAAATCCCCATCCCTTCAGATATTTTTGTTTCTGATTTGGCAGATGGCGAATTTCCCATACGGGTGGAAGCAGGTACGATCCTCCGAGCAGGTGAACTCCCGTTCTGGACATCAAACGTCATGACCGGGACTCCTTTTTTCGTAGACCCCATCTCCCTGATTCTCTTTGCTGGCTTCCCCCCGGCGTTAGCATTAGGTCTCTTATATGGCATCCTCCTGATGATAACCGCAACTGGGACGTATGCATTATCTCGACATCTGGGTGCTTCTCGGGCGGGTGCTTTTCTCGCGGGATTCTCTTTTGCCTGGTCAGGCTTTTTTGCCTGCCAAATGCGCCATCTCGGAATCATCAGCACGGTTGCCTTTTTCCCTTATGCCCTCTATTGCCTAGAGAAAGCCATGTCCCCTCAGGATAGCGATGAACAGACTACACGCATCATGCCGTCTGCCCGCACATGCTTATGGCTGATGCTGTTCGGTCTCTGCTTCGGTATGCAACTCCTTGCGGGATTTCCACAAACCGTTTACATTTGTTCCCTTTTCTATGGCCTCCTTATTTTATGGCATCTGAGCGGGTTGTCTTGGGGACGTTCCTTCAAAGCGGCTGTGCGACGGGTCTCACCCTTCGTCATTGGATCTGCAGGGACCGTGTTGCTCGGAACGCTCATGGGCATGATGCTGTTACTGCCTCTTTGGGAGCTCGGCACCGTCTCAGACCGGGCTGCAGGTGTATCCTTTGAAGCCGCAACTGTCTTGCCTTATCCATGGCCTTGTGTATTAACCTTCTTTTGCCCCTATTATTTTGGCGACATCTCCAATCTCAGCTTTACATTTCTAAAAAAGGCTCTTTTCTGGGAAGTCTATGGCTATGCGGGAATGTTTACCCTATTACTCGCTTTGCTCGCCATGGGAATAGGATTATCCCGTCTGGTCAGGAAAAATACGCGAACAGAACAGGACCGTCCTACACGAGAACTGAAAACAGGGCAACTCGTTTTTTGGAGCTTCGTCTGTCTCTTATCCTTCTGCTTGGTCTTGGGCCCCCTTACACCCCTCTATCAGTTGGCCTTTAACGTGTTACCTGGCTTTTCTTCTTTTAGATTCCCCACGCGATTTCTTTTTGTCACGGTACTATCAATAACGCTCCTTGGCGGTCTCGGCCTCACGTGGCTTCAAACCTTTCTCGTCCGCTTTATCCCGTCGCATGCCGCTACACGGAACCGATTATTTATAGGCGTCTTGTTTGTCGGAATTACAATGATCGACTTGGTTTATCACAATCGCCGCCAAAATCCAATGATAGAAAGCCGTGCCTGGCTTGCCGCCCCAGAAACAGCCTGCGTCATCCGGAAACAGTTGAATCCGGGTCGCGTCTACACGCCAGATGCACCTGATCATCATAGAAGAACATTACGCCTCGCAAAGGGATGGTCGAGCGATTTAACCCCTTTTTATCTCCATCGCAATCTACTACAACCCAACTCTAATTTGTTACACGGCATCCCTTCCTTAAATGCTTATACGGGTATTTCACCTTGCTGGGTCGTCGACATCATCGGAGACCATAATCGATACGGACTCCTCGTCGAACTTCGAGCGCAGCATGCCGACCAAGCCTATTACCAATGGCTACAAGCTCTTTCAGTCCAGTGGCTGATCTTTCCCAAGTTCCAGGATTCTCCCTTTCTGGTTTATCACGGGCAACCCTCCTCCGTGTCACATCTGTATCAGTTGACAAATTCCCTGCCACGCGCGCGCTTCGCCCAACAGGTGTTGCGCATCGACACGGTTGCGGACATTAAGAAAAAAACGCTGGACGGTACGCTGAACCCCCGGCTCACAACCCTTATACATTCAGAACAAGATTTTAAGACCGTCCAGAAAACACTCCGGTCATGGGCTGAAACGCCTCCTGTGTCATCAATAACAAATGCGTCAGTAACTATAACGATTGATCGCCCAAACCAAGTCGCCCTCGAAACTCACTCCCAACAGGGCGGACTTTTGGTTCTTGCCGATACCTATTATCCTGGCTGGAAGGCAACGATTAATGGCATGGAAACGCCAATCCTGCGCGTCAACCTGATGCATCGCGGCGTGTTGGTCCCTCCCGGCAAACAGACCATCACATTCCGCTACCAGTCTTGGACCGTGCGCTGGGGCATCATTCTCTCGTTAACTGGTTTTCTTGTGCTCGTCGCATTAATTTGTTACTTTTTTTCAAAATTGACGCGTCCACAGAACAATCCATGTTGAGGGATGTCCTCGTCATTAAAAATTCTAACATTTCTGAACGGCTTAGATACTTGTCAGGGGAGGTGGGTTTCTGCTATGATACTTAATCTTATATGAGGAGCAGGCGTTGCTCTTCTGGCATAGTTAAGGAGAAAATTATTATGGCATGGTTTGAAAAAGTGGCAGAGGCGCCTCTGCGTGTACCCACTGAAGCAGTCTGGGCAATTTGCCCATCGTGCAAGGCTTATGTTGAAAAGGCAAAATGGAACGCGGCTAACAAAGTGTGTCCACAGTGCAATTTTCATGACCGTCTCGGGTGCCGTGAGCGCATCGCACTGATAACAGATGCAAAAAGCTTTAAGGAATTGAATGCACAGGTCAGCGTAAATGATCCGCTCAAGTTTAAGGATTCAACGGGCGCTTATGCCGACAAGGCCAAGGCGACCGTCGAGAAGACAGGTATGGGCGAGGCTATCCTGACCGGCACGGCAACCATCGAGAAGATGGCGGTAGTCCTCGGTGTCATGGACTTCAAGTTCCTCGGCGGCAGCCTCGGCAGCGGTACGGGCGAACGTATCCTGTTGGCAGCAGAAGAGGCACTCAAACGAAAGACTCCCCTGATTATTGTCAGTGCTTCGGGTGGTGCACGCATGCACGAGGGCATTGTCTCGCTCATGCAGATGGCCAAAACCTGCGCTGCGATTGCACGCCTGAAAGAAGCCGGTCTTCCTTATATCTCGATTATGACCGACCCCACCACAGGCGGCGTGTCAGCCAGTTATGCAATGGTCGGCGACCTCAACATCGCGGAACCTAAAGCGCTGATCGGTTTTGCAGGTCGCCGCGTGATCGAGCAAACCATCAAGCAAAAGCTTCCAGATGATTTTCAAACAGCCGAGTATACTCAGTCACACGGATTTATCGACCACATCGTGCCTCGCAAAGAAATGAAGAGCTTCCTCGCAAGTGTACTTCGGTACGCAGGTTGCTCCTGTTAAACGATCTGCCCGATTTATTAAAAAAAGGATTTTCATCATGGCTAAGAAAACAGTCGAAAAGAAGGAAATTGTTCAAGAAGTCAAACAAACCGCATGGGATATCGTCCAGATCGCCCGCAACGCGGAGCGCCCTAACATCTCGGATTATACCAAGCTACTGTGCGAGGACTTTGTTGAATTGCACGGCGACCGTCTGTTCGGAGATGACCGTAGTTTGATTGGCGGCTTCGCAACCATCGGTGGCGAAAAAGTGATGCTCATCGGTCACCGCAAGGGACGCGGCATTGACGAAAACATCGAGGCAAACTTTGGCATGGCAAGCCCGGAAGGCTATCGCAAGGCCATGCGCTTGATGAAGATGGCAGAGAAGTATCACCTGCCAGTCGTCTCGCTTGTGGACACCCCCGGAGCCTATCCAGGCTGCGAGGCGGAAGCCCGTGGACAGGCAGAAGCCATTGCGCACAACCTTGAATTCATGGCAACACTTAAAACACCCATCGTCGTTGTCATCACTGGTGAAGGCGGCAGCGGCGGGGCACTGGGCATTGCAGTCGGTGACCGGATATTGATGTTACAAAACGCAGTTTATTCCGTGATTTCCCCTGAGGGATGCGCTTCTATTTTGTGGCGTGACGGAACCAAGGCTGCACTCGCAGCCGAGACGCTCAAGATTACGGCCCCTTCACTCAAGAGCCTCGGCATCATCGACAGTATCATTCCGGAACCGGACGGTGGCGCACATACGGATGTGACGAAAGCCATCGCAGAAGTCAAGACGGAGATACTCAAGAATCTCGCTGTCCTGAAGAAAATAGAGATCCATCAGTTGCTCCAGCAGCGTTATGACAAGTTCGCTGCTATGGGACGTTTTTAATGGCTTACGAAGTACTCGCACGAAAATGGCGTCCTCAACATTTTGAGGACGTTGTCGGGCAGGAACATGTGACCCGGACACTAAAGAATGCGATTGAAACAAATCGCATTGCACATGCTTATCTTTTCGTGGGGCCGCGAGGCATCGGCAAGACCTCGCTAGCCCGTATCTTCTCCAAGGCATTAAATTGCGAAAATGGACCAACCCCTTCGCCCTGTTGTGAATGCACGATGTGTAAGGAAATCACGGCAGGCAATGCGCTCGATGTCATTGAAATCGACGGCGCCTCTAACAACGGGGTGGATCAGGTCCGTGACTTACGTGATCAGGTCCAGTTTGCCCCGGCACGCGGACGCTTCAAGATTTTCATCATCGACGAAGTGCACATGCTGTCAACCAACGCATTCAATGCGTTGCTGAAGACACTGGAGGAACCGCCGCCACATGTGAAATTCATCTTCGCGACGACCGAAGGTGACAAAGTGCTCGCCACCATTATTTCGCGTTGTCAGCGCTTTGACCTGCGCCGTATCCAAACACCGCTCATTGTCGAACGCTTGCGGACGATCTGCAATTATGAGCGTATCACCATCGATGAAGATGCGCTCCTTGCTGTGGCACGCGGTGCCGAGGGCGGTATGCGCGATGCACTGTCATCGCTCGACCAACTGGTCTCCTTCAAGGGAGGCGCGCTGACAGAAGATGATGTGCTCGCAGTCTTCGGACTCGTCTCCCGCCGTTCGCTCGAAGGCCTTGCAACTGCCGTGCTCAAGGGCGACATGCCCGAAATTCTGCGGCTTGTCAGTGCTTTTGACAGTGCGGGCAAAGACATGCGCCGCCTGACGGTGGAACTCATGGAACACTTTCGAAACCTGCTGGTATGCCAGTATGTCGGTGCCGAAACCATGAAGAATCTAGATGCAACACCCGAACAGCTTAAGACGCTCATGGAGCAGTCTGTTCTCGCGGATGCAGGCCGTGTGACACAAATCGCGGATCAGCTCGCGGAAATGGAAGGCCGTCTGCGCTTTGCTTTATCTGTGAGGACGTTGATTGAAATGACGCTTATCCGTTGTGCACGTATTGCTCAGACGGTCTCGCTCGAGGATATTCTCAAACGTCTTCATTCCATCCGAACAGCCGAACCTCCAGCAGCAACACCTCAAAAGGCGACCGCGTTCAGCTACGACGACCCTACTCTCAAACAAGCGATTAAAATGTTCGACGGTCAAATCGTCGAAGTCGAAGACGAATAAAAAGAAGACGAAGGACTGTTCATGAATTTTCTACTTAAAGCTATTTTTGGAACCCGCAACGAACGCGAAGTTAAGCGCTTAAACCCGATCATCGACAAGATTAACGAATTTGAATGCGCTTATCAGGCTTTGTCCGAAGATCAGTTAAAAGCAAAGACGTATGAATTCAAGCAGCGTGTAGCCAAGGGCGAATCACTGGATTCCATCCTTCCGGAGGCCTTCGCAACCGTGAAAAATGCCTGCCGGCGTCTTTGCGGCACATCGCGTATTGTCTGCGAACATGAACTAAGATGGGATATGGTTCCGTTTGATGTCCAGCTCGTGGGGGGTATCGTATTGCACCAAGGCAAAATTGCGGAAATGCAGACGGGTGAAGGAAAAACCCTTTCCGCGACCTTGCCACTTTACCTCAACGCTCTGAGTGGCAAAAATGTGCGCCTCGTGACCGTCAACGACTATCTCGCCCGCCGTGATGCGCAATGGATGGGTCACATCTACGAATACCTTGGACTTACCGTTGGTTGCATTCAAAACAGTATGTCACCCTCGGAACGCCGCCAGCAATATTCGTGTGACATCACGTATGGCACTAACAGCGAATTCGGCTTTGACTACCTGCGCGACAACGGCATGGCCGTCGAACCTCAGCAAGTCGTACAAAGCGGACATTACTTTGCTATCATCGACGAAGTGGACAGCATCCTCATCGATGAAGCGCGTACACCGCTTATCATTTCCGGCCCGGCCGCCCACTCTTCAACCGCTCAATACGTGGAGCTCAAACCACGCGTCGAACGCCTCGTCCGTCGCCAAATGGATATCTGTAACGAGCTCGTTGAGGATGCAAAGAAGGCACTTGAGGCAAAGGATGAAGAAACAGTAAAGTTTAAGCTTTATCAGATCTATCATGGCATGCCGAAACACACGCAATTCTTGCACATGCTGGAAGAACCGTCCACCCGAAAATTACATGAGCAGGTCGAGAACATGATGCTCACAGAGATGCGCAAAGAACAGGGACGTGAGTTACGAGAAGAGCTTCTCTTTACCATCGATGAACGCACACGCGAAGTCTCTTTGACCGACAGTGGCAACGAGACGCTTTCGCCCGCTGACCCCGAGATGTTCGTGATGCCGGACCTGGTCTCTGCACTCTCTGCGTTAGACGGCGATACCTCCCTTTCAGGCGATGAACGCGCAAAACAGCGTCAGAAGATCCAATCCGACTTCATGACGCGAAGCGAACGCGTTCATAATGTGGACCAGTTGCTCCGCGCCTACTGCCTGTACGAAAAGGATGTCGAATATGTCGTTCAAGACAATCGCGTCTACATCGTTGACGAATACACGGGGCGTGTCCTTCCGGGACGTCGCTGGAGTGATGGGTTGCATCAAGCTGTCGAAGCCAAGGAAGGTGTGGAAATCGAACGCGAAACCCAGACGCTCGCCACCATCACCATCCAAAATTATTTCCGCCTGTATCAAAAGCTGGCCGGCATGACGGGCACAGCCGAGACCGAAGCCTCGGAATTCCATGACATTTACAAGCTCGACGTCATGGTCATTCCGACAAATCGCCCCGTGCGGCGCGTGGACAGTAACGACCAGATTTATAAATCACAGCGCGAAAAGTACAAAGCGATTATCGATGAAGTGCTCAAGCGCCACACCAATGGGCAACCCGTCCTGCTGGGCACGGTCACCGTTGATACATCCGAAGTTCTCAGCCGCCTCTTGCGCCTCGCAAAAATTCCGCACAATGTCCTGAACGCAAAGAATCATGCGCGTGAAGCAGAAATCGTTTCGCTCGCAGGACAGCCAGGTGCCGTCACCATCGCAACCAACATGGCTGGACGTGGCACGGACATCAAGCTCGGCCCAAGCGTCGTATGGGTGCCAGACACCACTATCAAGTCACAGCTCAAGCTGCATGAGACTTATGAAGAGGGTCACAAGACGCTCCGCGATATGCTAGTAGAAAAGCCTTGCGGCTTGCATGTCATTGGTTCTGAACGCCATGAGTCGCGTCGTATTGACCGCCAGTTGCGCGGACGTTGCGCACGTCAGGGCGATCCGGGTTCGTCACAGTTTTACATCTCGTTAGAAGATCCGCTCATGCGCCTTTTCGGGTCTGACCGTATTGCAGGTATCATGACACGTCTCGGAATGGAAGAGGGCGAAGCCCTTGAACACAAGTGGCTGAACCGTTCCGTTGAAACAGCGCAGCGACGTGTCGAGCAGCAGAATTTTTCCATCCGCAAACGTACACTTGAATACGATGACGTGATGAACAGACAACGTACTGTTGTATACGAATTGCGCGGTGAAGTTCTCATGTCAGATAGTTCACACGAACGCATTTTAGATGTGTTTAACGATATTATCCTAACCCAGTGCGAAAAATATCTGACCAGCGCCAAGGATTCACAGCCTGAAGATTTGGCTGACTGGGTCACAGATACCTTCCCGATTCCGCTCACGTTAGAAGAGATGGTTCTTTGTAAAGGCCAACCTGAGAAAGCGGCAGAACTGATTTACGAAAGAGTCGCTGAAGCGTACGAACTGAAGTGCACCCTGGAAGACCAGCGCGTCCTGCCGTTCATGGAGCGTGGAGTCTTCCTGAACTGTATCGACCAGCAATGGCAGGACTATCTACGCGCCATGGACGAACTGCGCCACGGCGTGAACCTCCGTGCTTACGGCCAACGCGATCCGCTCGTCGAATACAAGCGTGAAGCCTTTGGTATGTTCGAAGCCTTGATGACGCAAATCAAGACTGAAGTAGCGACCTCCGTCTTCCGTGCGACAACAGTCCAGAACTACCATCGCATGATGGCGCAGCCACCCTCGCGCATACAGACTATGCATGCGGACATAAACATGCTTGCGGGCGGAGAACTTCCCGCCCAGTCCGCCTCACGCCCCATCTCAGCAGACGTTCCGCAGTCCGCTGTTGCAAACTTTGACGCCATGTTGGAACACATGTCTAATAAGCCACGTCAGCAGTCGCCCCAATTCAAAAATGACATGCGCAACATCGGACGTAACGATACCTGCCCCTGCGGGAGTGGCAAGAAGTATAAGAAGTGCTGCGGCCAGGGCCTGTAGTGCAGGGCGACAACGCCCTGCGGCAGTTACTGCCGCTACCCAGGTACCGCCGCTGGTCTTACCGCCGTGTTACCGCCGCTGGTTATTATTGGCCAGCATTCCCACCGCTGGCATTCCCGCCGTGTTACCGCCGCTGGCCATTATTGGCCAGCATTATTACAGCTTTAACCAAAGCCTCGCTCCGTTTCTTTACAATTTTTACCATTTTATGCAATTAATCTCATAAAAATAAGGTTACCTGCCTCAAAAAGTGTTATTTTTGCTTTTTTCATGACTTGGCTCAAGATATGCTTTATTCATGACAATCGTACGAATAACGTGAAGTAGTGAGTATAAAAACAGCGCCTGGCATAAGGCGCGCCAAATAGGAGAAGAAGGTCATGAACAGAAGTAGGAGTAGATTCAAACTGACTGGTCTCATTGCGGGTGTCGGGTTGACCGCCGCGACGAGCACTTGGGCCCAGAGCGCGGCAGTAGCGGTTGCACCTGCAGCGCCAGTCGTGAACTCGGGAGACACCGCGTGGGTGCTGATCAGCACGGCGCTTGTCTTGCTGATGTCTATCCCAGGCTTAGCCTTGTTTTATGGTGGACTAGTCCGCAGGAAGAACGTATTGTCCATCCTGATGCAGTGCTTTTCCCTGGTGTGTTTAATCACGCTACAATGGGTGGTATTCGGCTATAGCCTCTCCTTCGGCCCTGATATCAAGGGTTTTATTGGAAGCTTAGACTGGGCCATGTTGAGCCATGTGGGAGCGGAGCCTAATGCGGATTACGCGGGGACCATTCCTCACTCAGTCTTCATGTTGTTCCAGATGATGTTCGCCATCATCACGCCCGCTTTGATCGTAGGTGCGTTTGCGGAGCGCATGAAGTTTGCAGCCTTCGCGCTGTTCTCCCTGCTGTGGTCCACGATCGTGTATGATCCGTTGGCTCACTGGGTCTGGGGTGTGGGCGGCTTCTTACGCACCATGGGGGCGTTGGACTTCGCAGGTGGTACCGTGGTGCATATCAACGCAGGTATTGCCGCATTAGTTGCAGCACTTGTATTGGGTCGCCGGCTCGGCTATCCGAAGAAGATGTCGCCTCCACACAATCTGCCGTTCGCAGTCATGGGTGCTTCCCTCCTGTGGTTCGGCTGGTTCGGGTTTAATGCTGGAAGTGCTTTAGGTGCTAACGGATTAGCAGGCAGTGCCTTCCTGGCCACCCACGTAGCGACGGCTGCTGCTGGCCTGGCTTGGGCAGTCATGGATCTGATCAAAAACAAGCATGTCACCATGCTGGGCCTGATCTCTGGCGCAGTGGCAGGCTTAGTGGCGATAACCCCGGCTGCTGGGTTCGTGACTCCCGCAGGATCCATCGCGATCGGCGTGGGCGCAGGCGTGATCTGTTACCTGTTCGTAACCATTGTCAAACCCCGTCTCGGGTATGATGATGCACTCGATGCGTTCGGCGTACATGGTATCGGTGGTATCTGGGGTGCTCTTGCAACAGGACTGTTTGCAACGACCACTGTGAACAGCGCAGGTGCTAACGGGCTCTTCTATGGAAACCCCGTGTTGTTGTGGATCCAGTTGAAGGCCGTGCTCGTGACCCTTGTCTATTCCGGCGTTATGAGTTTTGTCCTGCTGAAGATCGTTGATAAGATCATCGGATTGCGGGCGGGTGAACAAGCCGAACGCATTGGTCTCGACCTGGTCGATCACCGTGAAACCGGCTACACTGTATTAGACTAACGGATAACAAACAAGCGAAAGGAATTTAATCATGAAATACATCATTGCTAT
>JBAXOG010000144.1:0-12677 GCA_037133395.1 bacterium | reverse complement strand
CCACTGCTTCGGGCTCATCCACGAGGGTATGCCTTCAAGTCCGTCAAAGGCGAGCAGGTTGCCAGCCCCATCCTTGAAGGAAAGCGACAGAGGCGTACCATTCGCGGAAAAACGCATGACCATCTTCAGTGTGCGGCTTACCGCTGTCGAGGCATCCTGCGGGACGCACGTGAATCTTTGGAGGAGGCTGCCAGAAAGGATGAACCATGCACCACGCTCCCATCCGACTGTGGCGGAGGTCTCCTCGGCAGGCAAGCGTCCGTCTTTATCAATATCTGTTCCGAACGCCATCTGCACATTGTTGGACGACGTAGCCGTGAAGGTGATCTCGGCCTTAAAAAATCGTGTCTCATCTTGCCGTGGCGGCAAGGGCACGTCGGTTGATGCCTCCCATCCAGCGTATGGCGGCGGCTGGTTGGTGATGGCGGTAGAGGTCGCCTGGGCGCAGAGTGAGACACCAAGAAGGATAGATGATAATGCGAAAGCAGATCCCCAATGGGGGGTGGGAATGTCTTGTTTATGGTTTTTGCACTCAACTTTGAATCGGTTTTCTTGTCGTGTCATGCGTGTGCCTTTTCTAAGGAGACTACGCTATAAAAAGGGTGCGTTCTCCAGTCCATGAATCCTACAAGGTACCGGCAAGCACCTCCACAGAAACACGAGATCTGGAGGCGCGCCGAATGGCGCACCTCCGTGCATCTCGCTCCTGTGTAAAAAAAACTTTGCCGGTTTTTGTAGGAAGCTTAAATGCGCGTCAGCGCAAAATCAATTTTATAAACCCAATTCCATACTCAAACAAATCCTAACCAATTTGAAATAATTAATACTGTAACCTCTTCTCTTTCTAAATTCAAGTTCGTAATTTTCGATTAACTTTTCTTAACTTTTCTTAACCGAGTGTATTACATAAGGAGGGGCCGATTAGGTACAACTGTATCGTCACTTTAACACCTTACGAAGACGCTTCATCGCCTCTTCGACATTCTCGCGGCTATTGAAGGCGCTGATCCGAATATAGCCCTGACCGCAGCGACCAAACCCTGCTCCGGGCGTGGTCACAATTTGCGCGCGCTTGAGGAGCATATCGAAGAATTTCCACGAATCCTTCTGAACATTCACCCACAGGTAGGGACTGTTATCGCCTCCTGTGACCGCGTAACCCAACTCGATCAGCGTCGCGCGAATAATGGCGGCATTTTGAAGATAAAAATCAATCAGTGCCTTAGCCTGTTCTTTGCCGGCCGTGGAATAGACAGCTTCGGCTGCGCGTTGAATAGGATAGGATACCCCGTTGAACTTCGTCGTATGGCGGCGATTCCACATGGCGTGCAACGCAACAGCCTCCCCCTTCTTCGTATAGCCCATGAGCGACTTCGGAACCACCGTGAAGGCACAGCGCGTACCCGTGAAACCAGCAGTCTTTGAAAAACTACGAAACTCGATGGCCACATCACGAGCCCCCTCGATTTCATAAATGCTATGCGGCAACTCAGGATTACGAATAAAAGCTTCATACGCGGCATCAAAGAGAATCAGCGCCTTATTCGCCTTTGCATAATCAACCCACTTCTTGAGCTGTTCGCGTGTAGCGGTAGCGCCGGTTGGATTGTTCGGGAAACAGAGATAAATCACATCAACGGGTTGCGCGGGCAGCTCCGGGACAAATCCATTCGCCTGCGTACAGTCCAGATAAACAAACCCTTTGTAGCGCCCCTTCGTATTCTTTCCGGTACGACCCGCCATCACATTCGTATCCACGTAGACAGGATAAACAGGGTCTTGAATAGCGATCGTCAGTTTGTCAGCAAAAAGTTCCTGAATATTCGCCGTATCACACTTCGCGCCATCACTGACAAAAATTTCATCCGCCGCTATGTTCGCACCCCGTGATTGAAAATCATTGACGGCAAGCGTTTCGCGCAGAAAATCATACCCCTGCTCAGGCCCATACCCACGGAACGTTGAGCGCGTGGCCATTTCATCAACAGCCTTATGCATCGCCTCGATACACGCCGGAGGCAATGGTTCCGTCACATCGCCAATACCTAAACGAATGACCTTCTTGTCAGGATGTTCACCTTGGTACGTCTTCACACGCTTTGAGATTTCAGAAAAGAGATAAGACGCTTGGAGTTTTGCGTAATTTTCATTAACACGAATCATGATGTTTTATTTCCTTTTGATGTTGCATGAACAGGATCAAGAATCCATCTGCCATTATACCAGAACCATTGCTCAGGATTACGGTGAATAGCCGCATCCAGTCTCTCCATCACCGCCTCTGTCAGACGCTGAATTTCCTGATCCTTATCCCTTGTTGGATCGGGATAAAGCGGATCAAAATTGACAAATTCATGTTTTGTCCATCCTTTCCGCATAAAGATTGCCGGGACAATCGGCACATTAGCCGCAAGAGAAAAAGAGGCCATACCCCGTCCTAAATTGGCAACGCCGCCCAGGAATGGGATGGAGAGATCTTTTCTGCGCATCCGGACATCCGGCAAAATCGCAAACACCTGTCCATCCTTTAAGTTCCGAATAACTTGCTTCAAGACACTGCCTTCACGTTCCAACATGCGTATGCCTTTTTCGCGTTGACGCATGATCCACGCATTAATATATGGATTCCTCTGTCGCGCAGCAATACTGAAAATATTAAGTCCGTTATAACTACAGGCCCACCCGGCCATGTCCCAATTACCCATGTGCGGCACAGCAAAAATGATACCGCCGTGTTTTGCGACCAGCGCCTTGGCAAGGGGCATTTTCTCCTCAAATCCAATCACATGCTCATTCACCCATTCCTTGGTGATATGCGAGGCGCGCATCATCTCCACCACATTAAAGGCAATATTTCGCAACGAAAGCCAAGCGATCCTCCTGATCTCTTTCTCCGGCAGTTCAGCCCCGAATACGGATCGAATACGGCGAGTCACAACTTTTCGCTTCATGCGCACGACATGAAACAAAAATGCGGCAACACCCCAGGCAATCGCCAAAAGCACACGATAGGGAAGGATGTTCACCAAACCCGCAAACATCCACAGCATTCCGTATTGAAGTCTATTCTGTATATTTCTAACCATAAAAGAGGTTTTTATATTATCACAAACGCCTCTGTTAATTCGAGTACGGATTTTGATTTTCTCGAATCTTCAAAAACGCGCGGCCACGGGAAGGTAACACCGTCGACAGCGTGCGCATACATTCGTAATCCAACTGTCGCCGAGAGCAATAAATTGCCTTTGAAACACTGAAAAAATGATATTTTTGTCAATGACATTATCAGCTCTATCATCTATACTCATATATTAAACAATATGAATTTTCGGACATGATTACAAGATTTGCATAATTTAATGCAGTAAAATCAATCACAAACCGGAGGGGATTATGTTGAAAAGTAATTATGAAAAGTTGTTTGGATTCGCAAAAGTTGCTGTGCTTTCTTTAAGCGTGATCTGTACGGCGCAGACTATGGTTCTAGCCGCATCAGGGACCATCACCGGCGTGAATCAAAGGCCGTGGATACTCAACGACAATGGGCAGTTAAAATCCGAAACAGAGTTGATAGTTCACAATACCGGAGGCACAGAATTTGAAGCCTGGGTAAAAATCACTGTGCCGGGCAAAGCGGCCTATATGGAATCCCTGGGTAAACTGGTTGTGGGCAAAGCCACAAAGATCGTGCATGTGCTGGAACTGGCTAAGGACGGCGACCGTGTCACGTTTGCGCTGTATGACAACAAGGATGGTGCCGGCACAGCTCTTGACACTCAAACGTATGCCCAGATGAAAATTCGTCATTGGAGATTTTACGTTGGACACAACTCACATTTGGACATTGGTTATACCGACTATCAGGAATATTTAAAGGACACTAAATGGCCAGGGTTCTGGGACAAGGCTTTGTTGAAAGACATGCCGAATTCAGACACGTGGTCTGACGACTCAAAAGTCCGGCTGGAGGTAGAAGGTGTGTATCAACTGGACACCTCCCTTCGTGTCCGAAGCGCAGACTGGTTTGAAATCCTGCGGGAACGGCTGCAGCAGGGACGCTTCGCTTATGGCGCAGCATTTGCCAATAATGCCCATAGTAACTGGGGCGCGGAAGAGTTGGCACGATCGGCCTACTTCTCGGAACGTTTCTTCAAAGATAAAACAGGGGTGGAGTCCACCAAAAACATCATTATGCGCGACGAGCCCACGCTGAGCTGGGGCGCCATCGATGCCATGGTGGAGTCAGGAGCAAAGTCGTTTGCAATCCATCACAACTCGGATCACAACCCCTGGAGAGGGACAGCGGTTTACCCCGAGATCTTCTACGCCCAGGGCAGAAACCCAGCCAACAAACTGCTGGTCTGGAATTCGCCTGTAGAAAACTATTGCATCGATGAACTGAAGTTCTGCGAAGCAAACACCCCTGATGTCATCTCCCATATCACGACCAAACTGATGGGATATCAGAACAGCACCAAGTATCCCTACGACGTGGCGATGGTGAACTTCACCTTCCGCGGCGACAACTGTCCGATGAGCCATCAGGTCTACCAGAACCTCAAGGCCATCAACGACAAAGGCTACGTGTACCCCCGGATTATCAATGCAAATTACAATACGTTCTTTGATGATGTCGCCACAAACTGGAGTGCCTCGATTCCAACTTACAAAGGGACCATCGAAGACTGGTGGAATTTTGGCGCCGCCTCCACCGCGTATGAGACCGGACTTAACCGGGTCAACCACGACAAGCTGAGTTCTGCCGAACTCTTTGCAACGTTGGCCAGCGTGGTTGTGCCGAATCGACGCTACCCCTACGAAACCTTGGCCAACGCGTATGAGAACATGATCCTGTGGGACGAGCATACTTGGGGATCGCCACGACCGGCAGTAGACGAACAGTGGCGCTGGAAACGCAATACAGCCATCGCCTCCGATGTTGCCTCAAGCAAGGTTCTCACCGACTCGCTCGCAGCTCTTAACAAAAACATTCCAACCACGGGCAAAACCATCGTCATCCACAATACGCTGTCGTGGGAACGTTCCGACGTGGTGACGCTCAAACAGAGTGATTTGCCAGCCCATCTGAACATCACTGATGTGGAGTCAGGCAAAACGGTCAACGATCAGAAGATCGACAACGGCACGTTGGTGTTTGTTGCCGCGAACGTGCCAGGGCTGGGCTACAAAACATTCCGAGTAGCATCCCGTGCCGATGATCCTGTCTTTACAACGAGCGTCAAAACAACAGCCAACACGCTTGAGAATAACTTCTTCAAGATCACCTTCAACAGCGCGGGCAATATCACCAGCATTCTGGACAAGCAGAACGCAAACGCGGAAATGGTAGATGCTTCAGCACCCTATCCATTGAACCAGTATGTGATCTTCAAGGAAGGCACCTTAGTGGGCCAAGTCGCAACCGCTACCGTGTCGACCTGCGTCGGCGCTATCCAAGGCACTATGATGGCAGACGGCGCCACAACAGGATTGGACAGCTTGAATCGGAAAGTCATTTTATATGACTCATTACCACGAATTGATTTCTGCAATGATGCGGTCAAAGGACGTCAGTTGGCAAATGTTGAAATGGGATACTTCTGTTTCCCGTTGAAGGTGAACAACTTTAGAATACGTCATGAAATGCCGACCGGCGATATGCGGCCTGGTATTCATGCTGACATCAACAATCCAGAGAGCGAACAGTACTATACATCTTCGACCGCCTTTTACACGATAAATAAATGGGTTGACGTCTCCAACCAGAAGGACTGGGGAATTACCTTTGCCTCGCTTCAGGCACCCCTGCTCTCGTATGGCAAACCGGAATTAGGCTGGTCAAAAAAAACGTGGGACGTGAACTACAATGCGGACAATCCATGGATCTACAGCATGGCCTTCAACAACGAGTGGCAAACCAATTTTCAGAAGACACAGCCCGGGCGGGCAATCTTCCAATACGCGCTGCGCAGCCATGCGGGCGGAAGCTGGCAGGCTGGAAATGCTGAAACCTTCGGCGCTGAAGTCGCCAGCCCTCTTAAGTCCTCTATAATTGCCGACGCGCAGGCCGGCCATGGGTTCAATAAAGCCAAGGGACAATTCATCGGCATTGACAAAAACAATGTCGTGCTGACAGCAGCAAAAACGGCAGAAGCCAATGGTGACGGTCTTATTCTGCGCTTCAACGAGATTAAAGGACTTTCAACCTCCGTCAAGATCGATCTGAGCTGGTTCGCGCCAACATCCGTCATTGAAACCGATCTGATTGAGAACGACAAGACGCCTCTGGCACTTACCCGAAATGCAGTCACCTTGACCATTCAGCCATTTGGTTTCAAGACGCTCCGACTGCTGCGAGGCGCGATGCCTGAGCCAGTCAGCGGCATGGCTGCCACCTTCAACACCAACGGGTGCCAGGTGACGTGGAACGATATGCCCAGTGCGTCGCACTTTGAAGTCTTTCGCAGTACGAGCAAGGACTTCAAGGCAGGCACAGGGACTTATGTGGCCTCCGTGAGTGTTAACCATTATTACGATCCAGCCTTGAGGTCCGGGCTGAGCCGGACGTATTACTACACAGTGCGGACAGTAAACGCGGGCAGGAAAAGTTCATTCCCAACACCGGTACAGGCAGTCAATGGAATCCTGCCCGATACCTTGGCTCCTTCAGTGCCCGTACTGTCTGGCCAATTGTTGCATTCAAGCAAAGTAACGTTATCGTGGCAGCCTTCAACCGACAACTACGCGATAAAAGGATACAAGGTCTTTCGAGATGGAAAACAGATTGCGGATCTTCCAGAGGAATTCAACAGTTGGCTCGACACAACCGTTCGTCCAAACAACACCTACCGTTATACCGTGCAGGCATGCGATGTGAATCACAATCTCTCGGCAGCCAGTACCCCATTTGTGCTTGCAACGCCCTGCCCTATCACCATTACGCCGGAGAATATCGCACCCGATGCTGCCATCTCAACATCGAGTGAATTCAGTAGCGAGTATTGCGCCGCCAATGCGGTTGATGCAAACGTCGGAACGGGAAGTGGCGAGTGGGCATCAAAGAGAGAGAAGACCCCCTGGATTCAACTCACATGGAGTAGCAGCAAGACCATTGACAAAGTCATTTTGTATGACCGATTCAATAAAGACGATAATGCAACCGGAGGCACGTTGAGTTTCAGTGACGGAAGCCAAATCAGTGTTACGGGCATCCCGGCCAATGGGGAGGGAAAAGAGGTGCCCTTTACCGCCAAAACCGTTACCTGGGTCAAGTTCCACATCACAGGCGGAGTAGGCCCTAATGTCGGCTTGTCGGAAATCGAAGTCAATGTGAAGCGATGAAGGAAGAAGGCATAATGTTAGAGTAAGCGAGACCGACATACGGGCGCAGTTTCGATTTGTTTGCAACTTCAGTGGAATGTTAGAATGGCTGGGTTGGTGGAATACTGGAATAACGGGAACGAAAATGGCCCGCTCTCTGAAGGGATGCGCTTTGTCGCGTCCGACTACGACAGAGCGTGGCCCTCCATAGGCATGTGTGTCGGCATATGCCGTAGAGCCGCAACTAAACTCACCTTATGAACAAGTCACAAATAAATCGAAACTGCGCCCACCGATTGACGCTTTGTTTTTTTTGCTTTTCACAAAAAGTTATGGTATTTTTGAGACGATTTCTTATAGTAAATAAGGGGGGAATGAACATGATGAAAATCGTCTTATTGGGCGGAGTCCTGTTGACGGGGGCGGCCCTTGCCGTTGCTGCGGCGAAACCTGAGAATCTGGCGCTCAAAGCAAAAGTCGTGGCGACTTCTGAGTTTAACGGGCAATACGCGGCAACAGGTGTTAATGACGGCATCATTCCTGAAGCCGGGCGCAATAACAGCGCGGGCAAAGAGTGGGCCGTGAAGGGCAACAACCATCCAGAGGGTGTTACGCTGACCCTGACATGGCCTTCTCCCGTGTCAATCGCCGAAGTGGTTTACTACGGGCGTACGTGTTATGCGGTCGAAGCTTTTAAGGCATGTACCGTCTCTGTTGACGACACGAAGGATTCAGTGCTCATGGCGGACTTAAAAGCGGGGCACGGCCCCCAGCGGATGAGACTGAAGCAACCTGTTATGTCAGCCATGTTAAGACTGAAGTTTACAGGGCATCACGAATGCCTGAACCCTGGCGCAGCAGAGATCGAAGTCTATTCCGTCCCCCCCGACGAGAAGGCACTGGGTACGTTCATCGCGATGAAACCCATGTCCCGTGTCGAAACCATGCACTACGTCGAACCGGTGATCAAGGAGACGCCAGCACTGGCCGAAAAGCTCTATGCCGGCAAGCTGGGGTTTGAAAAAATGTTGTTAGTGGAACGGAACCCCTATCACATCAGTCATGTCTATGTCTATCACGTCGAAGCCTTCAAGCCTGGCGGTGGCATCCACATCTTCACACCCGATGCGCAGGGCGGAAAACTTGAAAAGATCTTTGATGCAGACGGCGGCATGGTGATGGACTGCACGCTTTCCTATGACGCAAAAGAGATCCTCTTCAGCTATAAACGAAAACCGACCTTGACCGAACATAATGGTACCAGCGGACATCTGAACCACATGACGACAGACCGGGATGCGAAATACCAGGTGTTCCGCATGAATCTGGAGGAGCGAAAACCCGTCCTGTTGACTGACCACTGGTCCAACAACTTCAACCCCTGCTGGCTGCCGGATGGAAGGATCGCCTTCCTCTCTGATCGTAAACTCTCATTCGCCTATTGCTTTACCAGCTCCTCGCCGTTGCTCTACCGGATGGAGCGGGACGGCTCCAACGTGTTCAAGATGTCGCATGGATACCTGAATGATTTCACGCCTAGCATTCTGAATGACGGAAGGGTCATTTACAGCCGCTGGGAATACGTTGACAGGCCGGCATGCCCGATCCAGAGTCTATGGACCCTGCGGCCCGACGGTACGAAGCTGGAAGGTTTTTTCGGTAATCGCGTCCTGGAACCAGGAACCTTCATGGAGGCCCGTTCAATCGGCAACACCCGCAAAGTCCTCTGTGTGCTGACCGGACACAACGGATCATGCCGCGGTGCATTGGGCATCATTGATCCCTCTTTCGGCGCAAACGCGCAGAAAGGCATTCGGAATATCACCCCTGAGATCTTCATTCCGGATGTTGAAGGGAACAATAGAAAATCCCACGGCCCCTACGGAAACGAACTGGTCAACAAAGGACCTTACGAGAATCCCTTCCCGATTGACGAAAAATACTTTCTTGTTTCCAACCTGGGAACCATCCTCTTACGGGACTATGACGGAACCGAGTGCACCGTGGTGAAAAGACCCGTTTCAAAAATGGGATTCTTTTCTCCGATTCCGATCCGCACGGCAAAAGTTCCGCCCGTCATCACGTCATCGTTGCCTAAAGGTGAACACGAACCCTGGGGTACGGTTGTGATGATGGATGTCTACAACGGTCTTGAACCCGATGTGGCGCGCAGCGAGATCAAACAGCTGGCCATTGTCGAGGAGATTGAGAAGGGCGATTTTGCTCCTCACACAGGCATTTATGGCTACCAGTTCCCGTTGGTCTCCTGCGGTGCGACCTACGCGGCCAAGAAGCTCTGGGGATACGCAAAGGTGGAGGAGGACGGATCTGCCCATTTCAAGGTTCCATCGGGAGTCCCCTTCTACTTCCTAGCACTTGACAAAGAGGGACGTGCCGTCCAGCGGATGCGCTCGTTCACCCACTTTCAGCCCGGCGAGAAACAGAGCTGTATCGGATGCCACGCAGACAGAAACTATGCCTCTCAAACGGCCAAAACCAGCACTCGGGCAATCGCATCCCTGCGTCCGCCGGAAGCTCTTCTGGAACCGGAGTGGGGACGAAGAAATTTTGACTACTCCTCCATTGTCCAGCCGGTATTGGATCAGCACTGTATCAAGTGCCACAATGCGCGCGAGCAGCCCGGTGGCGTTGACCTGACCGGTGACAAGACCGACTTCTGGAATGTCTCCTACGAGCATCTTGCACGAAAAGGAACGCATGGCGAGAAGGATCCTTTTCAGCACGGGGTCAAAGATCTGGAAGCCGTCGGACAGAATCCCTACGTGAAATGGATTTCCAGCATTAATGGCGCAGAAAAGAACATCCTCATGATCAAGCCACGAACCTGGGGCGCTTATCCCAGCAAGCTGACAGCGATCCTCCTCAGTGGTCACATGGATAAGAACGGGAAGAAGCGTTTTTCCATGGATGAACGCTCCATGCGCCGCATCTTCGCTTGGATGGACCTGAACGTCCCCTACTACAAAGATTCAAAAACAAACCATCCCGATGTGCCAGGCAGCCGGATGATGCGCCCCGCGCAATTGGACAAGACGCTTGAGGATGTAAGAAAGAAACGTTGCGCTGAGTGCCACGAAAAGATTCCGCGTAAATTCTATACACGCATCACCCAGATCGAAGACAACAACTTTCTCCTAGCACCGCTAGCAAAAGCTGCGGGCGGAACAGAGGCCTGCGGCAAGGTGGTCTTCGCCTCGAAAGACGATCCGGATTACCAGTCGATTCTGAAGACCTTTGAGCCCATTACCCAACTGATGAAGGAACGCCCCAGACTCGACTTCCCGGGCGCGAAGTATATCCCCCACAAGAACGCGCATCCTCAACTGCCCGGCACAACCTGCGAGAAGCCGCCGGATGCGTAAGCGGGTGCTCTTTCGTCTAGCATAACTGAAAATTAAATAAGGGAAATGTTGCCATAAGGCACACGTTGTGTTATATTTTTAACATGCATCACTACCAATGGAACGCTGAGAAGAATGCACAACTCAAAGTTGAAAGAGGAATCAGTTTTGAACAAGCTGTGATGCATATTGAAGGCGGTGATCTTCTGGATGTGTACGAACATCCAAATCAGGCACGGTATCCTGGTCAGCAAATTCTGATCATTCGTGTCGGCAATTATGCCTACGTGGTGCCGTTTACAGAGTCGGCTGAGGGTAGATTCCTGAAGACCCTCATTCCCAGCAGGAAAGCAACGCGCGAATACTTAGGAGAAGGCAATGCAAAAGATTAAGTTGGATAAAGAAGAACAAGACATGTTGGACTCGTTTGAACGCGGCGAATGGAAACCCGTTGCAAATCGTAGTCAAGAGATTGCGCGTCATGTCAAGTACGCAAAAAACACGCTTGCAAAAGACAAAAGAGTTAATATCCGTATCTCATCCAAGGATCTGGAGGAACTTCAGGTCATCGCCGTTGAAGACGGTCTGCCATACCAAACCCTTATGGCCAGTGTACTGCATCGCTTTGTCTCGGGTCGATTCATGGAAATATCAAGCCGAACCAGAGCGTCGCAACGCTAGTGCGCGACGAGCCAGTTGTCGCCAACACCGATGCTCACATCAAGAGGCACGCCAATATCGAGCACCGTGGTCATGGCGTTGCGCACAAGCGTGCGCACAGCGTCACCGTCAAAACCAATACACTCCTGGCTAAGTTAACGGGCAAGCCATTCTGCTGCCTGGTCCAGTGGCATCCTGAGCGCATGACCGATGCCCCAGACAACACCGCCTCTCGTGCGATCGCCTTAACCCGGCATTAGAACAGTTAAATTTGTTGTGTAGTCTCTCACAGAGGTATGAAAAGGCCGGTCGGGCGCATTTCCGTTTCGGTGCAAATACTGGGAGTATAGGCGTCCTCGCCTGTACAGCGAAGCTCCTGGTGTATGAGGCTTACGAACTGATAGTCGCTTCGACAGGTACTGTACGGTCATAGAACAGGCGGGGACGCCTATTCGCCCAGCTTTTTTGCTCAGGTCAATGAATCGGAAATGCGCCCGGCCGGTCCGTCACTAACGTTCGGAAGGTGACAAGTCCATATAATTGTGGCATACTATACATCGAAATGATTGAAGGTGACCTCCCGCCGAGAGCACAGCGTCTTGTACTTGACTGGGCAGACAGGTATAAGGACGAGCTAGCAAATATGTGGAAAACCCAAGATTACAAGAATCTTCCAGGATTGGAGTAATGTAAATGAGTGCGGACATGAAATATCCGAAGATCCGTTCTGTCAGAGCAGAAGCGGACAAAACCCTCAGGGTTCAGTTTGATAATGGCGTAGCCAAGCTGTACGACTGTAAGCCACTGTTAAGCACCGAACCATTCAGTGCCTTGCAAAATGATGCCATGTTTCGAAAGGTACACGCAGACACCCACGGGTATGGGGTGATATGGAATGATGAAATTGACCTAGCAGAGTCCGAAATCTGGATCTATGGCAAAGAAGCCGAACGACCCAGCGTACCGGACGCGAATACGCGCCGGTAGTTGCGAGACGTTAGTGCGCAACCAACCAGTTGTCACCGACACCGATACTCACATCGAGCGGCACGCCGATATCGAGTACCGTGGTCATGGCATTACGCACCAACGTACGAACCGTATCCGCTTCCTCGCGAGGCACATCAAACAGCAGTTCGTCATGGATTTGCAAGACCATCTTCGTCTTTAACTGACGCTCTCGCAATTCGCGATGTACGCGCACCATGGCCAGCTTAATAAGGTCTGCTGCAGTCCCCTGCACAGGCGTATTGATGGCGTTGCGTTCAGCACCCTGACGCGAGGTCGCATTACGGGAATTAATGTCGCGAAGAGAGCGCCTACGACCTACCAGCG
>JBAXOG010000143.1:0-12761 GCA_037133395.1 bacterium | reverse complement strand
GCTGTCCAGACGGAATGCGTTCCTGCCCTGCCAGACAATGTTGTTCGTACTGATGCCGCCGGACGTCGCCAGATTATTCGTCAGGTTCGGCAGTGTGCCGCTCGTGATCCCGCGGAAGGAGAGCGTACCGTTATTGATGACCATGCCGTTGCCGGAACTTGCATCAAAATTGTTAATCGTGATCGTCGGGGCGGCCACGGTGAACTGCAGGATGCCGCCGTCGGCCACCGTCAGCTTGTTGCTCACGTTATTTGCCACAGCACCGGCCACCGTGATCGTCCCGACCGCTTCGAGCAACCCGCCATTGGCGATCGTCAGGATATTATTGGTGCTGTTGTATGTTGCTTTACCCACCCCCAAGGAAACACCGCCGCCGGTCATACTGACTTGTGAACCCGCACCGGTGATCAAGACGGTGTTGCCCACCATGTTGTTGGTTAATGTTCCGCCCCCATCATACATCTTCCCCACCGCAAGCCCGCCGGTGGTGATCCACAACTGCCCGCCATTCTGAACCGTCAGGGAATTGCTGACCACGTTCCGACCACTCCACACCCTGCCGATTACGACACTCAAAGCATTGGTCACCATGCCATTGGCGTCAATGGTAAACGTGTTGTTGGCGGCATCCGCCCATCGGGCGTCACAAAAAGACAAGTCGCTATTTTGAACGTCCCATAGCGACGTTTGCCCCACAGTGCCCACCAGGATCGAGTTGCCCATGCCCCCATAAATCTTACCGGCGAGACCAGCCGTGGCATACAATTTTCCCCCGTTGGTGATGACCAGGGAACAATTGACGGCGTTCACACCGGTGCCGGACGCAGAGGTGAAAGAAAGGCCGGCGACATTGGTCACTATGCCGCCATTGGCTATCGTCACATTGTTGTAATAATTAGTGGCATTAGCCATATTGGCAAATAACAACGTCCCAGCGTTGAGGTTCCATAATGACCCAGGGCCGGTCACCACCACACTGCTGTTGGAACCCGTCCCGGTGGAGCTGCCGACGTGGATTGTATTGCTCAAGGTGCTGTTGTTCATCGTCCCGCCGTTGAGCACCAGCGTCCCGCCGTTGTTCGCGCCTTTCAAAAAGCCCGCCGCGCTGTTGCCGGTCAGGATCAGCGTGCCGGAGCCGGCCTTGATGAAGTCGGTGCCTGCGAGGGAACTTGCGATCTGGCTTTCGCTGCCCGACGCATAAACCGTAATCGTAGGCCCCACGCCACCCAATGTGATCGTCCCGCCGGAGACGGTTGCCGTATTGGTAAAAGCGAGTTGGTTTGCGTAGACCGCCCCGCTGACCGAGGGCATCGCGCCTGCCATATTGAATTTGGCGATGTTGTTGGTGCCGTTGACCGAATCCCATGGCGTACCGGTCACGCCAGACCAGTTACTGGCGCTTGTGTTCCACGTCGCGCCCGCCCCGCCCGTCCAGGTCCCTGTTGCCGCCTGAGCCGCTGTCATTGCTGCAAACACGGATGCCAGTGCGACACCTGCTATGTTCATCGTTATTTTCTTCATCGCTTTCTCCTCTTTTATGCCGGTCTTTTGCCGGACACTGTTTTCATGGCCGTCGCCGAATTGGCTGTCGGCCATTGTGCTGCATCACACGAACTCCATGTCTTCAAAGGATGTTTTTAAAATATCAAATTAAAGACGGAAACGAAACCCCCTCAAAAGGGGGGGTATAGGGTGAGGCTCAGAGAACTGCCGTTCCGGTCATATCGAGGGGGACATCCCGCGCGTGGCGGCGTACTTCATCGCGGCCTCTGTCCGGGTACGCACATGGAGCTTGCCGTAAATCTGTTTGAGATACCAGCGGACGGTCTCTACGGTCAGGTTCAAGCGGTCCGCAATCTCCTTGTTGATGAGCCCCTGTGTCAACAGGTCCAGCAGTTCCACTTCACGCGGCGCAAGCCGTGCGTCAGCTTCCGAGAGCTGAGGCCCGGGGACTGGCTTTCGGAAGACGCTCACGACCTGCCGTGCGATCTCGCTGCTCATCGGCGCGCCGCCCCGCACGACTTCGCGGATCGCCTCCAGAATCTCGCTTGCGCTTGAACGTTTGAGCAGATAGCCGCACGCGCCCGCGCTGAGCGCGTCAAAGATGTTTTCGGGGTTCTTGTAGGCCGTGACCACAAGCACATTGAGCGCTGGCAGCAGCTCTTTGATCCGACGCGTGGTCTCGATCCCGGAAAGCCCGCCCGGCATGTTGAGATCCATGAGCACGACATCGGGAGACACCGCAGGCAAGGCGCGCACAGCCTGCTCGCCTCCTTCGTAGGCCCCCACGCACGTGAAGCCCGGTGATTCCTTCAGCATCCGCTCCAGGGTTTCTCGAAACCCCCTGTTGTCTTCTACAATTGCTATTTTGATCATATCAGCCTCGTTCGAAGGTCATTTCAACAATCAGGGTGGTGCCCGCACCGGGACGGCTCTCCACGGCGAAACGTCCCTGCACGTTTTCAAGCCGTTCCCGCATACCCCTTAAACCGTTCGCATCATGCCGTTCGTTTCCGCAGACAAAGCCCTGTCCGTTATCCGTGATCTGCATGCGCAGCACATCCCCCTCAAACCGTATACGCAGGAGCGCCTCCGAGGCGTTCGCGTGCTTGACCATGTTGTTGAGCGCCTCTTTCAGGACCATCAGCAGCGCATGGCGGCGATCAGGCCCGAGATGAACATCCGGAACCGACTCCGGCAGGTCGAGACGGCAACGCAGCTTCGTAGACCGCAGAAAGTCGCGCGTGTAATCCGCAGCGTAATAGAGGAACGATTGCAGGGTATCATTTCGGGGGTTGACCGTCCAGACGATCTCGTCGAGCGTGTCCACCATGCGCCGGGCCTTGTCGGCCATCTCCTGGATGCGCGTGACGCGGTCCGGCTCTTTTACGGCGGCGTGGGTCGCCAGGTCGCCCAGGACGCCGATCTCCGTCAGACCCGCGCCCAGATCGTCATGGATGTCCCGTGCAATGCGTGCACGTTCGCTCTCCACAAGCTGTTCAACCTTCAGAACGCGTTCCCGCTCTTCTGCGGCGCGGCGCACGCGCTCCAGGCGTATCCTGGCCCGGCGCCGCACCAGCCCGCCGCTGGCAAGCCCCACCCCGCCCAGCGCAATTAATGCGACCAGTAGCTTGAACCAGCCGGTCTCCCAGAGGAAGGGTGCAATCTCCACCGAAAGCGGACACGCTGCCTCCGTCCAAGCCCCGCCGGGCCGCGCAGCCATCACTCTGAACTTATACTTACCAGGATGCAAAAGCGTATAGGTGGCGTTCCGTTCTCCTGTCATACGGGACCAAGCCATCTCCTGACCTTCCAGCAGCGTCTTGAAGCGGACGCGGTCTGGCGCCTGATACTCTGGCATGGTAAATTTAAACACGAGTTCGTGCGTACCAGCAGGGAAGTGCACGACGTTCCCAGACTCGACCAGACTCCGAAACAGATGATCAGCCAGCGGCTCTCGGTCGCCATGCCCAGCAACACCCACTTCCTCAATATAGACACGGAACGTGGGCTGGACTTCAGGCAGGAACGCCGGGGCAAGGGTGGCGACACCCTCCTTGGCAGCGAAGAGCAAGGTGCCGTCCGGCATGCAGGCCGCGAGAGACCCTCCCGCGCTCATGAATTCAGCAGTAACACCGTCCCGCTCCCCCACAAAATGAAACTCGAGTGTCTTCTTGTTCCCCTGTGCGACTGCCAGCAACTCCTGTTTGTCCACACGGCAAATCTCCTGCCTGAACGCGATCCAGAGATTGCCCTTTCCATCGTCAAGCAGTTGCCGGATATCGTTGCTCGGCAGCCCGTGTTCCGTTGAAAAAGCAAAAATTCGACAGTCCGAGGTTAACCCCTTTGTTGCGGGACTCTGGTCTTCGCGACGTTGACCCTGTGTCCTCACCACCCTTGCAAGACCGGCTGGCGTGGCCACCCAAAGGACACCGTTTGTCTCGCGAAGGAGCAGACGAATGGTGTCCGAGGGCATTCCGTTCTCCATACGGAGCTTCTGCAGGACGTGCCCAGCAGACGTAAGGTGCCACAGGCCACTGCTCTGTGTGCCAGCCCAAAATCCCTTGCCCTCGTCTCCGCACAGGGATAACACCGCATCCTCCGGCCCCTCTGCAGCGGCCTCTGCCCAATGGGACCGCCTTGTAAACAAAAGTCCCTCGCGTGTTCCGATCCAGAGCCCGCCATCCTTGGCTCCCAGCAGACTAGAGACCTCCCGTGACAGGTGGCTCTTTTCTGCACAGAGTTGTCGGATCAAGCCGTTTGTCATCACACGCCAGGCATGGTTTCCTCGGGTACCCACCAGCAAATCGCCGCTTCCCGAGTCGGTCAGAACCGAAACCTCAGCCGTTTTCAACACAGGGTGGTCCTCAAAGCAAGGCTTGTTGTTTTGGAGTGAACCGGACCTGACTCCCCTGCCGCTTGTCCCCAGCAACAGTCTTCCTTCCCCTTTTGAGAGGAGCGCCGTGACCTGACGTCGCGGTTCAGACGGAAAAGGCGCATGCAAGCGAATTCTGCGGGGCAGCAGTTGAAGAAGCCCGTTACCCGTACCGACCCACAGGGAGCCGTCCGAGGTCTCCTTCAAGCAACGGATGTCCGTGACCGACTCGCTTCGCGTGTCCAAAACGAGCATGTGCCACACCCCTTGCCGACAACGGCAAAGACCCTCTGAAGCCCCCAGCCAGAGTTCATCCCTACGCTCCAGGAGCGTTGCGAGTCTCAAACCCTGGGGCGGGAACTCCACCCACTCCACAGTGTCGTTGAGACGCCGAAAGAGCTTCCCGTCCAGTCGCTTGCCCCACAAGGTTCCCTCCAAGCCCCTGAACACTTGGAAGAGCTTTCCCTTGACCCCTTCGGTCGGGAACGGAGACACCTGGTAAGAGCGTCCGTCAAAACGAAACAGTCCTGACTGTCCCGCGAAGACCATGGCTCCTTGCGCATCCATAATAGCAGAGGAAAAGGGGGTCAAGGATGCCGTACGGCCCGGAGGCACGAGGGTAAACACACCCGCATGAAAGCGGAAGGCACCGACATTTGTCGCGGCCCAGATCGTACCGTCGGGGCCTTGCTTGACCCAGAAGACCTCCACCTGAGGCTTCTGCTGAAGCCCGCCGTCCGACGCATCCGCAGCCCCCTCACCAGGGGAAGGTAGAATGATCTCCCTCTTCAGCTCGATGGACTTCCATGATGAGCCTTCCCGCCGCATCACGCCATTCTCGCCGTACAGCCAGAGAAAACCGCGCTTGTCCTGCATCAGACCGCGCAATCGCCTGAGCGTGCAAGAGGACTCCTCGCCAGGCTGCCACGAGAGAAATTCCATGCCGTCGTAACGAACCACATGCCTCGGTGTCGTCAGCCAGAGAAAACCGTCAGACAACTGCTGGACAGAGGTGATGGCGCCTTCGGGCAGACCATCCTCCATGCCCCAGCGATGGACGACATACTCCTCTTCGATGGTCAATGGCGCCGCCTGCAAGCAGCAAAAAGACAACATGCCGATGACGAACGTAACGGGAAGAACTCCGCAACCGCCATTCGACTTAAAATCATCCGCATCCCATAGAAAATTTAATAATGTTGCCACGAACATCCCACGCGTAACGTGTTCCCTGGCCGCCCATAATGGTAAGCCAAAATAATTTGAACACCGATACTTGGTTTTTATTATGTGAGGAAGCAGGCAAAATAGTCAATCCCGAAAATCAGATATTTTTTTAAACAGCGAAAGACGAAAAACCTTCTCGCGCGGGAAGCAGGGGCTGACATCGAAGTCATCGTTCCAGAAGAACTCAAGTTATCGTATCAGAAGAGGTCAGCAAGGCTTGTCCTTTGGAGGTCAGACGGTATTTTTGCAGACGGCTATTGGGTCGACCGTATTCAATGACAAGGCGGGCATTCCATTATTCCTGTGAAGTTATCCTCACGTTTTGCAGTCGCCACTGGACAGCGTAACCCAAAAACCTTATGATACCGCCTTTTCTTTTTGGAGTACATTTTTTGCGCCCGCGCAACTCGTCGGCTATATTGCATTGGTCTTAGGCATTATTGCTTTTCTCCAGCGTTGCGATACCCGACTGAAAGTGCTGGTCGCAGTGGAGAGCATTGCCTATACAGTGCATTTCTTCCTGCTGGGCAACTATCCGGCCTCTGGCAGTGCGATGGTCTCCTGCTTGCGCAACCTGACCTCCCTCAAGTCGCGGGCACCCTGGTGGATCGCGGTCTTCATTACGATCAATATTGCCATCGGTATCACGACTGCAAAAGGCGCAACAGGATGGTTGCCGGTCACCGCCTCTGCCCTAGCAACAATAGCCGTCTTTAAGATGCACGGAATTCCGATGCGAATCGTCCTGTTTGTCTGCACCCTCTTGTGGCTGGTGAATAACGCCCTGAGCCTCTCCATTGGCGGAACGGTACTGGAGGCGATCATCGCCGCCGTCAATCTCTGGACGATCATCCGCATGGTCATCGAAAAACGGTCCACCGACGAGACCCCGCAGGAAGCCGCCGCCTCCCTGGTGTAAGACTCAGGCGGCAAACGCTTACCGTGTCTTAGTCGGAGTGGTGTCCGACCCTCCAACGGTCTCATAGATCCCGCTGTACTCCATGAAAACAAAAAGCCGTAAACGTTGATAACCAACATTTACGGGCCTAAAAATTTGGTGGGAGATAGAGGACTCGAACCTCCGACCCCTTGCATGTCAAGCAAGTGCTCTAACCGCTAAAGCTCAATAAATAAGCCATATTTGATGCTTGAAAATAAAAGTTGGGTGAGAAGTTGGGTTTTTTGTTGCAAGAATGCGCCCTAATGTGTCAAACTGTTTCTTGAAGGCAAAATACCAGAGAAAGTGGGGGCACTATGGCACTGGAATTGAGATACAAAAACGGCAAGCTGATAAAGCACTGGTTTGGGCGTTGCTTCATTGACGGGCGGGCAAAGGTCTTTTCACTTGCAACCCCAATTAGTGGAGTTCCACCTCTTAAAGATGGCCGTATCACTTTGCTGGGCGCGGGTGATACCAAGTTTGAGGTATCCCGAGCCAAGGCAAAGAAAGAACTTGAAGATCGGGAAGCCGATGCACGGCAAAAGGGACGCGCCGACCATCTCACCCAAAGGCTAATCGAAAGCAAGACTGGCAAGGCAGTCGAATATGTCAAGCTGGCAGACCTTGCCGAGCGGTGGCGCAAACTATCAAGGGAGACCCAACCAAGCATAACTTGGCTTTCATGGTGTGATATCATCTTTTCACGCTTTGCCGAAGTGACCCCTAAAACCTTTTTACATGAAATTACCCAAGAACATGCCGCCACCTATGCCCAGACCTTGCGTAATACATTCACACGTCGTACGGCAAGCGGGGCCATATCTCTTTTAAAATCTGCGTTTGCCCGCCTGTTGCCTGTTGGGGTGGTCAATCCTTTTGAAGCAAGTATCACGCGCAAGGGCGGGAATGATACCGAGGGCGAAGCAATCCACCGCAGGCCCCTGACGGTCACCGAAATTAAAACTCTTTTTGCAGCCGCCCTCCCAGACCCACTGCTATATCCCCTCACTGTTTGCGCAGCTTGCACGGGGATGCGTATAGGGGACGTGTGCCTGCTTCAATGGAAATCAGTAGACACAATTGCTGGGGTGATTGCCGTTAAGACTGCCAAGACCGGGGCAAGCGTTGAAATCCCCATTTTTAAAACATTACGGGAAGTATTTGAAACAGCATTGTCCGAGAAGGGAGAAAGCCCGTATGTGTGGCCACACGCGGCAAGCATGTATCAGAAAAACCGCTATGGCATAACCTACAGGGGCAAGGCACTTTTTGCCAAGTCATTCGCAAGCCAAGCCAAGACCCCGCAGGACGTGCCAAAAGGAGGACAGATTGAAAGCAAGAAACCCGCCCTTGCAAAGATACTGCCCAAGGTGCTGGAAGCAGTCAGCGGGGCAAGATTTGCCCAAGGAAAGCAAGACCGTATCATGGACAGTTTAAAGCGCGTTGCAAGCGGTCAATCGTATCGTAGTATCGAAGCCGAGACAGGACGCAAACATGCTATTGTTTCGCAAGACCTCAAAGACGCTGAACACGTTTCGGGCTACACATTCAGAAAGGGCAAGACCTCAAAGAGCGGTCGAGACCTCAAAACGCTCATAGACGCAACACGGCAGAAACGCGGGGACGGCGAAAAGATGCTTTCAGCTTCCTTGCTAGGCTGGCATAGTTTGCGCGGGACATTTGCCACCCTTGCGCTCTCGGCAGGCATACCCATTGAAACGGTCAAGCTAGTAACTGGACACGGCACGGTGGCGACAATCATAAAACATTACTACAACCCCCAGCGGGAACACTTACGGGCGGTGTTGGGCGACAAGTTGCCCGAGATCCTCACAGGGAGCAAGCCCGAACTCCCAGCGTTGCCGGCAGTCGAGGAAAACAAATTGCAGAGCCTTGCCGACACAGTGAACGGGCTTTCAAAGGCAGAGAAAAAACAACTCCAAAATATGCTAAACATGAAAGGTGGCACAAAATGATAAAGCGTCCCAGTATCAAAGAGTTTGATAACGAATTTATGTGCCGCGGGCAATTCTATGTCCATTGCGATATATTGGGGCCCAACCCAAAGCGGACGATCGGTTTCGGATATGCCCCCCTTGACGGAAGACGCCAATTCCTTACGATCATACTGGAAATGAGTGAAGTGATTGGAAAGATGACAAGCATCGATAAAATCACTTATAATTTGTATGCGCTTCTCATTTACTATATTGCAGACAACGGTGAGACCTGGTGCAGGGGGGTGCCTGTGCCTTGTACAACTTCAGGACCGGAGTTCATTTTCACGCTGGTCAAAGAACACTTGCCTAACCGCGAGCTTACCGACAGTATGTTTTCACTCGGAATGCCAGAGAAAATTAATGGACTTGACTTGGATCAGCTGGAGCGCGTGTTTCTCATGCGCCTTGGCAAGGATAGGGTTGATTCCGGGCAAGACTTCGAAACGAGCGGGGGTGATCTTTCTGGCATTAATAAGATGCTCGAGTCTTATTTTGCCAAACAATCAGAGGAACGGGCCAACTTGAAGAAGGACGTGATCAAGGCTATGACGGGGTGGAACTCGCCGAAAACGGAGACGACGCAAAAGACACGCGCAAAATTCTACGATGTCAGCGTGCAGACGATCAAGCGGTGGGAAAAGCCGCCGTTCAAAGGGCGGCCGGATTATTATGATCGGGAGGCTTCCATGGAGGATCAGAAAAAACATGGCGAGCAATACATGAGAGATCATCGCCTCAATAAGTACGCCAGGGAGAACCGCAAGCGGAAACGCATGGATTGACAGCCAGATTAAGCAGGCAACGAAACCGCATATCCTGAAAAGGGGTATGCGGTTTTTTGTTTCCGTAATAGTGATATGAAAGTGACATAAAGGTGACATGCCAGAAAAATATTCAAAACTTATTAGCCTGATTTTATTGGTCCGGATAGATGTCCATGCATTTATCTGCCGTTTAAGGTGACATAAAGGTCACATAATGAACAGGGGGCAGAGAATCACGCAGGCCGCATGAAGCGTTCAGCGGACGATTCGAAAAGGAGAAATACCTATGCTGACCACAGAAATTAGATTCCAGAAATTGCTGACCGCAGGCAAGGAGGCACTGGAAAAGATAGACGCCATCCTTGAAGGGACGGCGAAAAACGACAAACAATCGCCGACAGACCGCCGTCTGCTGAATATGACCGAGGCTGCAGAGGTGCTGCACCTTTCGCGCCCGACCATCTGGCGGATGTGCCGTGACGGCGAACTGGAGTTCATCGAAATCCGGGAAGGGACGCGTCGTGTACCCAGCCAGGCCATTACTGACTTCCTCAACCGCAAACGGAGGGCCAGCTAATGAAGACCGGATATGTTTACACCTTTACCAAAAGCCAAAACGGAAAACCGCCTAGGGAACGTCCCAGACATGGCAACTGCTCGCGCTGCGGGCGGTATGCCGAGTTGAACGGCGGCGGCAAGAACGGACGCAAGCCGCAGTTCTGAGATGCGTGCATACGCGGACAGGCCGAAAAGAAGGGGGTGAGCCATGGCTAAGCGCAAACAAATTGTACATGTACAAATGTTGGTGACAGACCTCCGCATACCCCCTGTAAATGATGCGGTCTACGGGGTCATCCGGGAGGAGGATTCTGATGTCCAGGCGCTGGCGCAGGACATCAAGCAGAACGGCATCCTTGAGCCGCTGGTGGTCTCCAGGGACGGCTATGTGATTTCAGGCAACAGGCGGTTTACAGCGGCGAGAATGCTCGGGCTTGAGCGCGTGCCTGTCCGGATCGAGGATGTGACCATTGACGACAGCGAACGCTTCAACAGCCTGCTGATCGCGTTCAACAAGCAGCGGGTCAAGACGCTTGACCAGATGGCTCGTGAGGCAGCCGCCTCGGTCGACCCCGAGGCGGCCATCTGCGAGGTCGACAATTACAGGAAACGGCAATCCGCCATTAGTGCGGAGTGCCTTGACCTCGGCGCCTATCGCGGCAGGGCTGAGATATGCGGGAACCGCCCGCTTGCCGACGCGGCAGCCCGAATCGTCTGGGACAACCGGGAGTGGTGGCCGTTGTCAGACCGACGGATACATTATCTGCTGCTGAACGTGCAGCCACTGCTCCATGAAAAGAAAAGGGAACGTTATGTGAACAGCCATAAATGCTACAGGGTTCTGACCAACATCCTCACCCGGCTACGCCTCAACGGTGAAATCCCCATGCACGCCATCTGCGATGACACCCGCCCGACCACGACATGGGAAGTGCATCAGCATGCAGGCACGTTCCTGAAAAGTGAACTCGACGGTTTTCTGCTGGGGTATTACAGAGACTTCATGCAGAGCCAGCCCAACCAGATCGAGATCCTGGGCGAGAAACTGACCATACAGCCCATCCTCAAGAAGGTCGCCAATACGTATGCCATTCCGCTGACCACGGGACGCGGGTTCGCATCAATCCCGCCACGGCACGCGATGGTGGACCGATGGAAAAAAAGCGGAAAGGACAAACTGGTCGTCGTCATCGTCTCGGACTTCGACCCTGCCGGGCAGACAATCGCGGAATCATTCGGACGTTCCCTTCGGGATGACTTTGGCGTGCCCGAAAACAGGCTCGCAGTCATTAAGGCAGCACTCACGATGGATCAGATCGTCAGCATGGGGCTCCCGCCAGCCATGGAAGTCAAAAAGATGGCGCCCACAGCAAAGGACTTTATGAAAAAACACGGGAACAATGTCTGGGAACTGGAAGCCGTAGCGCCCGCAGTCCTCATCGAGCTTGTGGAAGACGTCCTGCACGGCGTTATGGACTTCGATCTGATCAACGCGGAAAAGCAAAAGCACAAGGAAGATGCCGCACGTCTCTCCGCATACAGGAAAGCTGTTCTTCAAAAATTTGAACATGTACAATTTGTTGAAAGGTCTGAGGTGCAACCATGACCAGACTCCCAATACCTCCTCAGAGACCGCCTAGACAGCCGGACGGGACAGAGAAGCCCGGAGAAACCCTGAGAACTCCAGAGAGATACGACATAGATACATACAGCAAGTTCTCTGGGCCTTCTCTGGGGTTCTCTGGGTCTTCTCTGGTGTTCTCCGATACGATGAAAGGGGAAATCGACAATCTTATTCCATCGTATGCGGTCCGGCTCCACGGGAAGTGGACCGGTCAGCCACCAAGGGGATCTGCAGAAGAGGTCATATTCCGGGTTGCACGGCTGGCGAAGTTTTCAAAAGAACAACCGCACGCTCTGCAAGTGTTTGTCGAATCAATTGCCCGCTACGTGTCAGACCGCCTTAATGTCGACTACGACGATACCTACCGGATATTGGTTTATGGCTTTAATAAGGCTAAGGTCAGCCCGGATGAATCGCTCCTCGTGGAGGTGAAACAAAAAGCGAAAGAACTCATGCGCTCTACAGCCTCGGCCTATCGTGATACGCGCAGGCACTTACTATACTGCATCTGCGAAGTGCTTGGAAGGAGCGGGGAATTTTATCTCTCCACGAGAGACGCTGGCAGACTCATCGGGGCAGACCGAAAATTAGCGGGCCAATGGCTAAACGCCATGGTCGCAGATGGGCATCTTGAAATGACTTCAAAACATACGGAATTCAAGGCCACCCGTTATGTGTGGCTCCGATGACAGTCCCTCACGCAGTAAAAACCTCCTATAACCATACCACACGGCTCTGTTATAGCAGCGGATAAGAGGAAATAAAATCTGGATTTTAAAGCCGCATTTTTGCCCCATTATGCGCTACACGCACTGCTGTATTAACAGCACGAAACAGCACAAAATGCACAATTGCCCTTTTTACCTAATGTTCGGACCTTTTTTTGCTTCAGAAAATCGCAAGAAACTGTTCATATCAGCAGAGAAAACGCGCCAATCACAGCTATGATCCTATTCATTGCAAAAGCCCCATTATGAGCAACACACGCCGCTGCATAAGCAGCGTAATGCAGCATAACACAGCTGCTTGCCCTTTTTAGCTGACGTCGATGATCTCATTATGTGATACACACATCCCCTGTTTAAGCAGGGGAATGCAGGGGGATTGTGGTAAACGCCCACTTTCATTGGCGTTCAGTCGCTTTTGTGCCCTCACAAAACCGCTGAAAACAACGAAAACACGGGAGAAAAAGCCATCAAAACAGCGTACCGCGCAAACACCGAGCCAAGACCGCCCGACAAGTCCGCAGATAGCGGACGGGAGATGTCGGGCT
>JBAXOG010000142.1:0-12872 GCA_037133395.1 bacterium | reverse complement strand
ATTGAAAAGAAAGGGGCGGCATGATTTTTTGGAAAAGACTTCTTGCAATTTGCGGGTTTCAGAACGAGGACATGGGACTTTCGACAGAGGACTTGCAGTGACACTTGGACGGACGGAAGGGACGAACACCTGGCCGCCGTTTTATCCGCCGGAGCCTCGGCGAAGGAGGCTCGCGTGCGGTTACTCCACGTGGGGCGGCGCGGACAACCAGAAGGAACGCCAGTATTTTTCGTCAGTCGCATAGACATCTATGGGATCTTGTGCGCCCAAGCTGTTTGGCAAAATTCCGAACTTCTTCATCTCGCGAAGGTAGGGATCATTAGGCCTGAATCCCGGCATATCAAAGCGCTTAATCTGCTCCAAACTATTACGGGCTTTGACGATCTCGGCAAGAATCTTTTGATACGAGGGGTCGTTGGTGGTGCAGAACACCTGTATTGGAACAGCGGCAGAACTCTGCCCATTTGTCATGGCTCGGCAAAGCTCCAAACCGCCAGCCGCCTTAGCAAGCGGCGCCAAGATGGCTAGCGAGGTTTCTGGGTGCGTCAGATTGAACAACAACTCGCGATGGGTCTTGAACTGATCGCGCCGATCTTTCTTGTCCGTGACTTTATGGCAGGCATCGCAACGCTCCTCCAGAACCGCCGGAGGAATCGTGACGTTCACCATGCCGGTGCCGAGCGCCGCATACGTTCCAGCGTATGGCGCCCCGGATTCGATCCACAGCCGTATTCGCTTGGCCTCGAGCGGAGACACCTTGACATCGTGGTGCGTCCCGCCAATTTTCTGCATCAAGGGACTTGCTGAACTCCCAATACCGCGAGGCGCGATATTACTCGCCCCATCCTTGCCGTGGGCAACTTGATTGCGTAACATCAATGAGGCATAGCCCAGGGAAAACCAGAGGCCATGATCTCCCGTCAACACCATATTGCCAGAGCGGTGCGCACGGTCGTGGCAGCGGATACAGTTCTTATCGAGAATCGGCTGGATATCACGCGGAAAATCAAAGACGCTTGGCACATCGGTGATAGGCGTGATGGGGCTTGGCGCCCGCCTGAGCGCAAGGGTTTCACCTTTCGGGCGCGCGGTTTCCGTCCGGCTCTCGTGACAGCCGGAACAACTTGTTAATTCACCCGGCATCACGCTAACAAAGCTCTGCATCCGCTTGACCGACAGATTAGCCTCATCCAGCGCAACAAAGAACAGGGGGCGCCCCGCTGGCACCTCAAAATACGCCGAGCCGTCTGGCTCCACGGGAACCGTCCCGAGAATGCGCGGCAACGTGAATGTTCCGTTCAAGCTGATCGGCTCCATGAACCCACTGAAATTGACCGGCTTGGGCAGCGACTCCAAGACAAGCAGCTTCTTGACCTCACCCGGTTTGACCCCCGCCATGTTGCGCCCCCGGGTCACATCCATAAGCGCCAATCTGCCGATGACCTCGTCAGTGTCCGTCTTGGAGGCACTAATGACTTCACGGGGATGCGCCTGGACAGGCCGCGGTTCATGCACGTCCAGATTCTTGAGTTCCTCTGATAGCGCATAGAAGGGCTCAGCTCGCCCCGCGCCATCTATAATCCAAAGCTTTTGGTCGCGTGCCGCGATAAAACAATTTGTGGAGAAAGCCCAAGGATCACGCCAATCATTCTCTTGGGTCACGCGAGTCACCTGACTCAGATTATCGGGTCCAGCCTTGGGCGAAACAACCGTGATCTGGCCCGCGTGTTCTTTTTTTCCGTGACCCGGAGAAAAGGATACGACGACCTTGTCAGAACCTGGGATAGGCTTGGCATCGAGATAGACCGTACCTTGATGCATATTGCCGAAGTAGACCATCTGGCTGGTTCCATCCGGATTAATGGTCCAGAGATGGTGATACTGAACACGGCTGCGATCCACATATTCCCAGCGCATGAACAGAACCCTCCCGTCGGGGAGCATCCACGGCGTATTGTCCTGCTCGATATTGGCGGAAATCCGCACGATGTTCTTCCCGTCGCCATCGCACCGATGCAGCGTGGCCACCTGCGTAAACCAGCAATTTACCCAGCGCCGGCAACGGGACGAACAGAACATGATATCTCCATCAGGCAGATAGATGGGTTCAATATCGTCATAGTCGCCCTCCGTCAGTTGCCGCAAATTCGAACCGTCCGTATTGATTTCGTACAGATGGTAGGTCTTGCTGTCGCCTTTCCTATAGGAAAAAATTATTTTACGGCCGTCATAATGAACCTGTGGATCACGCACCCCGCCCTTGGGATCATTCAGCAGATCCGTCGTGCGTCCGCTACGCAGGTTCAGCAGACACAACCGCCCACCAGCAGGTCCATATTGCATACTGTTCGTGTTGCTGACGTGGTATCCGAAATTGGCATACCAATGGCCATCGTTTCCGATCCCGCGCACCGCAAAGACAATCGTTTCAACACCCCGCAACGGCCCCGCTACGTTAGAGGTCAGCAAGTCGCTGGCAACGAACGACCCGGTTGGCGGCGCATTGGATTCAGCGGCACGCGCCAATAGCTCGTCGTCAACGGCGAGCGCGTAGTCGCGTAAACGAAAGTAGGTCGCCTTGCAGTCTGGGTCCGGGAACTCCGTCAATGTCAGTTCATAGTCGGCTTTCAGGCCAAGTTTAAAACCCGCCTTCCACGCTTGCACGCGACAACCGATGCCCCCGGGACGTACGGTGGCGTCAGCCACCGGCTTAGCCAGCGAAGCCGGATTAAGCGCAAGATAGCCAAGGTCGACACCATCAAGTTTTGCCAATACTGGATTCTGTAAGGGGTTTAAGCAAAAGACCTGTGGTCCGCGCATGACAGCAACCCGTCCAGCCTGACGCTGCCGGCCTTTCACAAGCCGCCATTCCATGGGCAGGTTCACCTCCACACGGTCGCCGCGTTGCCACTCGCGGCGTAACTCGAAGAACGTGCCGGGCGTGACCGTGCCGGACACAGCGGCACCGTTGACCGTCACACCGGCCTTCGTAGCCCAGGCTGGGATGCGCAGACGTAGCGTGAAGGACTCGGGCTTCTCAAGACCGAGACTGATTCGAACAAGGCCTGAATTGGGGTAGTCGGTTTCCTGCTTGATCGTGACGGGCTGCTTCAACTTCAACGTCGCTTCAGCTTCTGCGTAGAGATTGACCGCAATACCGTCACTCGCACGATAGAAGACAAAGGCTGGCAATGCGGCGACAATACGGCGATAGTTGCCGGGGCAGCAGTAGGAGTCCGCAGGCCAGTAGACGCGCGGTCCTTCCGTCGGAGCGAAGTAACGCAGCCGACGGCCATCTGGCGACTGTGAGGCGAAGAGGGCGTTGAAGATAGCGCGTTCCATCAGGTCGCCCATACGCGCATCCGCGTTCATACGCAGCAAGCTCTCACAGACCCGAATCTGGTAGGAGACCGCGCATGTCTCGCCGACGTCACCACGCCCATCCTGATCTGCAGTCCATATCTCGCAGTGTCCGCAACTGCCCGTGATCAACATGCCGTCGCGATGCGTCATGAAATCGATCGCGCGCTGTGTCGGACGGAGGAGTGGCGCCGATGGCTGCATCCGATAAAGCTCGAGTTGTGCAAGACACCGAGCCAGATAACCGTACATGTGACCTTCAATACCCATCCGACGGCCAATAACGATGCCAAGATCCCACTCCGGCAACGCACGTGTCTCCGTGCAAAATTTCAGGTATGACGGATCCCCAGTCTCGCGGGCTAGCATGAGCAGTGCGCGCTCAATACCCGTAAAGGCGACATGCGAGGTCACTTCGGTATTCCGTCCCCAGTCCGCGGGCAACACCGACCAGTTCTTCACCAGATAATCCGCCGCTTTGCGCGCTGCTACGAGTGATTGCGTTTCGCCGAACTGCTGGTAGTCTGTTTGCAACCCCAAAATAATGTACGCCATCTCGTGCACGTCCCAGAGGGTCTTAATCCGCTGATCTGGTGCGAACGTCCCAATATAGCCCCCCGGCTCTTGCGCCTTAAGAATCTCAGCCACAATATGTTTTTTCAAGGCAATCACTTGCGGGTCGCCCGTGTGGGCTGCAAACAGCACAACAGAGTCCAAAAGCATACCCAGGCTAACGAACGTCCCGCGCCGTGGCTCCTCCATGAAAGGGCGTAAAAAATCTTTGTCCACATTCAGCTTCAACAAGTTGTTCGTAATCGTCATGGCTACGCGCCGACCGATTTCGCCGCCGACTTTCACGTCGCGCACGTTGAGCGGGGTCAACGTATCCGGCTGAGAAGCCTGAAGCATGGAAGCTGCAATCACCATCAATAAGACGCAAGTTTTGCCCATGCTTGTTCGCATAATTTTCTTATCGTTCATACGTGATCTCTTATTTTGTGTTTCGTCAATTGTGAAGTAGCGGAGCGGTCTCACTGGCATAGGTGTTAAGTTCAGAATGAATACTTTACCGAAAAAACAAAGCTTTGCATATTACGCACAAAACACGGCGTTCCTTGTTATCCTAGGACGTGATGTGCCAAAATTATTACACGCGTTAAACGGAAACGCCAAAAAGCTTACCCACGGCTGCGGTCAGCGCCATAGCCAGCGTTCCCCAGAAGCAGACGCGTATTGCACCCCGAAGTGGTCCGGCGCCTCCCGTGAAGGCTGCGATGGCACCCAACGTGCCCAACAACACAATCGCCAAAGCAGGCACCAGCCACAACAACAAAGAGACTGGCGCCAGGGAGGCGGTCAGCACTGGAATGGCGGCACCGATGGTAAAGGATCCAGCCGACCAGAAGGCTGCCTGAAACGGACGGGCACTGAGTACCTCCGTAATACCGAGCTCGTCCCGCGCGTGTGCGGCGAGTGCATCCTTTTGCATCAGTTGGCGCGCCACCTCCAGCGCGAGTTTGTCGTCTAGCCCGCGCTCCTGATAAATCGCTGCCAATTCAATCTGCTCCTCGTCCCAATCTTTTGCTAGGGCCTCGGTTTCCAGTTTCAGATCCGCGCTTTCCGTGTCCGCCTGAGACTGGACTGAGACGTACTCCCCGGCCGCCATCGACATCGCTCCCGCAACCAAACCGGCAGTGCCTGCAAGCACAATGCTGCCCTGCGTTGCTCCCGCCGCGGCAACGCCGACAATCAAGCTGGCCGTGGAGACAATGCCGTCATTGGCGCCTAAGACGGCTGCGCGGAGCCAGCCGGAACGGTGAATGCGATGATGTTCAGGATGTACGAATGTCATAGGAGAATTGCCTTATTGCGTGATTGCCTTACTGCGTGATTTCACGAAGCGGATACGCTTGTTCCTTATTTAAACTTCAACATTAAGAAGTTGTATCTTTTTTTTAGACAAAACACAAGTTGAACTTTAGGGTTACCATGCTTATTCCATCTCATTGCCCGAGGACGACCTGTAGGTCGCCCGTACATATTGGAGGCAGAGAAAAAAGCAGCGGGTGTAGCATCTAGCCTTGGCAAGCATGCGGGAACCAAGTATTATTTATCCTAATACTTGGGTCAAATAAAGAGAGAAGGTCGTTATGTCGATGAGCGCAGAGCTGCCCAATCGCAAAAATTTGCGATTGAAAGGGTGGCATTATACCTCCGGAAGGTATTTTGTCACGTGCAACACGCAGGCGAATAAGGCGTTGTTTGGAGCGGTTGTGAACGGGCGCATGGTCTTGAGTGAGGCAGGTAAAATCGCAGATGCCTGTTGGAGAGAAATACCAGCGCATTTTCCGATTGCGCGCATTGATGCGTTTGTCATCATGCCCACCCATGTGCATGGCATTGTGCAGTTGCTGCAGGGGTCAGCAATTGCTGACCCGTACACATTGGGCGATGTCATTGGAGCCTATAAATCAGCCGTATCGCGGACGATCGGCAAGCCGAGCTCCCCTGGCGCCGGCATTTGGCATCGCAATTATTGGGATGTGATTGTAAAGGATGAGCAGGCGCTTGAGAATATTCGTAATTACATTCATTTCAATCCGATGAATTATCACGTGGTTATGAATTGCGGCGAGCCGAAATATCTGGGAGATCGCGCGCTATTGGAGATGCCGGGCGTTGGATTTTTGGCATCGCGGGGCGAAGCGGCATTGCATGGCAACCTGCCTCTCAAATCGGGTGAGGTCATTATGTCGGGTTTTCTTTCGCCCATGGAACGCGCATTATTCAGGGCTGGCTTGGCAAATCGCAAGCCCATGATCTGGGTGAAGCCCTGGGCATTGGAAGAGGGCATTGATTCTCCGCCCATCCGCAACGCTATCGAGAGCGGACGCTTATTGATACTCTCGCCTTTCTCGGATCAAATCGATGCCCCGAGCGTACGGCGTGCGGCATGGTGTAACCAGTATGTGCTGGCTCACTGCAACCGCATGGTCGTAGGGCATTTGAATCCAGGCGGCATGCTGGCGTGCATTCTTTCGGAAGCGGCCGCTGATTTAGAAATCGTCTATCTCTCTCCGCTCAAATATTAGAAGCGGCCATAGATGGGCATGGCGCATTTCGGGCAGCGGACGGCGGATGCGAGAAGGTTTTCGGTAATCTTGTAGCCGGAACGACGGATGAGGGGGGTCTTGCAGGAGGGGCAATAGGTCGTGCCGCCGTCGGGGAGTTCAATATTGCCCAGATACACGTACTGAAGTCCAGATGCCACGGCAATCTCGCGGGCCCGCAGCAAGGTCGCCCGCGGAGTGGACGGGAGGTCCATCAAATGGTGACATGGGAAGAAGCGGGAGAAGTGCATCGGGATTTGAGGGCCGAGCGTCTGAACCATCCAATCGCAAAGCTTCTTGATGTCTGAGTCGCTGTCATTCAGTGTCGGGATGACCAGGTTGGTGATTTCCAGATGGACGCCTGCGGCATAAATCTGTCGTGCGGCACGCAGAACGGGTTGTAACGTGCCTCCGCAGACCTTGTTATAAAAATCATCGTTAAAGGCTTTAATATCCAAGTTGACCGCATCGAGGAAGGGAAGCAAGCGTGCCAGCGGCTCCTCATTGATATACCCGGCCGTGACCGCGACATTGCTCAAGCCCGCACCCCGCGCAATCTTGCAGAGCGCCAACAGGTATTCATAGCTGACCAGCGGTTCGGTGTACGTGTAGGCTACATGCTTACACCCTTCACGCCGTGCCAATTCAGGGAGCTTGTCGGGGGGCAAGCTGTAGGTGTGCAATTCGGAGGGCTCCCGTTGCGAGATCTCCGCATTCTGACAATTCTTGCAGGTCAGATTGCAACCTGCGGTGCCGATGGAGAGGATGCTCTCGCCTGGATAGAAGTGAAAAAGCGGTTTTTTCTCCATGGGGTCCACATGCACAGCGCACGGCTTGCCAAATGTGGTTGACACAATAGTCCCGTCCGCATTCATGCGTACACGACACGCGCCGCGACCGCCTACCGGGATCGCGCATCTTCTGGGGCAAATGTCACAGGCTTTCATAGATTGTTATATTATCTAAAAAAATACCGGAAAGTCAATTTATGCGTTGCATCGGAAAAACGAATTTGGCAAAATACGCGCCCCCCATGAAACAGGAAGGGTCATCTATATCCACTGAGACGCCGGCGAAAATCAACCTAACGCTTGAAGTGTTAGGGAAGCGGGCGGATGGCTACCACGCGCTCAGAAGCGTCGTGATGCCTATATCATTGACCGACACCGTGACCGTGACCACCACGCGCCACGACATATCGCTCACCGTGACGGCAGAACCATGGGTGGACCTTACGCTGATCGGCCCACCCGAGAGAAACCTCTGCTACCGGGTTGTTCAGCTCATGCAAGCGCGTTACAAAGTAGATGCGGGCGTCACCATCCATGTCCACAAACGTATACCGATCGGGGGAGGCATGGGCGGCGGCAGCGCAGATGCAGCAGCCGTCATCCGGGGACTCAACGATCTCTGGGAACTCGACCTTCCACGCGGCGAGATGATGGAGTTGGGTGCTGAGCTGGGGAGCGACATCCCAGCGCTTATCCATGGAGGCGCCGTACTCATGGAAGGCCGGGGCGAGTTTATCACAGGCCTCTTCCAAGGACTCTCCGAGGAAACGTGCCGCGGTTTTTGGTTGGTCATCGCTAATCCGGGCATCCCCTGCTCGACAGCGGAAGTTTTCAAAAACTGGAAAGCGGGCTTGACTCCCCCCCCCCACTTCCTTCATAATATGATCTCTTTTGTCCGAACAGGTCAAGTGACCGCAGCGGCGGACGTGTTGTATAACGGATTGGAAGAGGGGGTTTTTGAACGTTATCCCCTTGTAGCGCAAACAGCTTCGCAACTCAAAGTTGCGGGTTGCTTTGGCGTTTTGCTTTCTGGAAGCGGCTCGTCTGTCTTTGGTCTGGTGAGAGACGAAGCACATGGACAAGAGGTTTGTAAGAGACTCGATGTGAGTCTATGGCGTATGTTAGTTCGCACTTGCCCGGTGGTGTAATGGCAGCACAAGAGACTTTGACTCTTTCAGAGGTGGTTCGAATCCACCCCGGGCAACCATTTTAGGGGACTTATGATTGTATTCTCAGGAACAGCAAACCTGCCACTGGCAGAGAAGATGATGCACTATCTGGGTGCTAAGCTGGGCAATGCGAAGATTCGTCGTTTTCCAGATGGTGAAACGCATGTCAAGATCGAAGACAACATTCGAGGCATGGATGTCTTTATTGTTCAGCCCATCTGCACGCAACCCAACGAGATGCTGATGGAGCTCCTGATCATGATTGACGCTTGCCGTCGGGGTTCCGCGAAACGCATCACGGCTGTACTCCCTTATTACGGCTATGCGCGCCAGGACCGCAAAGATCAGCCACGCGTACCGATTACCGCAAAGCTCGTCGCCAATCTGCTGGTGGCGGCTGGAGCAGATCGCATCCTCGCGATGGATTTACATGCCCAGCAGATACAAGGATTTTTTGATATTCCCGTTGACCACCTGCACGCCGCGCCAGTAATGGTGAAGTACTTGCGCGAGCTGAAGCTGAAGAAGCCGCTGGTTGTGTCGCCCGATACCGGAGGGGCGAAGACAGCGTATAGCTACTCGCAATTGCTGGGCACAGGCCTGGCGATTGTGGCGAAGCAGAGATTGGGAGACGCGGATGTGGATGCGTTCAGCGTCGTTGGTGACGTTGAAGGCTGTGACGTGATCCTGGTCGATGACATGACCACAACCTGCGGCACACTCTGTGCAGCGGCTAAAATCGTCAGAGCGAAAGGCGCGGCGTCCGTACTGGCTGCCGTGACGCATATTCCTCTGACAGATAAGGGCGTTGAGCGCTTAAAGACCGAATCTGGCTTAAATGAACTGGTGGTCACAGATACCGTTCCCTTGCGGAACGATCTTGACCTCAGCCAATTGCCATTGAAGGTGACTGTGCTCTCCGTCGCTGAGCTGCTGGGCGAAGCGGTTAGCAGGATCCATAACGACCAGTCGATAAGCTCGCTGTTCAGACACGAAGAAGGTGAAAACTAGAGCCTAGTTTCACCGTGTGTGTTTGAATCGTCCCTTATGGACTTAGAACTATCCGCAGGACAGATTTGAGATTGGCACGGAAGGGGTGGACGCAGACAAGGCATCGTGGTTGCTGCCTTGTAAGCGAACAACCCTTAAGCGCCGAGTGGGGGTCTGCTTGCGGAACAGATGAAAAAGGATAACAAATGGAAGCATTAAGACTCAAAACCGAGATGCGCGGCGCCCACGAACAAGGCTCCAAAGCATCCGGTCGTTTACGCCGTTCAGGCTTCGTTCCTGCTGCGGTGAACCGGATTGAGGGAGGCACAACGCTACTGAAGTTTAACGCTCATGAATTCGAAATGATGCTTAAACATCACACCAGCGAGCACGTGCTCGTCTATCTCGATCTGGACGGCACGATTCTGCCCACGCTGATGCGTGAAGTGCAGCATAACGTGATGACCAGCAAACCCATCCACGTGGACTTCGGCGAAGTATCGCTGACCAAAAAGATCCGCGTCACCATCCCCATCCGTGTCTTCGGCGAACCCGAAGGTGTCAAGCTCGGCGGCGGCGTTCTCCAACAGACCCTCCGCGTGGTTGAAGTGGATTGCTTGCCGACGGACATCATCGAACATTTCGATGTGGATGTCTCGGCGCTCAAGATCTCGCAGACCCTATTCGTGCGCGACTTGACGATGGGCGACAAGTACACGGTCATTACCCCGAAGGACATTTCCTTCGCAGGCGTTGTCGCTATTCAAGAAGAAGCCGCACCTGTGGCTGTTGAAGGCGTGACCGCTGTAACCCCTGAAGTCGTGACCAAGGGCAAAAAGGACGAAGATGGGGCAGCACCGGCTGCCGGCGCAGCTGGAGCCAAGGCAGCACCCGCAGCAAAGGCAGCACCCGCAGCAAAGGCCGGCGCTTCTGCCAAGAAGTAATCAGGAGGATGTGTCCGCGTGAAAATGATTGCGGGACTGGGCAACCCCGGTGAAGCATACGTGAAAACAGCGCACAATGTCGGATTCGACGTTGTCGATGTGATCGCGCAGCGGCTTAAGATCGGGTGGAAGAACAGTTCAGGCTTTCAAGCACGCACAGCGAAGACGATTTATGCAGGACAGCAGCTCATGCTGGTGAAGCCTCAGACCTTTATGAATCTGAGCGGAAACAGCGTAGCAGCCCTGTTGAGGTATTTTGGCGGTACGCCAGTCGACCTGACCGTGATTTCGGACGACGCAGATTTGCCCTTGGGGCGGATGCGGCTCCGGGCGAACGGTGGAAGCGGCGGGCATCGAGGACTGCTCTCGATCATGGAGCAGCTCGGCACAGAAGACTTCCCGCGTTTACGCGTGGGGATCGGACGTGAGGACCATCAAGGCGATTTGGCCAGTCAAGTGTTGGCCAAACTCGACGAGCCCCGACAGAATATCTTGCTTAAATCAGTCGAAGCAGCGGCAGATGCGGCATTGTTCCTGATTGAACAAGGTTTGAACGAGACGATGAACCGATTCAACGGTTGGAGCGCGGAACCCCCGCCTGCAACAGAAGAACGGAAATGAGAATGGATTCTTCATCATGAAAAAATATGACGGCATATACATCTTCGCAAACGTAGCGAAAGATGATTCGATAGACGGACTTGTCGAAAAGGCGAGCAATGAAATTACCCGCCTCAACGGTAAGGTGCTGAGCACGAACGTACTTGGCAAAAAAAGCTTCGCACGAACGATGCAAAAAAAGGACGGCGGCGTTTTTGTAAAGATCCGCTTTGAACTGAAGCCTGCCCAGGTGGTCACCCTCCAGGGCCGTTATTCCCTGCTCGAGGATTTCTTCCGCGTGCAGATCCTCTCTGTGGATGAGCGCCGTGAGGCCATGATCATCCAACAGTTGGAGGAACAGAAGGTCCGTGACGCAGCTCGGGCTGTTCGCATGGAAAAAGAAGCCCGGGCTTCAGGTTTGACAAACAACGCGGATGAGGCATAAGCCAACTCACGCGCACGTAAAAGGATGGTAAGCAATGGCATCTTTCAACAAAGTGATTCTCATGGGTAACCTGACGCGTGACCCGGAAATTCGACAGGCAGGGACGGGCGTAAAAGTCGCGGACCTGGGTCTGGCGGTGACCGAGAGTTGGCGTGACAAAAGCGGGCAAACCAAAGAGGTAACCTGCTTTGTGGATGTTGTTGTCTGGGACAAACTTGCTGAACTCTGTGGTCAATACCTCACCAAAGGTCGTTCCGTCCTCGTCGAGGGCAGACTCCAGATGGATGAGTGGAAAAACCAGCAGGGTGAAAAGCGTTCGAAGTTGCGCGTTCGCGCCGAAACGGTCAAGTTCCTCGGAACAAAACCTGCCGGTGCCCCCACGCAAACAGGCGCCCCCACACCGCAGGCCGCGGTCCCAACATCGGGTCATGACGATTTGCCGGAAGCACTTGCTGCTGATGGCGGATTGCCCCAGGACGATGAAAACTTACCGTTCTAAACCATTGAGCAGAAGATTAGGAGAAACGTTTTATGCCTATGAACAAGAAAGAAAAGAAGCCGGGCCGCGAATTCCGCGACCGCGATTTTGACAATTCGCCGATGCGTAAGCGCGTCGTGCTGGATCCGAACATGCTGATCGATGAAAGTGACATTGAGAGCCTGCGTCGGTTCGTAACGGAATATGGAAAAATTATTCCTTCACGTATTTCAGGCGTGACCGCTGCACAGCAACGTCAGATTAAGCGTGGCATCCGCCGTGCACGTAACCTGGGCTTACTGGCCTAACAACAAGAGAGGACAATTAATTATGGCTACTGAATTTCTTTTGTTGTCAGATGTTGAAAAGCTCGGCAAAGCCGGTGAGATCGTGAAGGTAAAAGAAGGTTACGCCCGTAACTATCTGTTGCCGAAAGACCTCGCCGCACCTGTATCGCAGGGTGCCCTGCGTCGCTTGGAAAAGCTGCGCAAGGATCGTGATGAACTCGCCCGCCTCCAGCTCGCAGAGGCCAAGGATAAAGCTTCCAAGCTCTCCAAGGTATCTGTCACACTCCGCGAGAAGGTCGTCGATGGCACGCACTTGTACGGTTCCGTCTCGGTGACGGACATCCTCAAGGCGCTGGAAGCCATCTCCAAGATCGCACTGGACAAGAGCCAGGTCAGCCTCTCCGAACCTATCAAGGAAACGGGTTCGTATGATGTGTCCGTGAAGCTCCATCCGGAGGTCACCTGCACGTTCAAGGTGTGGGTCGTCGAAGACTAACACAGCGCATACCCCAAAAGGGAAAGCAAAACGAGGCGGGGTTTACCTCGCCTCGTTTTTTTGTGTGTCAAAGCTTACCGTCAATGGAATGGTGGAATATGGGAATGGTGGAATGATGAGGTTGGGTGCCTTGCTGGGCGAATAGGCGCCTGCCGCGCCGTAGCCTTCTTGTCCGCCGTAGCGTTAGCGAAGGTGGAGGCGT
>JBAXOG010000141.1:0-12911 GCA_037133395.1 bacterium | reverse complement strand
GAACTCCTCGGCGCTCTTCCCCGTGAATCCTATCGTGAATAAATGGATCATGTATGCCTCCTAATATGACATTAGTTTTGCCCTTTATGCCCTATAAAGCAAGCTGAAAATTGAGTCGCGCCCTGCGGATGCCTATGCTATGCTTTTCACGATTCCGCGTGAGTGAAAGATACTCAAGGCAGGCCAGGCTTATATCCAAAAGGAAGCCTTCACTGTGCGGAATACGGGACCTCTTATGATGAACAGTTTTAGGCTGAGTGTTATAGCTGCGGCTCTTCTTACTGCGGTGTCAGAATGCTTGAATGTTTCTGCGGAGGAAAAACAACCCGCAGCACCCCTGCAATATAACCCCGTCGTCCGCTTCACCCTGCAGCAGAAGAATAGGCCGATACAGGTCATTAATTGTCCGTGGCTGACCCACAACTACTACGAAAGCTCGGGGGCCGGCTTCGTCATTGACGGGGACAGGATCCTGACCTGCGCCCATGTCCTCGAAAACACCACCAATGTCATGGTGCGCAAACTGAGTTCCGACACCCTGTTCCCGGTGCAGGTGCTCCACGTCTGCGATGACTCGGACCTTGCACTCGTCACCGTCGCTGACAAGTCCTTCTTCTCGGATACGCAGGCGCTGGCTATCAAAGACCTGCCGAATCTGAAAGCGCCCGTGCAGGTGGCAGGGTATCCGATGGGTGTGACCAACCTCTGCCTGACCAACGCCATGGCGACGGGGATCCGGCTCACGCGCTATACCCATCCCAAGAAAGCGCGGCCTGTGATATGCCTGGACAGTTATCTGGTCGCAGGTTTCAGCGGTGGCCCTGTCTTCGCCGGAGACTTGACGGTGGCCGGTGTCGCGTTCCAGGCCGAGCGGGAAGAGAAGAAGACGACGCACGTCATCCCCGGCCCCGTGATCCGGCAGTTCCTTGCCGATGCAGGGGACGGCACCCTGGCAGGCGCCCCGGACTGGCCGTTTGACGTGCTGGCGCCGCTGGAGAACCCGGACATGCGAAAGTCGTTCAAGCTGGGCGCGGGCCAGACAGGCGTCCTCGTGTGCTCTGCAAGGGAGGGCTTACCGTCAAAGCTCTTCAGGAAGGATGACGTCCTGCTGGCTTTAGACAGCAACTTGATCAGCAACACTGGCGAGATCCTGCAGCGGGGACTAAACCTGGATGCCTCCATGCTTTTTGCGGAGAAACAGGTGAATGAAAAGGTTGTCTTCGACGTACTGCGCCGGGGGAAGCCCATAAAAGTGGAGTACACCTTGCAAAGGCTGCCGCCGCTGGCGATCCAGTGCCGTGACACCGGCTGCGACAGCACCCCCGCCTACTTCATCACCGGCGGCCTCTTATTCACCGCATTAAGCCGGGATTACGTAAAACTGGTCGGACGTGAGAACCTCGTCCTTGCCAGTGGCGGGACCGTGATGACCGACGGCGACAGGCGCGTCATGCTCTGCCACGTCCTGCCCGACGAGTTCAACGAAGGCTACCAGCAGATCAAGGACATACAGGTGGTCGAGGTCAACGGCAGGCAGGTCAAGACGGTTCGGGAGCTTAAGGATATTGTGGACAGGCAGAAGTCAGGCTTCATCACCTTCCTGCTGGCTGACCAGACACCCGTGATCCTGGATGTCGGGAAGATGAAGGCGGCGACACCGAGCATACTTGAATTGTATGGAATACCGACGGATCGCAGCAGCAATTTAAAGTGAGCTCCCTCCCCGCCACCTGTCAGCTAAAAAGGTGCGAGCGCGCCTTAAGTTCAAGCCACCGTAAAGGACTCCTTGGCCCTACCTGCGACTTTCGAGTTCATGCCAATCTCCGTGATTAGCCTTGATCTCCGTTCTTGCTTTAACGGCGTGAATTCTGCTATCGTGACGGCATATTACGAATCTACGAACAAGCCATGATGCGGCCTTGATGGTAAAAGAGAAAAGGCCGCTCACGGCTAAAGCTGGAGCCCGACTATGGCCAAGCGCAAAGCGAAGAAGGTCAGTAAAGCTAAACAAGTGCCTGACAATCCTGTCAGCGTACCCGCGTCATCTCCACCCGACACTCAAACAATGCTAGAGGATGTCGAATACCTTAGCTTCATAGACGGCAAATGTATCTGCCGTCAGCGTGGCCTTGTTAACGAGCATAACCCTGACGGGTTGTCGTTACAAGCCATCGAGTGTGAGATCGATTACGCATTTGACCTGCATGGCGACGAGGAGCTTCTGATGGACCAGATCATTCGTGAATCGGGGGAGGACGCTGCTTTCAATATCCGGCTTGTTCCCGCTTTAAACGATTCCGTGATCGAGAAGTCCGTCTCTCTACCGACTCCCGATCACCTGATCCAAAGCGACGACTCCAGATTGGCGGACCTGATCAGTGCCGCCCCGTTGGCATTGCTGCGGAGTTTCAACGCACAGGACGCGCTGGCGAGATGGACTTACGCGGAACGGTACGGCCATGATCCTGACACGAGAGAAAAAGCAAAGAAGTTTCTCGCAATCTCAATCCAACCTGTGCGTGGAAACCCAGGGAAAGCCGCAGCAGACTTGCCTCAGCTCCTCCAGGCCTACGACGACTGCTGCGCCTATGTGAAACTGATATATAAATACGCCATTAAACTGGCGCGCCAGAATTCGAGGGCAGAGGCACGAAGGCCGGAGGCCATAAATAATGCCGTGAAGAACCTGCTCAACTATTTCGCCGATGCAGACAAGTTAGGCGACTGCGGTGTAAATCTTAGTGACATCGTACTGAACCTAAAAGGCCCTGAGCCCAGCAAGGTTGCTGCTGAATATATTGGCCATTCGTGCGGATTAACCGCATCCCGCGTCATGGACTTAGTCACCAAGGCCCGCAATAAAACCAGAGGGCAGAAGACTAAGTCCGGATAGCAGTCTGCTCCTAAAAATCAAGATAATAGAAGGTCCTGCATTTATAGAATTGCAGGACCTTTTTTTGGTCCTGTAAAACAGGAATTATCGCACTGCTGTTATCGTGTACTTGAACAAATCTATATGATTCAATGGCCTCAACACCGGCGATTCGGTTCAATTCGAACCCGACACCGATGGATAAAGAAGGAGGCCATAATGGCTCGATCAAAGCAAGCAGCAACAGCAGCAGACACGGTTCATAACGCTGACACCGCGTCTACGGCTATCACAAGGAATGCTGGGGTATCCCAGCTTAGGCAGAGCAAAGGCAGCCCAAGCACGGACAATGAAAAATTGAATAGTGCTACGGTTGTTCAAGGCGAAACCCATGAAAACACGGGGCCGGACTGGCTAGATTCATATGTCAAATGTGCGGTGAACGTGCTGAGCCTTCCGGAATACTGGAAGCTCCTCCTTTCATCCAATGAGGGACGCCAAATGGTAATTGATCAGCTTAGTGAACGCACATTCACATTGCCGCATCTGTTTCCGTACCCGAAACTCACAACGGACGCGCTACAGGCGAACGTGAGTATCTTCATACGCGCCAGCAAGCTGATGGAAGATAATAGCAGGAAGATCGGGGAAGCTATAGTGGCGTCCTTGGACGCGGACGACAGCAAACGTCTCCTCCTTGACATACTATGCAGGCCAGGGGCTTGCTTAAAGCTGGCATAGCCAGAGCCGGCGTTCAGTGCCGAAGCTAGGCGCCGGTAGTCTCTTTGCGAGTCCGACCCTTACTTTGACAGCCATACACAGGCAGCGCAAAGGAGGTGTAATACATAGAGAGTCAACACTGAGGGGGCCAGGAAACCTGCCTCAGTCCATTACCGTCAGGGCTGGATGGCCTTTGGCGGTTCACGTAACCAGACGATGAGACTGACGCCGCCCGCGTGGGCGAGACGCTGGTCAAAGACCAAAAAACAGGGTGGTCCGGAACAACCGGCAGCCCAAAACCCGCGAAAGCGGGAGTAAAGAGCACAGATGAATAAGAAAGTTACAAAACAAGTAAATGAATCCAAGGCTAACGATACCGTAGTCAGGATCCAGAGATGGTGGGCCACGGAACATTCCACGAAAGAACATGAAGTTATCATGGTAGAGCTTGAAGACTCCCGTCTCGGGCTTTTTCATGTCAACTTTGACAAAGCAATCACCGAAGAAGACTGCCAGTACAAGCTGGATATCTTCAAGGGGGAAACGAATTCTGGGGACTCCGTCCAATTGCATTGCCCGGTGTCTCAGATAGTCATGCCGTTGAGTCTGCGGAAACGCATATTTCGCGGAACACTCCAGAGCATATTGGAGAATGTAACATCTGATATAGATGGAAGATATTATCATGATTGCCTGGTATTGCGTACTTACATCAACTCCGTATTACTCTTACCCGATAATATGTGCGAGGAAGAGTTCTCAGCTTTCGCCGATGATATCGAATTAATATCAAAAGAAGAAGGCCTCTACACTGACGATAAAGGCGAATTGACCGAAATCCCGAAGCGCCTCAGAAAGATGGTTGACGTGTACCGTAAGCTCTGGCCTGATGACAAATTCGAAAAAGAGCTAAGTCAGAGCGGTTGTTAAAAGTCGGCGCTGCCATTGAAATGCCCACGGCACCACGAACCAGGCAAACCGCCACAGCGAGAAGCGGCACGGTTCAGCAGAAAAAAGGAACATACTGAAAGGTGAGGGCTCCATGGCACGAACAGAGATTAGACGGAGGATCATGAAACCAATATCCACAATGTTGAGAAGATTGCCGGCGGCGGCGCGGGCGCCGGCAGTAAAAAGAAAAGTCCCGCGCCCGCCGAACCCTCCTGTTTGAGGGACGCCGAGCATGATCAGCCCGCCCCGATGTCCGGCCGGGGCGGCAAGCTGAAAGTGAAGCCGGAAAAACCGCACTGGGGTGGCCTTATGGAAGCCGCCCCAGTCAAACACCGTCACAGCGCACTTGCCTTTGGCGGTTCACACACACAACGATGCTTTGACTGCCGCTTAGCATCGCCATTAAAAACACAAAGGCCGGCTTCGCTGGCTTAGGCGGACGGGATAGAAGATGAAAAATAAAAACAAAATGAAATTCGCGCAGGGAACAAAAGAGTGGGCGTCGTCTACGCTTAACATCCAAACCGGATGTGAAAACGATTGCAAATACTGCTACGCGAAATGCATGGCGGTCAGGTTTAAACGCGCCACTCCCGAGTCGTGGGGGTCTAAGATCGTCCCCCATAAATCCGCGGCCAGCTGCCGCAAGCTGAAAGGCCGTGTCATGTTCCCGTCGACGCATGACATCATGCCGGATAACATTGATGCATGCTTAGTAACGATTAAGGAGCTATTGCAGGCCGGCCACAGCTTGCTTATAGTTTCCAAGCCAAGGCTGGGCTGCATCAAGCAACTGTGCGCGGAGCTTGAGCCGTATAAGGCCCAGATCCTCTTCAGGTTTACCATGGGCAGCGCGGATGATACCGTGTTGAAGTATTGGGAGCCCGGCGCCCCCGGCTTCGCTGAGCGGCTCCTGGCGCTAGCCTACGCTTACGGCCAGGGCTTCTCCACCAGCGTGTCGATGGAGCCCATGCTGGACTTTGATCCCGGCGCTGTCATCGCAGCCGTCAGGCCCTTCGTCACCGACAAGATCTGGCTGGGCAAAATCAACCGCCTGCGCCAGATCCTTGCAGTCAACTGCCCTGGCGACCGGGATGCGCTCAAGCGTGCGGATGCACTCATAGCATCGCAGGACGATGCTTATATCAACCGACTCTACATGACGTATAAGGGCGACCCTCTTATCGCATGGAAGGACTCGATCAAGAAGGTCGTAGGCATTGACCGTCCTACGGTGGCAGGCCTAGACATCTGATGCTGCAGGGCAGAACATCGCAGGGGTGCCGGGCGCAGCGGGAAGTACGCTGAATGGACTGGGACTCGGGATACGAACTGGAAAGCATGGGGATTATTATGGACGAGGAGCGAAAAACGGATACAGACGATAAGGCGTTACGCTTCGTGATCGGCTACTTCGAGCGCGAAATGCAAGACGAGGATAGCACACTGGTTGAGAAAACAGCTCGGGAGTTTTTAGCCGGGCTGAAAGACACATAAGAGAGCTGCCGTGTTCGGCAGATAAAGTGATAAGGCCAGGCCTACCGGCTGGCAGAATTTACGGAATTGGGGGACACACACACCTTAAAGCGAAACGAGGGAGGCGCGGTTAATACAACTGACACCGCGCTGATCTTAAGCAGAAAGAAAAAAACAACATGATTTTGAAAGTAAATGATGAACCAATCAGACAACGCGACCAAGAAAGGAAAATGCACCGATTGGGTGCATCTCACAGGTATAGGGCATAATACGAGAACCGCAGATGACAGGCGTCTTATCGACGATCAGAAGTTATCGCTGCCGGAAGCAGCCAAGGCCTTGGGTATAAGCCCCAACTCCTTACGCAGAATCATCGAGCAAGGCCGTTTGCCAGTGCTCAGAATACTCAAGAAGACATTGATACTGGCGTCGGATGTCGAGCAGTTCCTTCAGGAGTCGAGGATGTCCGTCAGGCGGGTCGAAAATACCAAGCAAGGGTTACCGCCGCTGCCTGCAGCGGTCATAAACTCAAGACATCTAAGAGGAGTAACATTATGAAGCAAGGTCCGAAAATCCAATACGACAATAGCTGCGGCCGTTATTATGTCAGGCTGCAAGTCGATAGCGTCCGCAAGCGCTTCTGGCTCGGGGAGTCCAAGAGGGACGCCCCGGCCAAGCTGAAAGAGATACTGAAGGATATTGCTGCCGGAAAGGCCACATTCACCGAGTCGGAGACGACTGCGGCGAAGACAGCCACAGGCGGCAATGACATGCGGCTTGCGGAACTCGCCCACAAGTACCTTGACTGGGTGTCGGAAAACCGCTCCGAGAGCACTTATGAGACGCGCCGCGTGAGCATACAGGCGTTCCTGGGCTTCATCGGTTCCTGCATGGTGTCCCAGATCACACGGGCGCGCCTGATGGACTTCTACGTCTGGGCGAGGAAGAACCACGGATACGGACCCAATCGCGGCAATCATCTCTGCCGTGATACGCGCACGATGTTCCGCTGGGCGGAGGAGAACGAGATCTGCGACTGCCCTGTACGCAGATTCCCTCCCATCTCTGAGGCACCCCCGAAGACAAAGGTCTTCAGCGACGAAGAGATCCCCGTCCTGTTGAAACACATTGCTGATCCGGAGTTTCGTGACATGCTCGTGTTCGGATTGCTGACGGGGCTCCGTCCGCAGGAGCTCAGGTGTCTGCGATGGAGCGAGGTGAAGCAGGATGCGAACCACAAATATTACATCTACATCGAACAGCACAAGACTGCGAAGATGACGACCGTACCCATGGTACGCTCTGTGCCGTTGTCCGATGACGCATCCGCAATCATACGGCAGCAGGAACAACGGCATCCCAAGTCGGAGTTCGTCTTCCTCAACAACGACGGTACGCCCTACACGTCGCACGTCTTCCGCAGAAGGCTGACGCGTGCGTGCGCCAGGGCTGGCATTCCCAATCGTCCCCCTTATGCACTCAGGCACAAGTTCGCGTCCATGCATGCGGAGGACGGCGCAAATATCGTCACAATCGGACAGCTCATGGGGCACACGAACATGCGCACGACGGCACGTTATATTACTGCGACCGCAGCTCACCACAGACAGCTCGTAGAAAAGACTGCGAGTCATGTTTTGTCATTGCTTCCAAAAGAGGGCGAAGCAGAAGACGAGCAAAAAGTGGCCAGTAAAGTGGCCAGTAAACTTTTAGATGAAAAAAAATAAGGTAGCTGCGTCGTTGCAACTACCTTATCATCAGACATTTAAATTGGTGGGAGATAGAGGACTCGAACCTCCGACCCCTTGCATGTCAAGCAAGTGCTCTAACCAACTGAGCTAATCCCCCAAGCGGCAAAAAGTGGGCATACTTTAGTATAATTAATGTCCAATGTCAATTCTGGACTTGTTCTTATTCAATCATAATCCGATAGGCGAAGGATTTTGCGTCGCAGGCCATGCGGAAGGTCGCGCCGTCGAGTGACCAGTCTGGGGGTTTGGACCCAGTATAAAAGGGTTCAACCATTTCGACACTCTTGATCTTCGCGTAGGCGGAAGCCAGATATGTCAAGGAGATGTTGGCGTTGAAAGCTTTGCTGCCGGGCAAGGGCATGAGCAACCATGCACTGTTCCCTTCTCTAACCAGACGGAATGCGCCGTCCGTGGAGAGGTCGCCGAAGTCAAGCAGCCGTCCCTCAACGTTCAATTGTTGAGCACGTTCCATCGCCAGTCCGTCTTCCTTCACATAGCGGCCCCCGGAAAATTCTTTCGCGCCTTTTGCGACATAGAGTTCGCCGCCCATGATGCGATGGTTCGGATCCGCAGGACCTTCACCTATGGCCAGGCGGTCGCCATTTCCAGGATGGTAGAATCCGTAACGCACTGTATACATACCAGTGCCCACATCTTGCGGGAAACGCACAGGCACAACAACATCCCATTCGCCCGACGCGGCAAACCGTTTCACATCCACGGGAATACTCGCCTGGAACACAATGTTATCGCTCGTCTTCACTGCAGGATTGCAAATATGCACAAAGGGCCGGTAATCGGAGATCGGCTCCAACACCTTGAAATGTAACGTCACGTCAAAGGTTCCGTTACCGACATACTTGCCCTCTTTGGCATAGGACTCTATCTTGACCTTACGTATCGCGTTGCTGCGCGGACGGGCATCGACAAAAAGCGCCTTTTCGGACTGTGCAAATCCGACACGTTGTCCGTCAAGCAAGAACACACCAGCCTTTGCGCGAGGCGTTTCAACATAGAATCCGTATTGTGGCAAGTCCTTGCCATCCGCGACAGTCCAAACTTGATTGCTACCGCGATTAACCCACACCTTCGCATTGTTGCTGAACACGGTCTGCTGCTGATGAATGGTCTTGCCGAAGGCATGGGACTCAAAGGTCTCACGCGCCAGCACGGCACACACGTCATGCAGGAGCCAATAGGTCATGACCGAGCGGCGCGAGAAGGGGCCGTCGCACATGGGATTGCGTCCGCCCATCACGGTGTTGGAGAGATAGTCATCCGAACCATATCCATGAAGGGGGTTGCCGCTATGGTCCTCCCAGTCCCGTGCGGCATACCGCGGACCCAACCCGCCAGCCAGCAAAACCATTTTTCCGTGTGTCGCCATGTCATGCCAGGGCGTGCGTTCAAAATCGCCGTATCCGTTCATCCAGCGGTCCGCGCCAAAGTGGTCGGATTCCCCTGCATCGACCGAACCGATTAAGGCATCCGTGCCAGCTTCGCTAATCATCGGTCCATCCTTGCGCAACCGTTCTCGGCACGTAACAAAGGCCCCTGCCCACTCTTTCACGGTGCGCATGCGCGGATAAAATGTTCCAGCGCGATCATAGTAATCAACGGGCGGAACAGCCGTGAAAACGTCGATAAAGATTCCGTCGGGATTAAATCCGTCATGCATCAGCTTCAGATTCGACTCCATCCACGGACGGAAGCCATGCGGTATCCACTTGTAACTCAACGCGCGAGCCCCCTCGTTGTACCAAGCTCTCACAGGTTTGCCGTCAGCGGAAAAGTAGATCTGGTCGTAACTGAATTTTTCAGCATCCGGATAAAAGTCGATATAGTTATCGTGCGGAACGAAAAGGATGCCGGCCTGGCGGGCGGCTTCCCGCATAGCCTGGAAGGATTCAAGTCCATTCATCGGCGGATATATTTCCGGAAGCCGGTAATCATAGCCCCAGCGTTGCCAAGAATGCTTCACAAAAACGGAATCGTTCAGTCCGTAACGTCCGGCCTGTTTTAAATCCTCTGCTGCGACTTTATAATCGCCTCCCCATTGATCGAGACACATACGTCCCAGGATGGAATCCACGCCCTTGCCCTTCTTAAAGCCGGATCTGGCGCTATACACGCGAGCAGCATCAAAGGCGCCCTTGGCCGACGGGATCAACATGAACGTCGCGTCATGCAACGTCTCCAAGGAGAAGCGCTTGGTCTCCGGCACATAGACTGCGCCATCCGGAAAGACATCGCAAGCCTGGACGAGGCTCAAGCCATTCGGATAATCCGCGCCCACATGCCGCGTGCTCAGTCCAAAGCCGCCGCTCTGCAGTTTAAAGGGGCCCGGATTTTCAATCACGTTGCCGAAGCCCGCATAGACACGCCAGACCTTTTCATTGCAGGGTCCCAGAGCCAAGCGCGTAAAACGCGGCGTTCCGCGGTGATCCCGTTTTGTACCCGGCATATCCCAGGCGATCTTCAAAACACCTTGCTCGACGCTCAGCTTCGTCCGCACCGTCAACATACCGGAGGGACGCGACACCTCATGCAAAACCTCTTCTGCTCCGCCCCGTGTTTTTGTATTCTTCACCTGCAACACGGGCTGGCCATTCTCGACACCCCCCACGTTTAACCCATCCACCTCGCACTGAAACCCGCGATAGGTCAAGGCGCGCGTTCCGTCAGAAAAGGCCAACACGCCATCGGTGATCCCTTGCTCGCCCAGTTCTAGCGCAGCACCAAAGGCCTGATCATTAACCTGCAACAGGAAGACACCCTTACCGGTCGCGCGTTTTTGGGCCAGAACCTGTTTGGCACGCGCAACAGCCGCCTGTTCGCGCGTCTGCCATTGTGCTTCCGTGGGTAGCTTGGGCAACGTGCCCACGATGAGCACGATATCGCCCCAGAAGCAGGAGTCGCAGGTTGTATTGTTCTTCGGACCAGGTCCTGACCAGATACGCAGGGTCACGCGTTGACCAGCGTAGGCGCTGAGATCAACCCGCGCCGCTTCCCAGCTCTTCGCATCGCTGAAGCGGGTGAACACTTCGCGCTCAACGCCCGACGCGTCCACCACAACCACCTTAAATTCGACACCGTCACTCTTCGGCTCAGAGGGAGCCGACTCACGAATGGCGGTATGGAACGCAAGCAACGCGGGCTTATTCGCCGGGAGCGAGACCTTATAATCGGTCCACACAACACCAGGCCCATTCCGATAGGGTGGATGCATATTAAATCCCATGCGAGGAATGCCGCCCCGCGTTTGAATACCGCGCGAATGATGGGTTCCGCTGGCCAGATCGCTATTGGAATAATAGACTCCTAACTCAACAGTCTTCTCCTTCTGGCGATAAAACGTACGGCCGGCCAGCGCATCCAGACGCGACAAGCCATCGCGCGCAATCAGCTCCTGCAAAGGAGAACCCGCATGAGCCTTCTCCTTGTTCACCTGCGCTTCAAAGAGCGCGACAGGATGAAGGACGACCTCCTCGCCCTCCAACTTTATTGTCATCCGGGCATGGACAGGATACAAGGCAGAGAGCGCACGCGGAGAAGCGATGGCTTTAAAAGTGAGGACCCGCTGCTGCCCGGAATCTATCAGGACTTCGAGCGTATCGTTGCCCTCGACCTTCCAGTCGTCGTTCAGCCAGACGTGCAGGACGCCCTTGATCTTCTCGGTCCGGTCATTCTTCACGGTGACGGTAAACTCCATGGGGTTCTCCGCTGGCACCTTGCGCAACTTGACGCCCTCCTTGTCACTGGTGTCCGGGAAATCCGAGATGCTCAGCGTCATCTTCTCTTGCTGATCAACGGACGGCAGATAGCCATGACACACACTTGCGCACACATACATCCAACAGACTAACCATTTTCTCATAACCCTATACTTTCTTTTGTTCCCATTTTATTTATCCCTTTCGATGACTGACTTTTTCTAGTTTCTCACACATTATAATGTGTGAGAAATCTCACCTTCCAAGACAAGTGCAATAAGAGCATGAAGCAATTTATCTTTGGGGCGGAGTAAAGAAACGCCGTCGTGATTGACCTGAACAATACCGCGTCGTTCTAATTTGTCCACCTGCCGATAAAGTGCGGGCAACGATATTCCGCAGCGAATTTGTAATTCCGTCATCTCAGCTACCTTGACTTCATTAATTACCCGAAGCAACGTAATCCGTCGTGGATGAGTAAACGCAGTCAAGCCATATATCACGGAATCAACATCTTTGTCCGTTTTACATTTACGAAGAGCCTCTACTACTGCAATAAGAAGAGGTTTTGCCTGTTGCACTTTCGGATCTGCTCCTAAGCCATAACGCACCCAGCGACCTTGACGGCTCACCAATGTAAGACCTCTCGAATTGATTAATCTGAGATTTTGGCTGCACGCACTTTGTTTCATTTTGCAGACATCCATTAATGCTTCAACTGTCAGAAACTCTCGTCCGATCATCGCCTTGATTAACCTGAGGCGATTTCTGTTAGCAAGAACACGGCAACTTCTCCACAGCGAGGGTGTCAAAATTCCATTCATTTCTGTCTGTCTCTTTCTCACACATTATAATGTGTGAGAAAATAATATCCGATCTTGATGCCAACAACAAGAACTTCCGAGACGCATCCCTGTTTTATTGACTCTTTTCTCCTCCCCTGCCTGCTACTTCCTACTTGATGTGCAATGCACGACCTCTGACTTTCGACCTCCGACATCAACAATTTGCAATCGCACCCCTACGCAGATACACACCAAAAAAAGCACGGCTTTTTCTTTTGCGCCAATTTTGGCAATGCAGCTATAGATACGCTTTGTTATGCCCACGGAACACACGGAACAACACAGAAGTTATAATTTGAGTTGTTTTCCGTGAAGATCCGTGTGTTCCGTGGGAAAATCAGGGTCTGCAATCACTTGCTTTACTTGATTTGTTCAGAAAATTCAAGATGATTCTAAAAGGAAAAGCCGTGAAAAAAAAAGCAAAAAAAAAGCGGACCAAAAAAAAAGCGGATGTCGGGTAGTTTTCAAAAGTGGACTGGTGTAGTTTTCAAAAGTGGACTCTCCCGAAAAACCGGCAACCTTGATTTCATTGATGTTTTGAAGTGCCTTCTTGCGGATGACAGTCCACTTTTGATTGTTT
>JBAXOG010000140.1:0-13153 GCA_037133395.1 bacterium | reverse complement strand
CCAGTGTTTACAGGGTTGATCTGGTGATTGGCCCAATTTTAACCGGACAGTAGTGGAACCATATTAATAATAGATAGAGACTGCCTTAGCGACACAATAGGCGACCACTGATATAGCCCATACCAAAGGGAAATAGCTCCAGCCAATGCAAAGGTACCCACTACAATGCCTAAAGGCAAATGAAAAGTCCTATCACATCGAATTAAGCCTACAGTAGCATGGGCAGCACGTTCTTTAAAAAACAGATCCTTTAGGTGGCATACCCAGATGACTAAGGCAACCCCAACCGTTATGATAAACAATGGAACTAGATAGAGGTGATGTGTAGCCACATGATACTGGCCGGTATAGAAATTAGTTATTGTCCGAGAAAACACTGCTTTGAGCGAAATACCCACGGTTTGAAATTCAACCCGGTGGGATATGAAATTCTTGTCCAAGCAACCTATAACCAGATCATACATGCTTATACAATATAGGGTTGAAACAAGTATTAGAGCGCCCAGCCAACGCCAATTAACCCGGCGCCATATGATGGCAGCAAAAACCCATATCACTCCCACAAGAATAAGAAGAAACACGGGGGCCATTAGAAAAGATGTAAAAAACGGGAACATACACAATATCCACCAATGCATCCGATGATCTTTGCGCTGTGCGATTTTAAGCATGATCCAAGTTAGAAACGGCAAAGCTGACACATTAAATGACGCAGTACACGGGAGCATGGAAAAGAGAATTGCAACCCCTGTGCAAATTAAATCGTTGCTTCTACGGTTTCGCCCCGCAGGGAAAAGAGAACGTAAAAAAAGCCACATGCTGGTAAAGGCGATTATTCGCGCAATTATTTGTAAGGTCACATAGGCCGTAAAAGGAGGAAGAAAATAATACAACATATTATCCCATTTCAAGTTCGGCCCACCGAATGCAGGCAATGCCCCGTTCATGAGCATCGGACTTGCTGCCGTGGGAAGCCAAAACAGAGAATCTCCGTGATATATTCTCCAAACTTGAATAGACCCACAATCTAGGTTGTCATGGATTAAAAATGGTGTGTCCATCCCTTGTATGAGGTACGGGGACATGTAAATGAATACAAACGCAAGTCCTATACCAATTTGAATAAAAAGCTGCTGCTGACAGGAAAGTCGACTGTAAAAATCTGAAATCATCGTGCAAATATCCTTGATGTCTTGTTAACTATCCAAAAGCTTTCGTTTCCTCATGGAATGAAGGGAAAGGAGTCGTAATTTGACATCACCAATGAGGAGAGGGGGCGTAACAGTTGGTAGTGGGCAATTGGCTGTTGAACTGGTACTGCAGACTGGCACTGATTTGCAGTGGGCAATAGGGTGAGACGAGAGAGGATTCGGGGGTGAAACTTGAGGTACGACGGGCATTTCCTTGGCGACAAATGAAAGGGCGTCCATAATACTCGCGAGCCAGACCAGATTGTCAGTGTTTCCCGCCCTTGCGAACCGCCACCTATACCCAAGTTTAAATCTGTCTGCGGGATGCCTATCTCGTCGAAGAAAATCTGGCTCATGTTATGATCAAAAATACTAACGGCATGGATCAGGCCATCACGCACGCACCGAATATTACGCAAAGCACGAGAAACAACAGCTGATTTGACAAACTGGGGGCAGGCTCCGACTATGGTGTAGATGGTCATGAGTTAAGTTCTAAAATTCAAGCAGGCGAAAGTTTGAGGAGGGTGAGGCAATTACAATTTTAAATATGGGATAACCTTACAACTTTTCACCGCTTTGGTATTTCAACTCTTTAGCTCATCATAGGTCTTGGCCCCTTGAGTCAGTTCGGGTGGCAATGGTGCCTCCTCGTCGAGGTCTAGACAACGAAGTTTGTTGATGGTGGATAATTCATAGTGATAGCCGCTCTCGGGGCAGATGAGGATGCTGGATTGTCTTTGATCGAGTTCTGAACTCTTACCTCTGTCTTCCGTCTTCTGTTCTGCAGCCTCAGGCCGTAGGATGTGGCCGTGGCGGCTCATCCAGCCTTTCTGACGAGAGGGATTCCCAACCATTAGTGCGTAGTCGGGCACATCCTTAGTGACCACACTACCAGCCGCGATGAAACAGTAACGACCCAGTGTAACTCCGCAGACGATCGTCGCATTCGCTCCGATTGTCGCACCACGGCGGATCAAGGTCTTCTCATACAGGCTGTGGCGGTTTATTTGGCTACGGGGATTCGTGACGTTGGTCAGAACACAAGACGGTCCAAGAAACACGTCGTCTTCTATCACCGTGCCTGTGTAGATGGAGACGTTATTCTGTACCTTAACGTTATTGCCGATGACCACGCCTTCGCCAACATTCACATTCTGCCCAAAAATACAGCGCTCCCCGATCTTAGCACCCTTCTGAATATGGCTGAAGTGCCAGATCTTGGTGCCGGCGCCAATCTCTGCACCGTCATCAACATAAGAGGATTCGTGTTTAAAATAGGCCATAAGAGAACTTCTCAATAACTCAACATTTCCATCATCCGGATACCAGACAAAACATCGGCCTTCGACGGGAACATCTCCCACTTATCTTGGGCAATATACTGGTACAAGGTATCGTGTCCCTTGCCGTATTGGTGATTGATAGTGAAGTCTAAGTCCGGCTTCTCCATTCCTTCAACGTTCCAGAAATCAATCTTGTTCAAATTGGTGCCAGACAAGCGGATCGTGCCGTTCTCTGCGATCAGAACGAATTCGGTCAGGTAGTTCTTTTCGTAAACACTGACCGTGGTGTTAAGAGTACCCACCGCGCCGTTCTTAAAACTTAGGACGGCCGAGAGTGTGTCACAAACCTCCAAACCACGCAGTTGCCCTCCAATGCCTTTGTGTTCCGCAAGCTCCCCAAAAAAGTAGTGAAGCATATCCACGTAGTGGCTCGCCTGCGTGTAGAGCACCCCGCCGTCAAACTCTGCCGTGCCGTGCCAGTCGATCTTAAAATAATCGTCGTTGCGATTCCAAAGCACATTACAGACGAACTGGTGAATCTTGCCGAGCCGGCCACTCTCGATCAGCTCTTTGATGAGCTTGACGAGCGGGTTGTAGCGGTTCTGGTACACGGGCAACAACACCTTTCCTGCCTTCTCCACCCGACGATAAACCTCATACGCTTCACGAAGTGTCAGGGATAAGGGTTTCTCACAGACGATGTATGGCGCATCGGTAAGTGCGGCAATGTTACTGACATGCCTGGGATGTAAACCTGACGGGGTCAGGACACTGATGACATCCACACCTTTAATCAGGCGATAATCCGTGACGTAGGGAACGTCGAGCTTCTCTGCCAAGGTCTTGGCGCGCGCTTCGACCTTGTCACAAACCATGGCGATTTTAACGCACTGGGTGTCCGTGATGGCTTCAACATGCCGCGCCGAAATCCGGCCGCAACCCACTAATGCTACTGTTTTCATATTAACTCTCGAACTTTAGAACTGCTTCTACAATTTTATCTTGCTCTTCTTCCGTCAGGAACGGATGCATGGGCAGGCTGATCACTTCGCGCGAAGCGCGGTCTGCCTCTGGAAAATCGCCTATCTTGTAACCCAAGGGGGCGAAAACGGGTTGCTCATGCAGACATTTGGGATAGTACACCGCTGTCGGAATACCCATCTTTCTAAGATGTTCCCCCAATACGTCCCGGTTTTTCACACGAAGCGTATATTGCGCGTAGACATGTGTGTTGCCCGGCATGACAGCGGGTGGGGTTAGTTCTAAAGTTGATTTCCGAGACAGGAACTGCTCCGTATAACGGGCTCCGATCTTTCCTCGCTGCTCGACTTCCCAGTCGAAGTGGGGCAGTTTGGCGAGAATCACAGCAGCTTGAAGCGTGTCGAAACGGCCGTTCATACCGACATACGGATGATAGTGTCGCTGAAGACCGCCATGCGTACGGATAGCCCTCATCTTATCGGCGATTGCGTCATCGGAGGTAAACAGGGCACCGCCGTCGCCATAGCAGCCAAGCGGCTTGGCCGGAAAGAAACTGGTGCTCGCAATCCGCGTAACCCCACAACTGCGCTTCCCGTCCCGAGTGGCACCAAAACTCTGTGCTCCGTCCTCGATGACTGTGATGTTGTGCTTGGCTGCAATAGAGTTGATCCGATCATAGTCCGGCATCTGCCCGAAGAGGCTCACCGGCAGAATAGCCTTGGTACGGGGGGTGATGGCTGCTTCGATCTTGCTGATGTCGATGTTAAAATCGTCTGGCGAGATATCAACAAACACCGGCTTCGCACCCACCAGCAGGATCACCTCTGCTGAGCTAATCCAGGTGAAGGGCACGGTTATGACCTCATCGTCTGGGCCAATATCCAGCGCGCGCAGCGCGATCTCTAGGCTGTCTGTTCCGCTAGCCACCGTCAGGCAGTGCTTGACCTTAACATACTCAGCCAGCTTGGACTCGAGCTCCGCGATCTCAGGCCCCATGATGAAGTGCCCGTGATCAAGCACAGCATGCATGCGGGCGTCAATCTCTGACTGATATCGTTGGTATTGGGTTTTGAGGTCTATGAATTGCATAATATTAGTTCTAAGATGAAACTTATAAGAGTTTTAGCTACGGATTACGCGGATTGTCGCGGAGGTCCCCGGAGTCGAAGTTCCGCATTCGACAATTGAGGTTTTCGTATATTAAAAAACGAGAAGTTCCCGGGGTCGTAGCTAAATATTCGGTTGCACTGAAAAGGTCGAGGGGTTCGAGAGGGCGTAGATCTACATTCTACAATTAAACTGTCAAGAACGTCTTCGCTGGATATAGTCTCGGATATCGGCAACCAACGCTAACTCTCCAAGCGTATGCAATACATCATATCCGGACTGCAAATATTCTGTCACACCATAACGGATAAACAGATCGGCGGCATCCGCCCCCGACACGTTTTCGTGCCGCTTATAAGCCTCAAGACAAAAAACAACAAACCGCACTTCTTTTGCTTCGCTCTTTTTACTCATCGGGAAACTCCGGTAGTCCAGTACGTAATTCGCTGTTCAGACAGTCGAGCAATAGCTGTGGACTGTGATGCCAAAGTTTTGTATTTTCTCTTTCTAACACTCGATAGACTTGGGAATGATAGACAATGGACAAGGCCTCGTTGAGTGTCTTGCCTGTCACGTGCATAAACGCCTCAACCAGACCATCAACTTTGAGTTCAAAAATGAGAGGGTATTGTACGGCAGTCATCAGGTGACCTCCTCGCAAGCGTCGTAACGTAATAAACTAAGCGCCTGTTGTGTCGTGAAAACGACCTGATCGGCAAGTTCATGCGTTCGCAACCGGACAATGGTCTCGGCATGTGTCAAGATGCCCCTCTCATACAAGGCCAGAGTCTCATATAACGTATCATTGGCCACTGGCCCCCGAATAACATCATATTGAACAGCTGGCGGCTCAGCCTGAACACGATGAGCCATTACAAAGTCAAGCCATTCCGCGTCAGCTCTTACAAAACATTTAATTTTGAGATTACGGGCATTTAACACCGCAGAGGCGTCATAGAACGAAACAATCGCATGAGGAGCCATCAGACGCCGTTTCTTGATCAGCGCCCATTTCTTGGCTTGTTTCAAATCCGATGTCGCATAGAACCCCGGACCAAAATCCAACCTTCGTGTTGCCGCTAATAATCGCGGCTCGGAAACGCAAATCGTACTGCCATGATAAATCTTCATCGTCCTGCCTTAGTGAAAAAGTTCGAGGGGTCGTGTTTAGACAATTGGAAGAAATGCTTGAATGCGGGAAGAGGGAGAAGTTCTAAAGCAAGGAGAAGTTCTAAAGTTCTAAAATGCTAAAGTGCTAAAGTTGGAGAGAGAGAGAGAGAAGAACAGTAGCAGTCGGCAGTGGCAGTAAGCAGTTGAAAGAGGTCGAGGGGGCGTAATTTGACATTTGAAGAAGTTCTAAAGTTCTAAACTAATTCCATCAGCAATTCCGGGGCACGGTCAGCAATCTGAAGGAGGCGCTGGGCTGCTCCAGCTGGTCGCCGCAAACCTCGTTCCCATGCCCGCTCAGTACTGTCCGGTACGTTGAGCATAGCTGCAAAAACGCCTTGGGAAATCCCAAGTCTCGTACGTATCTGCAAAATCTTATCTGCACTCAACGGTGCTTTTTTGGTAATGACTTTACCAGCCGCTCTCTCTCCAGAGCAAATAGCCTTTTGACGTTCACCTGTAGTCGGATCAATAGACCACGTACGGAGCTTCATCTTGCCAGTCTTATGAGCAACAGCTTCTTCCGCTCCAGCCAGAAGGCGATCAATATTAAACTCAATTTCAGCGTTCTTCTTCATCTTTGCGTTCTCCTTTGAGGATCGCAGCATAACGGGCTAGCTTTTTCCTGTCGGATGCGGGAATATCCGCCTGATCGCCCTTTGTATAGACATCCACGAGATAAATGATGTCCGTTACCAACACGAACAAGTATATGACCCGTGCAGATCCTCTCTTCCCTCTGCCAGGCAAAGCCATGCGAACCTTGCGGAACCCACCACAGCCAGGCATCACATTTCCCATCTGTGGATTTTTCAGAAGTTCAATCTGAAATGCCTTGAATTCGTCGTCTGACATCAACTCACAAATGGTTCTACTAAAAAAGGATGTCTCACAAAACTCCACTGTACTCCTTTAATGTGATACAATGTATCATAGATTTAATGGCCGCACAAGTACTTTTTCTGGAGAAAAAAACAGGGTCCCAGGGGTCGTGTTTGGACAATTGGAAGAAATGCGCGAATGTTCGAATGCGGGAATGCGTTAGTTGGGGAAATGCGCGAGTGCTCGAATGCGGGAATGCTTTAGTTGGGGAAATGCGCGAGTGCTCGAATGCGGGAATGCGCGAATGTGAGAGGGAGAGGGGAGAAGTGCGTTAGTTGGGAGTGTTTACGTCCAGTTTATAGGCTTCACAACAAAAGACCACCAATTTTGCATGGATCACAAACAATTCGGGTGCTGCTTTGAACATTTCAGAGAGGATTTGTGTCAGTCGTTCCGTGTTTTCTTCGTATTCGTGATTGAGAGCATTTCGTATTTCGCGAAGCATTTTCCATCTTTCAGCAGAATCTAAAATGCTGATTTTTTCCATAAAAGCCAGCACTGTACCAAATCGTTCCACGTCCACCTCTTCTTCGATCGCAACAGCCTTCATCGTTTTACCCATGTGTTCCTGAAATTCGCTGAAGCGTACCCGAAATGCTGCCAACTTTTCATGCTGCTCGAAACTTAAAGCCTGCCAGTTCGTAACAGGAAAGATATCCTTGCACCGCTCCGCAGAGTAAGCCAGATATTCCCTCATGCGTTGCAAATGCGTTAAATGCTTGGCGATCAGTTGCAAATGCTCCGTCATAATTGAACTCCTTCTTTTTTTGCGATCTTATAAATCGGATCGTCTTTCGTTTGGTCTTTAACGATCAGATCAACAGACAAGTCTAACCGTTCTTCAAGAGCCATTTTGCACCGCAACATCGTCAACAAGGTGCTGACGTTGCTTGTTTCCACATAAAGGTCAACATCCCCGCCACGTCGCGAATCATCAACACGTGAACCAAAAAGCCATACCTTCGTTGCCGCACCAAAGTTTTGGTACAACGTTTGAAGAATGCTTTGTTGCTGTATGCCGCTGAGTCTCATGAAGAAGTTCGTTAGTTGGGAGAAATGCTCGAATGCGCGAATGCGGGAGAAAGAATGCGCGAATGCGGGAATGGGGGAATGGGAGGGGAGAAGTGCGCGAATGCGAGAATGCGGGAGTGGAGAGAGAAAATATCAGTTGCAGTCGGCAGTGGCAGTTGGCCGTGGAGAGTGGGGAAGTTCTGAAATGCAACTGGAAACTAAAAACTGGAACTGGGATGGCAGTTCAGCCCCCCCCCTGCGCCTCTGCGCCCCTGCGAGAAAAGAAGAAGTTCTAAAGTGAGAGATGAAACTGGAAACTGGAGCACGTCAAGCCGTTGCACGGACAGCATCACAGATGCGCTCTTTTGCCGCTTCCCACGTGAGTGGCTTAAGCATGACAGGCGTATCTGTTCCTTCTGCGTCCTCAAAGTATACAAGGCTGCGCATCACGTGTAGCTTTAAACCCATCGGATATTTTCTGTGATACAACTCCAGCATCTGCTTCAAGGAGAAATGTTCCAGAAGTACTGCCACATCAATAAAATCCTTCTTGCTGCCACGGTTGGTGATTGCTTCAAGTTTCATGGCAGCGATGTCTTCTATGTGCGCAAGACGAACTCCATCGATTATTGAAGCCTCTTGCACCCAGGCATACGTGTAGGTTACAAAGTCAACCTTGATTGTGTTAACTTCATAAAACTGCATGCGATGCGTGCCACCTGTCCGAATAACCGTTCCACATGATTCGAGTTCAGGTTGCAAATTCGTTTCTCCCCACGAGCCGAAGAAATCCAAGTCTATTGAACAGCGATGCCCAAGATGAAGGGCTAAAGCAGTGCCCCCTACAAGCCGCGTTTCAGAAAGGACACCTAAGGATTGAATCTGCTTTAACAGGAGCAATGTGTCTGGGTTGACTGTTTCCACGTGAAGCATCTGAACTCTTCTTTCTTAACATTCCCAATACAGGAAACAAACGCAAGCGCGGTAGACTCAAGTGAACGCATCTGCTTCGCTATCTGAACTATCCCTGAGATCGCATAGCAGGCCTTCAACAACTCCCAGTCTTCGTCATGCCCCCTCTCGAGAACACGCTGGACGATCAACGTCTTACTCGTCTGGAGGTCGAGCGTTTCGCGGTCAACGTCCCAGAAGAGAGATGGGGTGAATTTGGAGATTTCTGGAGACATAGGGGAAGAAGTTCGTTAGCGCATTAGTGCGTGAGTGCATTAGTTGGAATAAGAGTGGTAAGGGGAAGTGCGGGAATGCGCGAATGCGGGAATGGGGTGGAGAAGTTCTAAAGTTCTAAAATGCTAAAGTTCTAAAGTTGGAGAGAGAAAATATCAGTAGCAGTTGGGAGTGGAGAGTGGGGGAAGTTCTAAAGTTTAAGAGAGAGAATTTTAACCACAAAGAACACAAAGAGCACAAAGATTAGCGGATAGGTGGGTTCGAGGGGTCGTAGCTAAAATTCAATAATTGAAATGGTTTCGCGTAAAACTACACCTCTCCATATGCTAGTCGCTTTTCGGCGACGCAGGAGCAGGGCTCAGGCACAAAGTCTTTCATCACGATCTCAGGGTCAATATCTTCCTCGTTTGGCCATGTCAGGGCACCTAACACAATCTTGACTTGCTTAAAATAGTTTGGGTCCTTCAAGGACCAAAAGAATTTGTTTTTCAGAAGTGGCGTTACATCAAAATACCCGCTTCTACCATCTTCCATTTCCAGATAGAGTTTACAACCCTGAACTGCAACTACTTTTTTGACATCCCAATACATGTCTGCTCCCTTACAACGGATCAATCTTATAGGGTTTTTCGCCGGCGACTAAAAGATCCCAATCTGCTGTCAGTTCATCTTTATGCAGTTCCAGCCATGCCCAAACAAGCCTCAACTGCTTCTGGGGAAGCTCTCCTGCCAAGACTTGACCATCCGCTAAAGAGAGCGATGCCTCAAACTCTGCGTACCGTGCGTGAATATGGGGCAATTTATGCTGCTCGTTATCCGTCGCATACATTCGGATAACAATCCCGTAAAACATAGATAATATAGGCATACTTTTCTCTTAAGAAGTTCAAGGGTTCGAGGGGTCGTGTTTGCGAGGGGTCGTAGCTAAAAATTCAACAATTGGGTTGGCTTATTCGTTTTACAGAGTCTTTATTTCTGGGAAGTTCGAGGGGTCGTAGCTAAAAATTCAATTTTTTAGCATTTTGTTGCCCGTAAGTCATCTTTTCTTCTGCTACAGCAAGTTCGGATGAAAGCCCTTCCTGTCCGTCATACAACTCTTCAATGGGGAAACACATCTCGTAATCACCCCAAACTAAATTGCCGTATTCTAAACGGAAACAAAGAAAACGCTCTTCTTCTAAAAATTGCCGCGTTTGCGGATTCATACTGCGTTCAAGAAACGTTTCAAAATCAACAAGCGTCTTATGGTTATCACTAAAAGTCAACCATAACCGATAGTTGCCAGCAGACTCAGCCCGCACAATATTGACCTCAACACCAGGCACAAGTTTCATTAAAGCCTCCTCGTAATGCGTTCCGCAGAAACAGACTTATGCATAACAAAAAAAGCCACCCACTTTTCCAAAATGTCCTGCGCATGCACTGAAACTAACTTTTTGAAGTCAGCCATTTGGGGTGCATCCAATGGACGACGTCCTTTAATATCACAAAAACGTATATCTATAATCGCCCCATTTTGGACGATCAATTCCGCTCGGCACTCCGCTCCCTGAAAAATCCCATGTACATGCACAGGATCGTGCTCGCTAGAATAAAACAAAACATAAAGTCCAAAATATTCGTATAGTTTTGGCATTCATTACTCCTAGAAGTTACCAGGGGGGGGGAGAGGGGTCGTGGGGGAGAAGTGCGCGAATGCGAGAATGGGGAAAAAGTTCGTTAGTGCATTAGTTCATTAGTTTGCGAAACTAGGAACCTCTATTCGCACATTCGAGCATCCACGCATTAGTTAAAAGGGTTTTCGGGGACGTAGCTAAAAATTCAACAATCAGGCCGGGGTCTGGTGCTCCCTTAAATAATCATGATAAAGCTGAGCTGGACTCTCCCACCAGTACTTACTCGCCTCGTTCTCTAATGCATGATAGGTTTGAGAAGCATAGAAGGCCCTGAGTGCATCCAGAGGTGATAATTCTTGATCCTTCATCAGAAAATAGGCGATTCTCGCGCTTTTTGCGGGCAACAGAGTCCGAAAAGCTTTTGATGTCATTCCACGTTCACTGTTCATGGGATCTCCTCAAAGTCGACAAATCTTAAGTGCTGAAGTGCTTGATCGGTATGGAAAAGAAATTGATTCACCAAGATGTATGTTTTGAGCCGATGCAGAGTTTCCTCAACACTTAATTGCTCAGCCTCAAAAAGAGCGAGGGTTGCATAAACTCGGTCGTTGGCCACGGGACCAACAACAAGGTCGTAGTCATGCATAAAGGTGTCTTTTGTCCTGTCCGCCATGATATAATCTCATACCCTAGCCTCCTGCTTGGCGATATACTCATCAACTAAAGAAAGCGTGTACCCCAAGCCCTGCGTATGCAAGGCCTCATAGTTGTCGGCCAAATACTCAAGCACGCCATATCTGTCAAACCGTTCGATGACAGCTTGCCCAGAACAGCACTGTTGCGCCGCAACCATTTCTATGCAGTAGGCGATGAACTCGAGTATCTTTGTTTGATTATCCATGGAGTTCGGGAAACAAACACGCGCCGAGGACGAGCACCCTGGTGCGAAGTACGAACGCTCGTTTGAGGCCAGCGAAGCTGGAGCGAGGAGCGGTATTCCGCGATGGAGCGGTATTCCGCGATGGAGCGGCAATGCTCGAATGGGGTGGAGAGAATGCGCGAATGCGGGAATGCGCGAATGGAGAGAGAAAATATCAGTTACAGTCGGCAGTGGCAGTTGGCAGTGGAGAGTGGGGAAGTGCGCGAATGCGGGAATGCGGGAATGGGGTGGAGAGAATGCGCGAATGCTCGAATGCGGGAATGCGCGAATGGAGAGAGGGAAGTGTGTTAATGCGTTAATGTGTTAGTGTGTTAGTTAAAGTATAGGTCACGGGGGCGTGGGGTAGAAGTAGCAGTCGGCAGTACCAGTTGGCAGCCGGCAGTGGAGAGTGGGAGGGGAGAAGTGCGCGAATGCTCGAATGCGGGAAGAAGAGAAGTTCTAGCCGGCTTCGCTAAGGCTACGCCGTGCCAGGGAAGTTCGAGCCGGCTTCGCTGAGAGCTACGCCGAGCCAGGGGGTGCTAAAAACTACTGTTCTCCCCATTATTCCACCCTTCCAAAAGTCCATCATTTCAGTGAGGGGCAAGACTCCGTCCCCGAGAATGTCTTAGAAAAACGTCCAATAAACATCCACAACTTGTTCTTTATTAAGGTGTTGCACATAATGATCCGCAGGAGGCTTTGACCTTCTCGTTGCAGATAGTCAATATTCGTTTAGATTATCATAATAGGCTCAAAAGGACAAGATTGAAGGTGGGGGAAAAGTGCGCGAATGCGCGAATGGGGTGGAGAGAATGCGCGAATGCTCGAATGCGGGAATGCTCGAATGGGGAAAGAGAGAGAAAACATCAGTTGCAGTCGGCAGTCCCAGCTGGCAGTGGGAGAGTGGGGGACGTGCGCGAATGCGTGAATGGAGAGTGAGAAGTGTGTTAATGCGTTAGTGTGTTAGTTAAAGAATTTTGATCAACGAATTAAACGAATTGAGCGAATTGAGCCGGCTTCGCTAAGAGCTTCCACCTTCGCGGATACGGCTACGGCGGACAAGACGGTGGACGGGACGCCGCGCCAGGGAGTTTTAGCTACGGATAACGCGGATGGGCGCGGATTCCGAGAAGAGATGGATTGCCGCATGGAACACAGAGAACTCAGAGAAAGAAGTTGATTTCAGATGATGATGCCAGCAATGTATTGAGAAATTGATCTTTATGCTCTTCCTGCCCGCCGTTTTATCCGCCGTAGGCATCGCGAAGGCGGAAGCCTTTTGGCGTAGGCTGGTTACGTTCTTTGTGGTGAATAAAAGTTCAAAAGCTGGAACTACAAAATCTTAATCCTCACAATCCGCGAAATCCGTAGCTTAAATTGAATTAGGGGTCGGGGAGTTTTTAGCTACGGATAACGCGGATCGACGCAGATGGAAGAGGGAGCCGGCTTCGCTAAGAGCTTCCACCTACGCGGATACGACTCCGGTGGATAAAACGCCGCGCCGGGGGAAGTGCTAAAGTTGAAGATGAAACTAAAAATTGATCCGCTCGTCCTCGATGACCAGCGGTTTGTTTTTGACCTGTGTCCAGATGGCTCCGATATATTCGCCAATTATGCCGATAAAAATCAACTGAACGGAGGAGAAGAAGAAGAGGCCGATCACGAGGGGAGCAAGTCCTAGATTGAAGGTGTTCCAGAAAAATAACTTATAAACGAGATAGCCAACCGCTACCATCAGGCTCAACAAGGACAGCATGAATCCCATAAAAGCTGCCAGCCGGAGTGGCAACTTGGTGTGATTCACAAAGC
>JBAXOG010000139.1:0-13156 GCA_037133395.1 bacterium | reverse complement strand
TTTCATCGGACACCCTTTTTATCTTTTCGGTGTCCTTAATAATGACAGACCGCGCATGGCCCCTCAATAACTGAAAGACATTGCCTTTTGTACGAAAATAATATACCTTCTTGTGCTTTGAACCTTGTTTTCCTCAACAAAACACATTCAGACAAAATATGAAATCGGGAAAGAAATCACTGTGGGACACGCGTGCGACAGATGAGAAAACTTATCGACGTTACCGTATTCCGAGCCTAGAGCGTGTCTTCGAGTTGCTGGAGACGTTGGCGAAACATCCAGGCGGGATGACCTTCACGGAACTGGTGTCCGAAATGAAGCTCCCAAAAAGCGGAGCGTTCCGGATGCTCACAACGCTGATGCACCTACAGTATCTTACGAAAGACGAGAGAAGTGGAAAAATTACGATGACCCGCAAGATTCTCGCGCTGGGCAATACCGCCATCTGCCAGTACAACCTGATCGAAGAGGCCTTACCGTTTATGCGGCAGTTGCGCGACGAGACTGGCGAGACCGTACAGATTAACACGCATCTGGGCGCAGAAGGGGTGGTCGTTGATTCGGTCCCATCCATTCACGAGGTTCGCATTGTCGTGGAACAGGGCGCGCGCTTCGGACTCCATTGCTCGGCGCCGGGCAAGGTGATTCTGGCGTGGATGCCAGAACCTGAGCGGGAACGCATTCTGGCGGCGATGCCCTTTCCGCGCTGGTCAGATACGACCATCACCGACCTCGCCGTTTTCAGAAAAGAGCTTGAGAAGGTCAGGAAGCAGGGGTATGGCGTAGATCTGGCTGAAGGCATCGTGGCCGGTCTCCATTGTGTCAGTTGCCCCATCCTGAATCACGTGAATTATCCCGTTGCCGCTATGACGGTGCATGCGCCATCCCTGCGTCTGCCGGAATCCCTCTTTTCGACTGTGGCCAAACTTATCAAACCTCAGGCATTAGCACTTTCAAGGCGCTTGGGGTATGATGCGTTGGATACGAACACGGTAAAAAAATAAACAACAAGGAAACACACATATGAAACACCTCATCACCCATACGGTCATTCAATGCGCAATGCTTGGAACACTGGTTGCCGCCGAGCCAGCAAAGACCGCAACTGATACCAAAACGAAAGTTCCCGCCAAAGTCTGGACCGAACCGCCTATTGCAGAGCCAAAATATGACGGGGTGCCCGTTAAAGCTCCGGATGGTGCCACTATCATTTTTAACGGCCAAGGGACAGCTTTATGGTTGCAAGTTCCGGGGAAAGCAGATGCCGGGAAAACGAATACGTTTCGTTGGAAGCTTGAAAACGATTACATGGAAGTCGTCCCGAAGACGGGCATGATTCAGACGGTAAAGCCCTTCATCACCAGCGGACATTTGCACATCGAGTGGGCGACACCGTCTGAAGTCAAGGGCAGCGGACAGGGACGCGGTAACAGTGGTGTCTTCATTGACGGCCTTCCAGAGTTGCAGGTACTCGACTCTTATACCAACAAGACCTACTTCGATGGACAGGCTGCCGCGTTCTATAAGCAACGTCCGCCTCTGGTGAACGCATGTCGCGGTCCAGGACTCTGGCAGTGTTATGATATTCACGTCGCACGCGCCACAGTCGAAGGCGGAAAAGTCGTCAAACCTGCCATTGTCACGGTTTATCATAACAATGTGTTGGTACAGGACAAATTTGAGTTCTCCAATCCCACGCAGGCTGGCACGCTCAAGTTCCAAGATCATAACAACCCTGTCCGCTATCGCAACATCTGGTTCGCACCGTCACAGAAATGACGGAAGTCACACGCATTAGCGTTTTGGAGTGCGTTCTGGAGGGTCGGGTTACACCCCGACCGACGGAACGGGTGTAACCCCACACTCGACGGCGTCAATTTGCTGCCCTATCTGAAGGGCGAGAATTCCGCTGCGCCCCTTGCCCAGCCTGTGGCAAGCCCACCGTGCTGCGGACCGCACGCTCGTACATCACGTCGGACGCTGGGGGCATGGAAAAGTCGAGGAATCCAAGTATCGGTCGTGCGCAATCCAGAATTCGCGCTTCACGCTAGTCAACAACAAGGAGCTTTATTGGAAGCAATTCGGTGGGAGCCCAGACGCTGCGTTGCTCAACCGCATGAACCCCGAAAAGGCAGAAGGTGGTGATGACGCTAAAGTGCCCAGGAAGAGAAAAGCAAAAGCGGTCAAGTAGTCGACAAACACCAACTCCGCCCCAACGAAAAACATAATGATCACTATGCTTGGTATAAGACCCATCACTTCGGTCGTTTTTGCGGCGATCCTCAGTGTTCGTCCGATGTTAGCTGCGGAACCCACCGCACTCTCTAACTCGGTTGTTTCCCTGACGGCGTTTAGCTGGGATCGTGTCCCGCTGAACATCCATTTCGGCAAGCGTACCGGGGACCTGACAGATGCGGAGATTGATTTTCTCGCGAAACACAGCCGCCTGATCTCGTTGGAAAAAAGCCATGGCGCTAGCGTGCATGGCAGTACGGAGGCTGGGGTTGCAGATACGGCCCGGAGGCTCAAGCAGCGCAACCCTGAGGTCAAGGTGCTCTTCTATCTGAACGCATTCATCAATTGGCCCGGTTATGAGTCGTTCAAGACCTACCGCCCCGAATGGACTCTGCGCACCAGTGCAGGCGACATCGTCAAGCACACATCCAGCACGCCGCGGCCCGACCCGTCGAACGCGGAGTTCCGCGAGTGGTGGTCGGACGTGGTGGCGGCCGAGTTGAAGCGCGGACCGATTGACGGGGTGTTTGTGGATGCCTTGCCACAGGCGCTGACTCCGGGATTGGCCAAAGCAGTTGGCGCTGACAAGGCGAAAGCTGTGGTCGCAGGACTGCGCGAGATGCTCGCGCTCACCAAGAAGAAGATCGGCAAGGATCAGATTCTGCTCGCCAATGGAACGCGCGCCACGGACTTCCGTGAGATTCTCGATTGGGAGGGTATTGACGGCGTGATGGTCGAGCATTTTGCCAGTTTCAAATCCGACAAGCCAACGGACATCCAGGCGGACCTCGACACGATTTCCCTCGCAGCCGCTAAAGGCAAGTTTGTCGTGATCAAGGGCTGGCCCGGCTTTAACTGGACCGATAGTGAAATGATGAAGCGTCCGTATCCGGAATTATTGAAACTCGCCCGCGAGCGGATCATCTTTCCGCTGGCGTGCTTTCTGGTCGCTGCGCAACCGGGCTCACACTTCTGCTACTCGTGGGGTTACACGGACCGCCACGGGATGTTCGATGCCTATCCCGAGTTCGATAAGCCACTCGGTCCACCCCTCGGCGAGGCGAAACGAACTGGCTGGGACTACCAGCGGAATTTTACCCATGCCTCAGTCTCCGTGAACCTCGAAACCAAAACCGCCCACATTGATTGGAAGCCATGAAACACATCTTGCCCATGATTACCACCCTATTGCTCGCACCGCTGGCTGGGCTTCACGCCGCCGAACCGACGAAGCCGAATATTGTTTATCTCTTCGCTGATGATCTCGGCTGGAGCGACCTCAGTACCCCCATTCCGTGTCCTTGAGTTGATATACTCGGCAATATTGTTTATTCTGTACCGTTCTTTCTAACATGGGTAAGCCTGTCGTCTGCTGAGCGGGAATAAAAGAAATGGCAATTTTTTCTCACAGAGGAACAGAGCGCACAGAGGAGAATTGTTTTCGTGGTTTTCGTGTATTTCGTGGAGATGAATACTTGAAGTTTTAGTTAAGCAATTGAAAGGAACCGAGATGATGAAACGACTGTTTGCGCTGGCCACCCTAATGTTGACGACGCTTCCTTCTTTTCTTCAGGCTGCTGAAAGCACCGCTTCAAAACCCAACATCATCGTCATACTTGTTGATGACATGGGGTTTTCAGACCTTAGTTGCTATGGTGGCGAAATTCCGACGCCCAATCTTGATGGCCTTGCGCAGAAGGGTCTGCGTTTCACGCAATTTTATAACACGGGCCGTTGTTGTCCGACACGCGCTTCGCTCTTGACCGGACTCTATCCGCACCAGGCGGGTGTCGGACACATGACCGAGAACAAAGGCTTGCCAGGCTATCAAGGTCACCTCAACGACACGTGCGTGACTATGGCCGAGGTGTTGAAGCCAGCAGGTTATTTCACGGCCATGAGCGGCAAATGGCATGTGGGTCAGGATCAAGGAGTGGTCCCCTGGGAGCGTGGCTTTGACCGCAGTATCAATGCGCCTGCCGGTGGATTTTATTATGGCGTAGGGGAAAGGGCTAAATTGTTCCTGAATGGCAAAGAGCTGGCCAATGATGATCCCAGCCTGCCCAAGAACTGGTATACTACCGATCTGTGGACCCAGTACGGAATCAAATTTATTGATGAGGCATTGGCGGAAAAGAAACCCTTCTTCCTCTATCTCGCGCACAATGCGCCGCACTTCCCGCTTCAGGCACCTGCGGAGGACATCGCTAAGTTCCGTCATGGCATCTACACCAATGGCTGGGACACCTTGCGTGCCGCGCGTTACGACCGGCAGAAGGCGATGGGACTGATCGATCCCGCTTGGAAGCTCACACCGCGCGCCAATGATGTCAAGCCATGGGCTTCGCTCACGGCTGCGGAGAAGGAGCGTTTCGACAATATCATGGCCATCTATGCCGCATGCGTTTGGCACATGGATAAGTCCATAGGCGATCTCGTCGCCGCACTGAAACAGCGTGGCGAACTGGACAACACGCTGATCCTCTTCATGAGTGACAATGGCGGCAATTCCGAGGGCGGCCCCAATGGCAAAATGAATGGCGACAATCCGGGCGCACCTGGCAGCACTGTCTTCTGCGGAGAGTCCTGGGCTAATCTAGAGAACACGCCCAATCGCCTCTATAAGCATTTCAATCACGAAGGGGGCGTGAGCACACCGTTGATCGCGCATTACCCTGCCGGCATTTCAGCGAAGGGTGAATTCCGCACCCAGCCCGGCCATCTGGTGGACATCATGGCCACAGTCGCAGACTTCGGCGGCGCGACCTACCCCAAAGCGTACAAGGGAAAAACCATTCAACCCATGGAAGGCCGCAGCCTGCGTATCGCTTTTGTCAACCAGCCGATTGAGCGCGAGGCGATCTATTGGGAGCATGAAGGCAACGCAGCCGTGCGTGTCGGCGACTGGAAACTCGTCCGCCGTGGACGCAACGGCGCGTGGGAACTTTACGACCTCAAGTCTGACCGCACCGAGATGAATAATCTTGCCTCGGTACAGGTTGAACGCGTCCAGCAAATGATTGCTCTCTGGAACGCTTGGGCCACACGCGCCAATGTCGTTCCCAGTCCGCAAGACAAGCCCAAGAATGAAGCAACCCGGAAAAAGGGAAATAAGAAAAAAGCGAAACAATAGTAGCTGAACACAAACCGAAGCGATTGAAAGGAACCGAGACTATGAAACGACTGATCACCCTGCTGTTGACCACGCTGCCTATTTTTTTGCAGGCCGCTGAAAAGGCTTCTTCCAAGCCTAACATCATCTTTATCCTCGCTGATGACGTCGGCTACGGCGATTTAGGCTGTTATGGCGCTACCAAGGTCAAAACGCCGAACGTGGACCGCCTTGCTTCTCAGGGCCTGCGGTTTACAGATGCGCATTCGATGGCCTCGGTCTGCACGCCCTCGCGTTATGCCTTCCTGACAGGCCAATATGCGTTCCGTAAAAAGGGCACGGGCATTGCCTCTGGCATTGAAGGCTTGCTCATCGAGCCAGAACGTACCACAGTGCCGTCGCTCTTGAAGCGCGCAAGCTATAGCACGGGCATTGTCGGAAAATGGCACCTCGGGCTGGGTACCTCGCCTACGGATTATAACACCGAGATCAAGCCAGGTCCGTTGGAACTCGGCTTCGACTACGCGTGGATCATGCCGGCGACTGGTGACCGTACGCCGTGTGTCTGGGTTGAGAATCATCGGGTCGTCAATCTCGACCCTGCTGACCCGATCAAACTTGATTACTCGGTCAAACGCGGCGAGCCGCGTTCCTTCATCAAGGGCATCCCGCGCATCGGCGAGCAGGTCGGCGGCAAAGCGGCCCTCTGGGATGACGAAAACATTTCAACCGTCATTGCTTCGAAGAGCTGCGCCTTCATCGAACAACATAAGGATGGACCCTTCTTCCTCGAAGTGGCCACGCACAACATCCATGTGCCGCGCGCGCCGAACCCGAAGTTTCGCGGCGCGAGCCAATGCGGCGTCCGAGGCGATGTGATTGTCGAGTTCGATTGGACCGTCGGCCAGGTGCTCGCCAAGCTTGATGAGTTGAAACTGGCCGACAACACGCTCGTCATCCTCTCCAGCGATAATGGCGGCGTCCTCGACAACAACGGTCCCGACACGGTGCACGGCATCGGCTCCATCGAAGCCAACAACGGCCATCTGTTCAACGGCGTGCTGCGCGGCACCAAAGGGTCGATCTGGGAAGGCGGCACGCGGCTGCCCTTTATTACGCGCTGGCCCGCCCGTATCAAGCCAGGAACCTCCGGCGAACTGGTCTGCCAGGTGGATCTGCTGGCGAGTTTCGCGGCGCTGACCGGACAACCTCTCGCCCCTGCGGACGCACCCGACAGCTTCAATGTCCTGCCTGCGCTTCTTGGCGAGAAGACGGACAAGCCCTGCCGCGACTATCTGGTCGAACAAGATAATGGCGGCAACGCACTCGCGCTTCGACATGGCCAATGGAAATTCATTCCCGGCAATGGCGGAGGAAAAAAGGGTAAGGTCAAGCGTAAGGCTACAGTTGAGCACCCGGCTGAAAAGGTTGCGGAGAATGATCTGCCACCCCTCGCCGGCCAGCTCTACAACCTTGCCACGGATTTGAGTGAGACGACAAATATCGCCCATGCGCATCCCGACATCGTGGCCGAGATGTCCGCAAAGCTCGAGGAGATTAAGACGAAAGGGCGGAGCCGCCCCTAAACAGGCGGCTAGAAACGATACCCCACGGTAGCGATGAAGATGTCCATTCCGTCATTCGGTTTCGAGATGGACGCATTGGAATAATGCATATATCGGAAACTGACATCGACATATTTGATTTTGACGCCAATACCGACTCGATCTTCAAATTGAAACGCCGTTGATAAATCGCGCGACTCGATTTTCGTTTTTGATACGCAGGAAACGCCAATTCCCGCCTCAATATAGGGTTGTGCTAGCCATGTTGGTTCGCCAAAATAGTAAACAAAGACAGGCGAGATGGCGCCGACGTACACTTGGTCATCCCGTTTGCTCCAACACCCTAAAGAGGCTTCGAAATATCCGGACAACCAACCTGTTGGATTTTCAAAGGCTTTGTAATCCACATCTTTTCGCACCGCTAAACGATAAATGGAAATGTCATCGTGGTGGGTGATGCCTGCACCGAGAGACATACTGCTGATGAAAGGCTGATCCGCCTTCTCCTCCGCGCACATCGCATAGGATCCAAATAAACAAACACTTGCTAACAGGGTCCATGTTGTCTTCATTATTTACTCCATTTTTGAGCAACAGCTCAGACTAAACAGCTTTGGCATGCGATTACGTTATTCTATTCTCGCGGATCATGCAACTTCTATTTGCAAGATATAAATCAACGGGTGCGATTCATTGACCTGTTGACTGGACAGATAGGTTGGGCGTATAGGCGTCCTCGCCTGTACACTGGTCCGGTAGCTTCCGGACCAGCTATAGACATCACACTTCTGCCTTCGCCAAGGATTCCACCTACGCGATGCCTACTGCGGACGAGACGGCGGACAGGTCACTCACTGTACAGGCGAGCCTATACGCCCAAGGGTTGCAACGAATCGAAGATGCACCCAAATCAACGTCCGGCGCACCTGAAACATAAGTGCGTAAGCAGAGTTAAGCGAAGAGGGAGATGACATCAATAGGGCTACGACCAGCGGCAGTGAGAGCGGTGATGGCTTTATCGGGATCATCAAAGCGGAAGACAAGCACAGCCTCTTGCCCATGATGGAAGGTGAAGGCATACATGTATTCAATGTTCACGCCACTTTTGCCGATGACATCGAGAAGCTCGGCCATGCCGCCTGGACGGTCGGCTACTGTTACGGCCACGACCTCGCGCAAATTGGCAACATACCCGGCCTGTTCCAAAATGATCTTCGCGCGTTCCCACTCCTTAACGATCAGGCGCACGATGCCGAATTGTTGGGTGTCGGCCAACGAGAGCGTAAGGATGTTAATTTTTGCCTCAGCCAAGGTACGGCAGATTGCGTTCAGATGCCCCGGCTTGTTTTCAAGAAATAATGAAATTTGTTGGATTTTCATAGACGCTCCTTTAGGTGTTACGTGTATCGGTGACGCGGCGAAGCTTTCCTTCACTGCGCGGGAGGCTGTGCGGTTCAGCCAGGGTAATCTTGGCGCTGATGTTGATGATGCGTTGGACAGCATGACCGATATTGGCACGCAGTTTTTCAAGCGATTTGATATCGTCGCTGAATGTTTCTGGCGTGACCTCCACTTTGACTTCGAGCATATCGAGGTCGCCGTCCTTGGAAACAAAGATGTGATAATGCGGCATGACGGATTCAACAGAAAGCAAGGCCTCTTCGATCTGCGATGGGAAGACATTGACGCCACGGATGATGAGCATGTCGTCTGAACGCGCGCTGATACGTTCGATGGTGCGAATGGTACGTCCACAGGGACAAGGCTCTGCATGAATACGGGAAAGGTCACGCGTCCGATAACGCAACATTGGGGTACCCCGGCGGGTGAGCGTCGTGAAAATCAGTTCTCCCTTTTCGCCGTCAGGTACAGGCTCAAGTGTTTCAGGATCCACGATTTCAGGGTAGAAGTGATCCTCGAAAACGTGCAAGCCACGTCGAAATTCGCAGTCGTTCGCGACACCCGGTCCACTGATTTCGGTGAGCCCATAAATATCATGCGCACGGATGCCGGTAATGGATTCGATCTTGTCGCGCATCCCTTCGGTCCAGGGTTCGGCACCGAAGATACCGTGCTTGAGTTTCATGTCTTTACGGAAGTCGAGGCCCTTCTTCATGCCCTCGTCAATGAGGTGCAAGAAGTAGCTGGGTGTGCAGGCGATGACGGTCACACCAAAATCCTTCATGAGCATAAGTTGGCGATCCGTGTTACCGCCGGAGATCGGGAGCACGGCGCATCCCAGCGCCTCTGCGCCATAGTGCAAGCCGAGTCCGCCCGTGAAGAGGCCATAGCCGTAAGTGATTTGAATCACATCGGACTTGGTCACGCCGGACATGGCGAGACTACGTGCTACGCCACTGGTCCAGATATCAATATCGGCTTGGGTGTTGCCGATGACGATGGGCTTACCGGTCGTACCACTGGAGCAATGGAAGCGAACAATATCATCCATCGGCGAGGCGAAAAGACCAAACGGATATTCGTCGCGGAGATCGGTTTTTAGCATGAAGGGTAGCAAGGCGATATCCTTGAGCGTCTTGATATGCTCGGGACGTACACCGCGCTCATCCATCCGCTTACGCGTCAATGGGACATGGGTATAGACATGCTTGACCAAGTCTTGTAGACGTTGAAGCTGCAGAGCTCGCAATGGGGCGATCGGCATGAAGTCAGGTTGACTGATGGGGTTCATTCTGGACTACCTTTCGTCTGTCGGTTTACGGAACAAAATACACTTGTTAATACCATGTTTCTGTAAATAAGAATTGTTTGAACTTTATCATAAGTTGCATTTGTCTGGCAATTTTTTTAATTATATTCATATCTTGGTTACGGACTATTGCGAGTTCAACTCTGAAATGGTTATTTAGCTGTTGTCTTTGCCACGCCGAAAATTTATACTTTGACCTACATGACGTTAACCCCTCAATCCGTTCTACGTTTCGTGCCCGTCGTTGTGATGGCGACGCTCATCGCTTTTTTGTCGTTGTTGCCAGCCCATTGCTTTAAGCAGGCACTGGAGCCATTGCCTCCAATCCTTGGCATCGACAAAATCATTCATGCTCTTATGTATGCCATATTGACGGCCACATATATGTATGCCCTTCCGCGTGACCGCAGAGGGCACCTCTCAACGATCTTAGGGATTGTTTTTTTTGTGACACTGTATGGTGCCGCCATGGAGGTCTGTCAAAATCTCTTTACCACCAGCCGCTCGATGGAATTTCTGGACATGTGCGCTAATGCCGCTGGGGCTTTAGCTTGCAGCCTGTCGATATATATCTATGCACGTCCCCCAACTACTGTTTTGACGATGAAGGAGCGTGCAGCGCAGAAGAATTCGAAGTGATTTAGTTGTTAGGGGCACGCTTGCCATTGAATGCGGCGCGGAGGCGTGGGTCGGAAGAACTCTCCTTGCGGCGCGTGATGGCCGGACCTACACGACGTGTCTGCTCACGCAATGCTTGACGTTTTGACTGCCATTCTTCCCATGTCAGAAAACGGTCATCTTTAGATTTCGAGTCCCCGTTGGACCTCCTTCTTTAGATCCTGCATTTCGCTTAAGATATTAAAAGCGGGCAATGCAGCAAGTCGTTCTGCCTCAGACCAGTCGAAGGCGGCATCATTCGATAATACAGAAGCCATCATCTTTTTTACAATTGTCGCATTTTTAATGTGCGCTGTTACTTTTTAAATTTCTTTTCAACGACTGGCTTAGGGTCGAGCTCAAAACTCTTCTTCCAGAATTCTTCAGCTTCGGCTTGCATGCCTGTTGCGGCAAGCGCATCGCCAGCATGATCGAACACGACGGGATCTTTGTCGAGTTCCGCTGCCTTCAGCAAATATTGAAGGGCATCATACGGACGTTTCATCTTAAAGAGGATCCAGCCTTTTGTATCGAGATAGGCAGCGTTATTGGGTACGCTTTGTAGCACTTCATTGATCAGCTTGGAGGCCTCTTCCAAATTCGTACCTTGTTCCGCCCACATGTAGGCAAGGGTGTTCTTGAGTTGAACGGAGGAGCGATGGACAGTGAGCGCGTTCTTCAGGATAGGAATCGCTTCAGCAGAACGCTGGGCGAGATCCAACAGGGTAATGCGCCAAAGGTAAAGTCCTTCAGGCGGAAAATAACCTGCGACCATACTCGCTTCATGCGCGCGACGTAAACTCTCGATGGCGGCGGTCTTGTTGTCGGCAGATTGTTCCAAGACAGCGCTTAAGAGGGCGCTTAAGACGGGTTTCGAGTGCTGACAGTCAGTTGCAAGTTCCTGCAGGATGTTTGTCGTCGCTGGATAGGCGATGGCGACGACGCTGAGGCGCTGGATGGGCTGAAGATTGTTTACGTCAGTTTCGTAGGCGGCAAGCAAGTTGGTGATAGCCGTGTTCGGTTGTTTAGTTTGCAGGTAACATTCACCTGCCAAGGTCAAAAGCGCAGAGCGCACGGAGGCTGGGTGATGATTCTGAGCGAGTGCAATATTCAGACAATGGAGTCCGCGCAAAAAATCTTTATCTCGCGTGATAAAATGAACGGCCCATTTTGATGGCAGGGCAAGGCTTGCCTGATCCGGATGGCGCTCATAAGCGGTTTGAATCATTTGTAAGGCTCGTGCACCTTGATTGGAATAGAAATAGAGGCGTATGAGCGTCTCTTCAATTTCACGGTCGTCAGGATCAATCGCGTAGAGTTTTTCACACGCTTGAGCAGCGAGATCCGTCTTGCCTGCGGCATCTGCGCAACACGCCGCAGCATAGCGTATGGAACGGGCTTCGGGATTGCGGGTCAGATAATTTTGTGTGAGTTGATAAGCATCGTTATAAAGTCGACGGCTGACCAGACAAAACATAGCCCGTTCAAGAATATTCGTGTTGTCGGGTGCCAGATGATTGGCCAAGCGCAAGGCTTCTGCAATGGCAGTGTTGATGGCATTGGTGTTGGCGTTCTCTTCAGTGGCAAGTGTGAGGGCTTTGGATAACAGTGCCTCTGCACCTGCAAGATGGGCAACCTCATCGTTTTGCTTGAGAGACGACTGGGTTGTTGAACAGCCCGTCAACCAACTGCACGCCGTTAACAGGCAGAAGGCAATAGATAACCTAAAAATTCCTACGAGAATTTTTGTAGATTCCTTTAAATGTTCAGCACGGCTTGTCATGTATAACCCGTGGAAAAAAACACAACACAGGCGATGCCATGTACATGGTAACGCCTGTGCGGGTAGGTAGCGCTAAAAACGCCTCGCCTTACTTGTTCTTGTGTCGATTAGCCTTCAGGCGTTTACGATATTTGTGCTTGGACATTTTTGCACGGCGTTTTTTCTTGATTGATCCCATTCTCTCTCCTTGTTTTATTCTCGATATTTTGCTTCAGTTCCGTACTGTTGCAGTTTTAAAAAATGACTTTATTCAACGGTAATTCAATGATTCCCGTCGCTCCGGCTTGACACATTAGGGGGATGATGTCGCGAACTACTTTCTCGGCCACGACAGACTCGACTGCGTACCAGTTATCATCCCCAAAGATCTTGTTGATGGTTGGGGAATGGAGTGCCGGCAGAATACCGACAACGGCTGCTAAATCTTTTTCAGATACGTTCAACTTAATCAGGACGCGGGATTCTGCGGCAAGCGCCCCCTGAAGAAGCATGGCGATCTGTTCGATCTTGGCGCGCTTCTCTGGATCTTCCCAAGCCTTCTTGTTCGCGATGAAGCGGGTTGTTGAGGTTAAAATGGTGTCAAGGATACGGAGATTGTTTGCCTTCAACGAAGAACCGGTTTCAGTGAGTTCAACGATGGCGTCAACGAGTTCTGGAGCTTTGACTTCCGTCGCACCCCAGGAGAATTCAACTTCAGCCGTGACATTGTGTTGCTCTAAATAACGTTTCGTCAAGCCGACTGCTTCGGTCGCAATGCGCTTGCCTTGCAAATCCTTAACGCTTTGGAACGGTGAGTCATTGGGGACGGCGAGTACCCAGCGAACCGGATTCGATGTGGCCTTTGAATAGCACATCTCAGAGACTTCCACAACATCAGACCCGTTCTCGTAGATCCAGTCAAAACCCGTGATGCCGGCATCCAGCAGGCCCAGCTCGACATAACGTGAAATCTCCTGCGGACGGATCAGACGACAGCGGATTGACGGGTCGTCAATGGACGGTACATACGAGCGTGAGCCGCATGAAACGTTAAAGCCGGCCTTTTTCATCATGTTAAAGGTCGCGTCCTGAAGACTTCCTTTGGGTAATCCTAA
>JBAXOG010000138.1:0-13210 GCA_037133395.1 bacterium | reverse complement strand
TGTGAGAAAAAAGTTACCCATCCGTTTATTCCCGCTCTGTGGGCGGCGAGCTTGCTTGTAACTTCAATGAATATCCAATCATCAATACGGGATGATCAATAACCAACGGAAATGCGACTAAGATGGAAAAAGAAACTGTTCTTGTTCGATCCAGCCGTTGAGTAATGTATGGCGCAACTGCTGAAGATACGGGAAGTCGGGATGACGTATGATAAAAGCCTCGAGGCGCAGACGTTGCGTGTAGTCAAGCGGAATAAACGAGGCAGACGCATAAGAGGCGTCTGCATATAAGGCCACAGGAATATGACGTGCGATCTGTTCAGCGATGCGATAGCCGTCCAGGTCTGTGTCGCCCCAGTGTTGCGCCGTCAATCCTGCCCCAGCAAAATGGCGAAGCAGGGTCTTAACCGCCAAATTGGGGTAGCCCTCGGTGTAAAGCGACGGGGTCTTTTGTTCAACCAGCCGATGGAAGGGCGCGGCATTTTCACTGGTCACCAGCGTGTTGCAGGATGATGTCAATCGCACGGCTTTCAGAGTCCGTATCGTTTCCCACGATAGGATGGCCGCCTCCCCGCGTTGGAAAAGTTGCGTCGGCCACTCCAGCCATGTCCCCTCCGTCGTACAGTAGGCAAAGGGTGCAAACACCACGACATGGGTCGTGTTGGGATTGTCGATGACGCCATAGAAGCCAAGGCGTTCACGGGGTGTTGCCTCAGACATGTCGCTGTCCAACCCCAGCAATTGCTCAAGCTGTTGACGGAAGGGGCCACTCCGAAGAGCCTTGCTGTCATTGAAGACGCGTGCGCCCAACTCAGAAAGCGTGATGCTTGAACGGGTGGTGCGCAGGACATGAATGGCTTCGAAGAGCGCAAACAGAACATCCAGGGATTCATTATTGAAGCGTACAAATCGTTGCACGACATTGTCTTTTTTTGCAGCCGCAATCAAGGATGTTTCGTTTGGGTATTGCAACAAAAGTTTGCGAAAAACAGAGGTGCCGTGCGCCTCACGCTCAGCAGCCGACATTACCGTCTCAGCGTGAATGCCCAGCACCATCGCGAGTGGCAACCAGCGGACAGGGTCGCGCAATGAGTCATCAAGCCGTACTTTGAACCGTCCTTGAGCTTCACGACAATTGCGTCCCAAAAGGTTAATCAGCGCGTCTCGAACACGTCTCTCCCGTGGCACCTCGCCCAGCGTCACCTCAGCAGGCAGCAACGATCCCTTCACGGCATACCGAGCCAGCCGTTCCAGCCAGGGACGGATCTCCGGTGTCTTTTCAAGTTGCTCTTTCCAATATTCGAGAGTCATGGTTTCAGTTTCGCGTTTAAGACCGTTTTACTCGCCGATGATTTTGACAAGGATGCGCTTGCGGCGAAGGCCATCGAACTCGCCATAGAAGATCTGTTCCCACGTGCCGAAATCCAAGCGGCCGTTGGTGATCGCGACAACGACCTCACGTCCCATGATCTGGCGTTTTAAATGGGCGTCGGCATTGTCTTCGCCCGTACGGTTGTGGAAGTAGTGATCTGGATCGGGATTGAAGGGCGCCAGCTCTTCCAGCCAGGCTTCAAAATCATGATGCAAGCCAGATTCATTGTCATTGATGAAAATGCTCGCCGTGATGTGCATGGCATTGCAGAGCAGCAGTCCCTCCTTGATGCCGCTCTCCTTCAAGCATTCATTCACCTGCGGCGTGATATTGAGAAATCCTCTCCGCCGAGGATAGTCGACAAAAATTTCTTTCCGGTAGCTTTTCATCCTCTTCTCCTTTTGTGAACATGCAAAAGTGATTGCATATTAGCAAAAGAGGCCTGTTGCAGCAAGGGGCTTAGTTTATGGAGGCGCAAATGCCGTCATTTTATGACCCATCGGAAGGGACGGGTATTCCATTTTTCATCATTCCAACATTCCAGTATTCCATTCTTCCAGCCCTTACAGCTCATCTCCGAAGGCGACGGGTTTTTGGATATTGTTCGCCGTGTTGATGAGGTCGAGTTGCTTAGGTGCGGCATTCCAGTGATAGGGATAGAGGTGGACATTGCAGTCGGCGTCTTTAAGAACAAATATGGAGGTGGAGAAGGGAATCTCTTTCTTCACGCCGTCCTGGTCAGGGGAGGCGACAAACAGTTGCAACTCCAAGTCGCTTGCAAAGCCGAGAATCTGATCGCGGCGTCCAGCATCAATACCGTAGAATGCTTCATCAAAGATCAGCACGGGCAGGCGGATGCGCTCTTTGTCGAAGAGGAAGTGAGCAATGGTCAGAACCAACAGGTAGTTGGGAACCGCCTGTTCGCCGCCCGAGCCGATGCTCTTGACTTTGCGATCCATCACCACACCTTGCTCGTCAGTAGTCAGCACCTTGAGTTCGTACCGGAACCAATTACGGTAATCGAGTACGGATGGGATTGAACCGACTTCGGTATTCTTGATCTCTTCCGCATGATCTTCAATAAAGGCCCGCAGGTCGCCCTCGGTCTGCTCACGGTCCAATGCACGATAGTTGCAGATGAGGTCGTAGAGCCGCTTCCGGTTCTCGACCGGTGTGATCGAAAAGGCATAGCGGTTGTTTCCGAAGGTTCGGTCTTTCAACAGCTTGCCAATGCGACGCGACATGTCGTTCAGCCGTAAGACATGGCGCTGAAGTGCGCCCACGAGATTGTCCATCACGAGTTGACGGAAGAGTTTCAAGGTCTGTTCGTTGATGAGCTCCTCTTGTTCGCGTAACTCGCGTGTCGTCCCCTCCAGCACCTCTGCCAGTATGCGTCCACGGCGATCGGTGAGTGCATTGGTGGTCTCCTCATAGACAAACCCAAAGGCGATGCCTTCATTCTGAATGACGGTGTTACGGATTTTCTCCGCCATGATGAGCGCGGTTTGCGCGTGTGCTTCAGCAGCGGTGGTCAGTGCACTTCGGCTGTCAGCTATGGACGCAGAGCTTGTGTCCCTCCCGTTTGTACAGCGCGCGAGGATAAATTCGTTCAGCGTGATGGTGGGCATCACCAGCGACAGCAATGCCTCTTGATGCGTGTTGCGTAAGGCTAAGGCATCGACTTGATCAGCCAACGCCTGGGCGCAGACCTGCTTGAGGTTGGTGATCTTCTCTTCGACCTTCCCTGTCTCCTTGGTCAGCTTATCGTAATCGGCCTTTCGTTTGGCGATGCGCTTTTCAAGTTCACGCAGCATCTCTTGCAATCCCTCAATACCAGCCTTACGCATGGCGACAAGGATATCCGCGTGCGCCTCCTTTGCAATCTGCAGCTCCTCTTCACGTTGCATGCAATCGGCGCGCGCATTAACATGGTCGTTCTTGAGCAGTGCCTCATCATGGGCGGACTTTAAAACGCCGTCGCGTAAGCGGCCAATATCTTGCGTGATTTCATGAAGCAAAGTACGAAGATGCGTGAGCTTGCCTTGGCGGTCCAGCAACTCATTTTGTTCGGCTGTCGCCTCTTTAAGTTCCTTTTCCGTTTGGGCGAGTTGCTTTTCAAGGGCTCGGAGTTCGCGTTCCCCCTCGCGGCGACGGACCTCAGCCCCGAGCAGGCGCGGCGGCGCGTCCAACCGCAGTTGCTCGCGGAGACGGAAACGCAGAATGGACGCAGTCAGAAACTTTTCTTCATGCGGCCCATGCTTGTCATTGAGAATATGTTGCAAAGCGATCAGCGCTTTTTCATCCGACTCTTTAACATTGAAATAAGATTTAAGCCAGTCCAAGTGGATGGAGTGTGTGTCCTCCGATACAACGGCCAGCCCCTGTTCAGGGTACTCACGGAAGATGAGGTTGCGCACATCGTTTGCGTTAGCATCATCCGTCACCCACGTAGCGAGAACCGTGTCGCCCAGCAACTGTTCCAAGGCGGCTAGTTCACGAAGTGAGACCCCGGAGGCAGGCACCAACTTTTCATAAAGCGGAACTGCGTTGACCATGCGTTGTTGCAGGAGACGCTGCGCCTGCGAAAACCCTTTAACCAAGGGCATGGCCTCGCCGCGTACCTGCCGCTCCTTCATGTCGGCTTCGATAGTTGCTCGGCGACGGAGGAGACCTTCGGTCCGCTCCTCGGTAAGCGCGAGTTGCCGACTGACGGTCTGCATCAATTCGTCTGCGCTTGTCCGGAGTTCAAGGGTGGGGAGCTCGGCGAGGTCTCGTTCAGGGGCATCGCTCTTTTGTGCATCCTCCAAAACAGAGGATAACGCGGAGGTTGAAAAGGGTAGACCACGTCCGCTACTCTGGAGTGCGCGTGTAAAATAGTTGGCTTGCTTGCAGAGCCCCTCGCGTACATTGAGCAACTTCTCAGTAGCCTCTTCATGCGCCTGTTGCGCAATAACGAGTTTGCGTTTCGACTGCTCGTGGTTGATGCGTGTACGCTCGGACAGATTGGCGGCTTCACGCTCTTTAAAGACTAACCCATCCGCATCTTTGTGGCGGAGTTCACTGAGGCGCAGTTCATCGGCATCCAGGACATTCTTAAGGCGTGTGGCATCCTCTGTTAATTCAGCAAGTCGATGCTCTTCAGCAGAACGATGGGTCATTGCGATATCAAAACCATCCTGATATTCACGCGCAGCGAGGTTTCGCTCCTGCCAGCGCATGGCGGCAGAATCAATGCGTGCATTCTGCACAACGGATTGAAGGCTGTCGAGCGTTTGAACAAAGCCGAATTTGTTGCGCAACTTATCGAGATCCTGGCGACTCTCCTCTAACGATTTGAGCTGGGTGATAACCTCCTCAAAAACATCACGGGGCGGTTCCTGCAACAGCTCACGAAAGAGCTGATGGTAGTCGCCTGTCCGAGCGGCGATTTCGCGATACGCCTTGCCTGTGGCAATAAACTTACAGACATCGCGGAAAGTTTCGCGGTCGCCAAAGAAGCGGTTTGCCAGTTCTTCAGCGTAAGCACCGATTTGCCGATAGAAACAACTCGCGCCGACAGCTTGCTTGAGTTCGTTCATTGTTGTGACACACGTCTTCCCATTCTTGTCCTGCGTAAGAGGTAGCTCGCTGATCGGACACTCCTTGATCACGCCCCAGCGCTCGACGCTCTCCTCCATGCTATGCGTACTGACACCGATACAGATCGAGACGGGCCGGTTATTGCGGCCTGCGATTTCCAAGGCGGCGTAGGTGGTGCCACCGTTAGGGTTGAGAGCGCCCTTTTCAATGTTGTAGCGCATGACAACACCGTGAATGGAGCGCCCGTTACCCTGCTTCGCGCCTGCGACGCGGGCCGCAGAGTTGAATTCCATCGAATCACCGGCGGTCAACACATAGTGAATCGCGTCCAGGACTGTGGTCTTGCCGGAGCCATTGTCGCCCAGCATGAAGAGATGTCCGCCATCGCGCACGTCAATGGTTTCATTGACGAAGTTATGGAAGTTTACGAGACGGACTTTTGTGATGCGGTAGAAGGAGTTCATAAGTGTCATCAAGTTGGGAAGTGTCAGTGAGTGTCAATAAGTCGGGAGGTGTCAGTGAGGTCCCTCTTCCTCCAGTGGACGGGAGATGCGTTGGACACTGTAATGCCAGAGCGCGGGAAGGCATTCATAGATCGTGTCGTCCTGCTCAATGAGCTCGTCGCTGGGTGGATCGAGTTTTTCCAAAAAACGGAATTTTTCGAGTTGAGGGATGATGGGGCGCAGGATCTGGCGAACCTGCTCGTCGCTAAAGGATTCCGCCTCCTCGGGAAAGAGTTCGCGGAAACGCTGGCCTTCAAATTGCAGCAGATCGCCAAAGCGGAATTTGATGTTCTCGTGTTCGTCCACGCTCGCGGAATCCTCCTCGAGCCGTTGCTCGAAAAACTCCAGCAACAACATAAATGCCAAGCACTCGTTCCGTTTAGTGAAATCAAACATCTCCCTGTTTTTAGGAGTGATCGCCGAGTTGTACCAGTCTGGCTTATAGAGGCGCGCGCATTTGGAGTCCACGATCAATTGCCAGCCGTAGAAGGTTTCAAAAAAACCGCTGAACTCGCGCTGGTAACGCGACAGGAAGAGAAAATGCTCTTCGTGATCCTTCTTATAAAAATAGGGACTCTCTAGCAGAATGTTCAACACTGCCTGCACGCGGTCTTTCTGGCGTTCAACTAAGTCTTGGAGTGTCATGATAGGTTTCCTTTTTTAGCATCGAATGGCACGAACCACACGAATGGGACTTATACAGGATGGACTTGGTCCGTATTCAAGATGCGCATAACGGTTGTTTTTGGATAAGCTGAGAAATTCACGAGCATACCCAATTTAAAATCGGTTGCATGGAGATAATTAATAACTTGTGCACGGTGTTCTTCGGTCAAGGCTTTACAGGCTTTGAGTTCGACAATAATTTTTCCATAACAAACAAAATCAGGAATATACTTTTGTTTTAGAGGGGCACCTTTATAAGCAAGCTGCAGCCCGTATTGTGATTCGAAGGGGATGTCTCTCAAACGGAATTCTTTTTCAAGGCATTCTTGGTAGACTGCCTCAAGAAAACCGTTTCCCATGACGTTATGCACTTCGAATAATGCGCCTTGTATGGCATAACTCTCGTCTTTATAAACTATGATTGGGGAAGTCTCTGACATAAAATACTCCTTTAAAAATTCTATTTACGTAGAATCTGATTCGTGTGGTTCGTGTTATTCGATGCAAAAAACGATAAAGACAGATCGTTAAACGCGAGGGCATTGAGCTCAGCTTCGACTTTCACGGGGGTATCGGTCGGGGTGAGAGAGAATCCGGCTTTGGCCAAGCGAGTACCTTGCCCCAGCAGCCCCGAACGTGCGAGTTCGATGAGTCGCGGGAAGTCATCGAAGGATGAGAACTTGCCTTGTGAAACAAGGCGTAATTCGCCCGTCGACAACGGGGCGAGTCCCCGCAGAGCGATCCAACTCTTCAGTGCGTTGAGGCGTTCTTCATCCATGGAACGCGGAACCGCATCTTTGGATCGCGGCTTTTCATGCAGTTCAAGTGTAGCCTCTTCCCTGATGCGATGGCGCTCCCAGCGCGGTTGCGGCGGTACAGCCTTTTCCGTTTCATCCCAAAAGTGCATGTCGCCAACCATGGTGGCAGGCGCGAGCAGGGCGCGGATGAAGTGCATGGGCATTGCGGTCTCTTCCATTTGTGCGATTTCGGATATACGTGCACGAAGATCCTCGAGGCGGTGACTGCGACGTTCCAGTTCACGCAGATGCGTATAGAGTTTTCGCCAGACTTGAAGCGCAGCAGAACTGACGCGGGCGCAAAGGAGTTCAAGTGTCCCCTCCGGCGCATAGAAGTCGGCAAGCGACGCCAGCGTCTTCCCGGGGGCTGGCAGGTGGATGCGCATCAAGTGCGCCGTGGCCTTAGACTCCTCTTGCATCTTCTCTTCGCAGGCCTGCCAGCGCGAGGTGTAGCGGGTATGGCGCAAGCTACTGATCTTCGGAGCGATCTCGGTGCGCAGTGTGTGAATACGATTGAGAAACTGTTTCAGGAAGCGGTCGAGTTCGACAAGGATCGCCTTAGCGGTTGTTACGTCATAACGCTGTGTTGCAAAGCCAATCAGGCGCATATTGAAGTCGCCCAATGCCTGGCTGACGTTGTCCGTCAGGCTATTCATGCGTGACAGAAGGTAAAAGATGCGGCGAGCGGATTCGGCATCGACGGTATCGGAGGCAAATTTACTAAAGAGCCGCGTTGTTTCACTGAGCGTACCCACCAATTCGGCAAGCATGTCGCGCGTATCGGTGTCATGCGGTTCGAGATCATCGCGCCTGCGTACTTCCAGCCAAAGCAGAAAGGCGACGGCCTCATCGGAGATGCGATAGCGATATTTCCGTCGGCGCGTATCCTTATACCCGCGCAAGCGCTCCTTCTCGATCCGGTCGGTGATCAACGACCATTCCAAAAGCTGACGGATATCCTGGTTGAAAATATCTCCCGTGTACTCTATTTCAGCGCCAAACCTTTCGCGAACTTCTGCAAAAAGGTCGTCATGCAAGGGCTCTGATTCATAATTACGCCGGAAGCGCAACATTTCCAGTAGAACTGAGAGATAGGCAATGGCGCGATCAGAAAGCAAAAGTTGACCCAGATTCCTGTTACGTGTGGCAAGGAGTTCAGTTGCGTCTAAGAAGCTCTGTTGTGGATCATTGGGTTGCATATTTATAATAAAATATCGCACATTTAAGAATAGGGAACAAGGATAAACCTAGATGGGGGCGATTCAACTTTGTTGAATCAGTACCCGAGGGAAGAGAGAACACGTTCATACGTTATTGCAACGCCCCATATCTTATAGTAAACTCTCCCCATGACTAGCCACAAACCTGAGAGCCTATTGAGCACGCAAAGTGTGAAGCGGTTGCCGCTTTATTTGCGAATATTGTCTGAAATGCGCGATTCGGGCGATGAGTACGTTTCAAGCGCGGTCGTTGCGGCACGACTGAATTTTGATCCTATTATGGTGCGAAAGGATTTGGCTGGTTGTGGTGTGACGGGGTTCCCGCGCAAGGGCTTTCCGCTTGCTGATCTTCTTCTGGCCGTCGAGCGAATTCTCGGTTGCAATGTCACCTGCGAAGCCATTATGGTCGGTGTCGGCAAACTGGGTGCAGCATTACTCGGCTATCCTGGTTTTGAGCAGTATGGCATCAAGATTGTCGTAGCGTTCGACCTCAAGCCTTCCGAGGTCACTCGTGTCGACATCCCTGTTTATTCGATGCATAAGCTGGAGGTGGTCGTCGCGAAGACAAAAGCTAAGATCGGCATCCTGACGGTTCCGCCTGATGTTGCCCAGTTAGTTGCAGACCGCATGATTGCTGCGGGCATCAAGGGAATCTGGAATTTCACCCCTACCCATCTAAAAATCCCCGACGGCATCATCGTCAAACGCGAAAATCTCGCCACCAGTCTCATCGTACTTTCACATCGCATGCGCGCAGCGAAACTGATTTGACCGCAGGTCCGATTATGCTTTAGGACGCCAACGGCGCATGAATTCCGCCACGGGCAGTCCTGCGCTGACATGACGAATGAGCGCGCTACCAAAAATGATAGCATCCGGACGATCTGCTTCAGGAATGGCATCCAGTTGTTCTGGATTTGAAAAGCCAAATCCTAACGCAAGCGGGATGCGAAAGGCTTGACGTGCTCGGCGCAAGGTGTCGATCAAATCAGGAGGAAATTCAGATCGAACCCCCGTAATGCCTAATACGGAAATCACATAGACATATCCTGTCGCGACTTCGGCATACGCCTTCATGCGCTCAAGCGATGTGTTGGGCGCGACAAGGGCAATCAGATGGATACCGCAGGCAGAAAGTGTTTTCCGAAAAGGTGCATCCTCGTCCAATGGCAAGTCCGGGATGATCAAACCATAAACACCCACCTCCTTAGCCTCCTTGGCAAGCCGCTCAAAGCCATACTGCAAAAACGGATTCATGTAACCCATCAGCACCAGCTTCGCCTTGAACTGGCCTTTGCGCTGACGCAAGCCCTTCAAGATGCTCTCGAGTGTCACGCCGTTTTCCAGCGCCTTCATCGAGGCCGCCTCAATAACAGGCCCATCTGCCACAGGATCAGAGAAGGGCACGCCGATCTCGATGATGTCCGCGCCATTTTCATCCAGTTCCTTGAGGTTCTTCCAGAATGTTTCCACTGTCGGAAAGCCAGCCGTCATAAAGGGAATGAGCATCATATTCCAAGTTCCTTTCGGATGATATCCATATCCTTGTCGCCGCGCCCGGAGAGATTGACCACCACATTTGAGCCTTTTGCAAACTGCCCGGGATTGTCCAGGACCCAGGCAAGCGCATGGGAGGATTCAAGTGCAGGTATAATGCCCTCCTCATGGCAGAGGGCCTGAAAGGCGGCCAAAGCCTGTCGGTCGATCACCGGATGATATTCGGCCCGCTTCGTGGCCTGGAGCATGGCATGTTCAGGTCCGACGCCCGGATAGTCCAGCCCTGCAGAGACCGAGTGTGAAGGCTCGATCTGACCGTTTCGATCCTGCAGCAGCATCGTATATTCGCCATGCAGGACACCTGGGGTTCCTCGGCCAAGGGCCGCTGAGTGGTAGCAGCCGGGTTCACCGCTTCCGCCAGCTTCGATGCCGATGATGCGGACTGACAGATCGTCCACGAAGGGATAGAACATCCCGATCGCATTGGAGCCACCGCCCACGCAGGCCACAACCGCATCCGGAAGCCGTCCGGTCCTGACCAGCATCTGCGCGCGCGTCTCGCGGCCAATGACCGCTTGAAAGTCGCGCACAAGCGTCGGGAAGGGGTGCGGGCCTGCGGCCGTACCAAAACAATAGTGTGTTGTCTTCTGGGTCACCACCCATTCACGCAAAGCCGAGTTGATGGCGTCTTTCAGCGTGCGCGTCCCGCTCTCGACAGGAATCACCTCTGTGCCGAGCAGCTTCATCCGCCGCACATTCGCCGCCTGACGGACCACGTCATCCGCCCCCATAAAGATACGGCACGTCAAGCCCAGCCGCGCAGCCGCGGCGGCTGTGGCCACCCCATGCATCCCGGCTCCAGTCTCGGCCAGAAGAGATGTCTTGCCCATGCGCTTAGCCAGCAACGCCTGTCCAAGGGTGTTATTGACCTTGTGCGCGCCCGTGTGGAGCAAGTCTTCGCGCTTAAGATAGAGATTAACCCCCAGGCGAGCCGACAGCGTCGGGCAAAGGGTCAGAGGGGTCTCACGTCCGGCATAGTTGCACAGCAAGTCTTTCAGTTCTGCCTGGAATTCCGGATCCGGCAGATAGGTCGCCATCGCGGCTTCCAATTCCTGGAGCGGCGGAATCAACGATTCGGGAACGAAGCACCCTCCAAAATCACCAAAGTATCCTTTTCTCATAGCAATTCCTTTACCTCTCGAATCATTTTTGCACTCTTAATACCGGGGGAGAGCTCCACGCCGGAGTTCACATCGACTCCGTCAGGATGGCACACCGACAGCAACTCGGAGATATTCTTCGCATTCAGTCCCCCGGCAACAAAGAAAGGGCGAGGGACTTGCAAAAGCAATGTCCAATCAAAAACCTTCCCTGTCCCATAGCCTGAATCAAAAAGAGTGTAAGCGACATGAGGCACGTTCGCGTTATTAGCGAATGCCAGAACCGACACGTCCTGCGTCTCTGGGAACTGAACCCGTATAACACGTTCACCGCCAATCGCGCGAACCACAGCATCGTTTTGACGCGCATGAAGTTGTGCATAATCCAGCCGAGCAAGCTCCATGATCTTCACAATTTCGTTCGGCTCCTGCGTCGTAAAGACACCAACCCGTTTACACCCGTGCGTCTGAAGGGTTGAAACGTGTTCGGGAGTCACATAACGCAGACTGGCAGAATGAAAAACAAAACCGCAAAAATCAACGCCCATCTGCGCACAAACCGTTGCATCTTCCTGGCGCGTGATACCGCACACTTTCAACAACGGCTTATGTGAGTCAACCTGCATAACTACGCCTGCGGCGATGGGGCTTGTTTAAGCACCCAAGATTGTCCGGATTACATCTTCCGCATGATAATGCGAGTCTCCTGCCTTGCAGAAGCGCGCGATATGAAGGGCATCATCGCCCAACGTGACAATAGCCGGTTCCCGGTATCCGTCCACGCGCGTCTGAGCCAAGCCCGCCGCCGAAAAAAGACCATTGCAAATACATTTACGTCCGACGATAGACTCTGGGGTTCCACCCTTTGCCAAATAGATAGCATCTTGTTCGGATGCGCAACGATAGCCAACCGTACCTTCTGCGGTACGATACAGTTCACGTAAATAACCGATATCGCATACTTTGCACCTGTTTCGAACAATCTCAGGGTCACTCAAGGTTCCCTCCACGGAAGCAACCTTAAATGGGAAACCTGTGGGAGAAACCACTGGATCCGTATTGATCTGTATTTTTCCTGCCAGCAACTGCTTCAAGGCCGACTGTTTCAAGTCAGCAGCAAAACCCGATTCTTCACAAAGCGCGAAGGCTGTCCCGACTTGAATACCCGCCGCACCTTGAGCAAGTGCCTCCTGCAGCTTCTCCGCTGAACCAAAACCGCCGCCCAGCCAGAAGGGCAATCCCAGTTTCCGCATCGCCTCTAAATTCACCACGTCACGCGTACCATAGATCGGCTGTCCGAGCTCATCCAATTTCAGTTGACCCCGAGGAGGCGCATTGTGCCCCCCAGCCGTAGGCCCCTCTATCACAAAGCCTTCGACACTGCCTTCCGCCCGGCGAAGCAACATCGTCGCTAACGAATCCGAAGAGATAATGGGAAGGAAATCAGGCCTTGGCAATTCAGGGGGCAACCCCTCTGTAAAGAGGCTGGCTGGGTCAAAGGTACGTTGGCAATCCATATCCGGGGTCGCATCGCACACACGAATCGGATAGCAGGCAGCCTCATGTTTGGAAAATAAATCCAAAATGTGGGGAACATTCACTGGAATGCCGGCCCCCATAATGACAACCGAGACACCCGCCAGCATGGCGCCATAAATCGATGGTAAATGAAGGAGTTGTATCTTTTCAAGATAGTTGATGCCCACGGGATTAACATGCCCCTCGCGCGCAAGAAAAACCTCCACGAAATTGGCCACCACGCACAATTCGTCGAGCCAAGCGTTCCTTTTGAGGGAATGCATCCCCACGGGCTTGAAGGGCTCATTTGGAGCTTTGCCTTCAGGAACAAAAAATGTATCCAACACGCGTTGCGCAAGCTTAGGAATCGGGAAGGCCTGAAGTGCACGACGGATGTCGCCGCCTAAATCACCGTTTTGTAGACGCCTCGCCATGGTCACGTCAAGACCCGTTCCAGAAACAACACCCAGTTGCCCCACACGCGACACGGTATTGGCAAGCCGCCAATTCGAGATCGCAATGCCCATACCACCTTGAATAATTTTTGGAAGTTCAATTTTCAATGTACTCAATCCTTTTCCTATTAAAACCTCTAATATTCTCTTCTCAAAAAGGTTAATATAATATCATACCTCGGCTAAACACTCAAGATGACTCGAAAATATAATTCTGTATTTCATCATTTTTCTGCCTTGCAAACCGATGAGGGGGTATAGTATAGTAGGATGGCATGAAATTTAAACATGCAGACCATTGCTCGACGAAGAGGCTTTTTATATGCCCCTCTTTTGCGTCTGCTTCTGGGTTCACAAACTTCGGCTCTTTGCGTGATTCGCAACACGGCCACTTATTTTATTAGTTCATCATTTCAATGTCCAAGGAGTATCAACTATGAAGC
>JBAXOG010000137.1:0-13292 GCA_037133395.1 bacterium | reverse complement strand
AGGGCCGCCATACTTGTCATTCTCGCCATTTTATGGCCTCCTTCTTTTGTGATGCAGACCCACCGCATCGCGTGTAGTAAGTGGCGTGTCGCCAACTCATCTTTGGCATAGTTTATGCGGGGGGGGGGGGTAGTCAAGTACTTTCTAAAATTACTTTTAGAAATTATTTAAATTATTCTTTTTTGACCGTTTGCAAAGACCGTTTTTCAGCCTAAACCAATCGATAACCAGATGTACCCCTATTGAGCCGTCTCACACTTCATGAAGTGTGAGACTCCTGGCAATCCGGCTGTCTGCGTTTTTTTATCTCTGCGGCTCACCGAGATCCGGCAGCAGCCGGACCCTACCGTCCGGCAGATGCCGGACAATATTGGCTAAAGACCTCTTCGCTGCGCGAGACCTCCGGGTCACGCCGGTCAGCATCCCACTCCTCACATAGCTAAAAAACCAAATTTTAACGGAGGATCAATTCGCTAGCTGGACATTCTGCCACATAATGTCCTGACCCGACTGTGAAGGTCATGCGATTACGGAGAGGACCTGTTTTTGCTGCATCTGCACAGGTGACACCCTTTGCATCTGGCTTAACGGGCAGGCAGATTGTTGCCGTGGTATTGACTGGCACATCGAACTCTAATCTAAATACGCCGTTTGCTTTTTTCCATTGGCTACGAATCATCCCGTAGGGAGAATCATGTTCAGCCTTAACCCAGTCCAGCCCTGCAACAGGGACTGGAGCAATGACGATCTTCTTAAAGGCAATCTCGCCAGGACTATTCTTGAGGGCAACGGCTGAAACCGTATCTGCAAGGCGAATACCAGCCAAGGTTTGATACCACCACGCTGAGACGTCACCAAACATAATATGGTTACGTGAATCTCCATCGCCCCAGTCTTCCCAGAACGTCGTTGCCCCGCGACGGATCCAGGTTCCAAACGATTTCTTGTCGTCCTTGGTTGCCATGGCAAAGGCCAAATCGCTGCGTCCTGCTTCACTCAGCGCCCTGAAAATATATTTGGAACCCAGAATACCAAAGTCAGGATATGCGTTATTTTTCTCAACAACCTCCGCCAGTTTCGCCTCCACGTTCACCCGCTCGCCAGCAGGCACAAAGCCTTGATGCAATGCGCAACTCTGAGCGGTCTGACTTCCGATGGAATAGACGCCATCTCCTTTATAAAGCTTCTGATTATAGGCATCCTTAATCTGTTCAGCTAATGCGGCATACTTCTTGGCATCTTCTGTTTTGCCTAATGCATCAGCCGCGTGAGCTAAAATCTGAACATCGAGATAATAATACCCCGTCGACGTCACCTCTGTCGGCGTCTTGGTCTGAACAGGCGTCCAGTCGCTCAGACCATGGGAGGCAATAAAGCCCTTTGCTTTCGAGCCCATATAATCCACATATTTCGCCATCGCAGGATAGGCCTTCTCCAGCAGACTCGCATTGCCTTGATACACATAGAGCGTCCAGGGAATGATCACGAGCGCACTGTCCCATGCAGGTCCGTTGCCCCACTCATACCCCCAGCCACTGGTCGGCACTATAGCTGCAATATTGCCGTTGTCCTGCTGCTCATCCATCAAATCGCCTATCCACTTTTCGTAAGCCGCTGTATTCTGAAAGTTGTACATCGCTAACTCAACAGCAAGATGAGCATCCCCCGTCCATCCGTTCTTTTCACGATGCGGGCAGTCCGTCGGATACCCATTTGCAAAGTTACTGCGATACGCCCACACAATCGCATCCTGCATTTTATTGATGAGTTCGTTGCTGCACGTAAAGGTGCCTGCAGATCTGAAGTCTGTCTGAACAACGCAAGCAACCACATCCTCCGCTGTAAGTTCCCTTTTAAGTCCGCGAATCTCCGCATACTGGAATCCATTGTAGGTAAAGCGCGGTTCGTAGACCTGTTGAGCAGAACCATCGCAGACAAAGCGGTCTACTTGAAATCCACCGCCCGGCAGCAGCATGGACGATGCTGGATAACGGAAATGAACGTCAAGGGGCTTTATATCCACACGTCCGTCCGTTGCTTGACGTTCACCATACCGGATGGTCAACACGTCGCCAGCGCTTTGTCCTTTCACCTGCAAACGAAGCCAGCCTGCCATGTTCTGTCCAAAGTCAATACCCCACACGCCTTCAGCAACCTTGCGAATTGTCTTGGGCTTGATCTCCTGCACAATCACCGAGGGCGGCAAAGCTTCCGCGACAAGCTTTCCAGCAGGTCCGGGTACTTCTTCAGCATTGACCACCTGCTTGGACAAATCCACTGTTTTATCACGTTGTAGGCCAATCACCTCGCCTTCGCGAATGCAGTCAAAGCCAACGGGACTAGATACCTGACGCCAGCTCTTATCCGAACAGACTAACTCTTTCGTGCCATCCGCATAGACCAATTCCAGTTGAGCGATCATGCGGGGAAAATTACGCCACGGCGCATTGTCAAAATTCCAGACGGCAACCGAACGGACATCGTACCATCCATGACCAAGAAGCACATTCAATGCATTGTCGCCAACCTTGAGTTGTCCGGTCAGATCATACGTTGAATAGAGCACACGCTTGTCATACTTGGTCGGAACAGGGTCCAGCACCTTCTTCCCAACTCGGACACCATTTAGCCTTGCCTCATAAAAGCCCACGCCAGTAATGTGCAAGGTAGCCTCGGCGAGCGTCTTTTTGATCTGGAACTGTTTTTCAAAAGCAGGTGAGACCAACTCGATGCGACGTTCAATTTTACCATAAGACGTTGAATCCATGTCAGCTGTCTTTGTGACGTATGCCCAACTCGTATCCGTAACAACCGAAACCCCATCCGGAAAGCGAAGTGTTGCAAGAAATCCAGCATGCTCCCCCTTCTTGCTCTGAACAATAGCCGTGATCTTGTTCTCGCCAGGCTTGATAAACGCTGTCACCTCCACAAAACGCATCTGCTTCGGGCTATTCAGATGACCCCACGTCTTGACTGCCTCTTTTCCATTAATCCGCACATCGAATGTTTCATCCCCGGCTAATGCGAGTAACACAACTTTGCCTGATGGAATAGCGGGCGCATTAAACACCTTTTCAAAGCTTTGCTTTTGGGCGTTTGCTCCATAAATCCATTTCGCTCCAGCCATATCAAAATCAGGACGCGTCACCGTATTTGCCCCGATCCATTTGGCACTCCAATCTTCTGCTTTAAGCAGTCCCATAACCCAGGTCGCGGATACGCTCCATTCGGAAGGCATATCATCGCCAGATGTCCATGTGCGTACCCGCCAGGCATAACGACCCGAACTTACAAGGGGCGCCCCAGCATACACAACATTTAAGGAGTGTTCGGAAGAAACCTTACCTGAATCCCAGACGACTTCATGCCCTTTGACCCCCGTCTTCACAACCTCCACGTGATAGGCTGTTTGGATAAGATTTTTTGCAGAAGCTTCTTTTGCAACGAGCTTCCAGCTTAAGCGTGGGGCAAGACAGTCCAGCCCAACAGGGTTATTCAGATACTCAACAGACAACGCTTCAGGAGCCTTAACCCCTGCACCATAAATGTACCCACACATCATCATGACTGCCGTCAGAATTTTTTTCACGTGTCCTCCTCGTCTTATAAGCATGAAAAGTGGCCTGAAGTATAAGAGAGACCCTAATACGTGTCAACTACACGATCATTAGGGTGTGCTCAAATCGTTATTCCCAATAGCCGTTATTAATGCAAGCCGATGCCATTGAGGGGCTCGCCCTTTTCATCCAACACGAAGATCGAACCCATCGCCTTAAAATTCTTGTGGTCTGCAAATTCCCAGACGATCTTTTTATCCCGTGAAATTTCAAAGATATGCGGTGCTTTCCCGACGAAACCATGCCCGATCCAACTGCACAGCGCAATATTGCCGTTGGGAAGGATGAAGAATCCGGTGAGGAACTTCATGGGGTTGACTGCAGGATTCGTCTTGTTCTCCATATCCTTGTTGTCCAAGGACCAAACAATCTTCTTGTCTGGAGAAACCTCCATGAGACACGCATGTTCATTCTCGGCAAATGTAATCATGGTATTTCCGTTTTGCATACGCACTGCGGCATAAGCCTTTGACCCCGGCTTTGAATACTCCCAGATCACCTTGCCGTCAGCATCGTACTCAACAGCACCATTGCCCAGTTGTCCTACCAGATAGGTTCCTTTTTCAGTTTTTCGCGCATTACGCATGAAACCATGTCCACCCGTCAGCTTGTCTTTCTTCAGATACAGCTGTTTAACCACGGTGCCGTCTGGTTTGATCTCACTTAAGCGGGCCAACGTACATTCGACTGCGAGATAATTTCCATCCGGCAGTTTCTGGCATCCATATATCTCTGTCTTATCTCCCGAGGTGTATTCGAAAAGAACTTTTCCATCAAAGGAAACCTCGCGTATTTTTCCACCATCAACAAACAGCGTGCTCTTGGACCAAACCCAAACATCGCCGATGTTCTTTGCCGATTCTTTCCACGAAACAGATCCGTCCGCCTCGACCTTTGCTAGCTTGTTTCCAGCAAAGTCAGCAGCATAAAAGGCCTTGCCCTTCATGTACGACTCAGCAGCAACGCTATTCAATGCCAACAATCCCACCCATGCGCATGTCCACTTTGAACTGTTCATCCTAATTCCTCCATTATGTTTGTACCTGTTAAAAAATGCTTAAAAAGTTCCGCGTACTGTTGTGCGACAGTCGCATCAGGCTGATGACGTTCCGCTGGACGAACAAACATGTCCATCACAGAAAAATCCTTCCATACACCTGTACCAATACCTGCCAACACAGCAGCACCTAATGCGGCACATTGCTGTCCGATGCTCGTGCGCATGACATCAAGATTATAAACATCTGCGTAAAGCTGTCGCGTGAAGGCCGCATTCGCTCCGCCTCCAACAAGAATCAACGGTTCCTTAATCTCCACCAGCTTCTTCAACTCCGTCAATACATTACGCAAGCCCAAGGCAATGCCTTCCTGCGTGGCACGCAACAGATCCGCCCGCGTATGCCGCAATTCAAGTCCTACAAAGCCACCTTTGCCCTTAGGTCCCGCAAGCGTAGGAATAAAGAACACGCCATTGGCACCGACCGGTGATGTGGCAGACTCCGCGTCAATCTCTTTGTAGCTCAGCTCCTTGGCCATCACGCCCTTGACCCAATTAAACGCTGTGCCTGCCGAGAAGATCGCCAGCGCAGAAACATACTGTCCGGGCACGACATGGTCAAACACATACGATCGTTTCACATCATCCAACAGCGGCTGAGCTGATGAGACCGCAATCCAGCTCGAGGAGCCAAGCGAATTATAGGCGCGTCCCTCACGGAAGGCACCCGCGCCAAGGCTCATACATGAATTATCCACGCCGCCAGCGACAACCTTCACTGATTGCGGCAAGCCCAATGCCTGTGCGGCTTCTGGCGTCAGCGTGCCCAGCACCTGCGTGGAGGGAACAATCTTCGCAAAAATCGATGCGGGCAATCCGCTCGCTTCAATCAGACGAGCCGAGTAAGCACGCGCCTTCAAATCATAGACACCGCTTCCCGATGCATACGACTGATCCGTGGCGCAAACACCCGTCAGCTTGTAGTTGATGTAATCCTTCGTACCCAGCACAATGGCGATCTGCTTGAACATCTCGGGCTCATGGTCCCGAAACCACATCAGCTTAAAGGAGGCATAGAGTTGCGCAGGGAAACCATTGCCGGTCATGCGATACCACTCTACTTCAGGAATATGCTGAAACACCTGCTTAGCCTCTTCCCCTGCACGCGCATCTGACCAGATTGGGGTGCGGGCACGCAGCAACGTGCCGTTCTTGTCCAACGGTACGACACCCAGGCTATGCCCTGAAATACCAATGCCGACAATGTGCTGCTTCACCTCGTCGGAAAGCGTAGACACCAGTTTATGCGTGCTGCTGATCGTTGCCTGCCACCACGCTTCAGGCTCCTGTTCATGAAAACTTGCGGCGGGATAATAAGTCGGATAACCGTCAAACCCATCTGCTATACATTGCCCCGTTTCATCGTAAAGCGAAGCCTTGATACCCCCTGTACCAAAATCATACGCCAGTAGATAGTTCATAAGGTTGTCCTCTGTTCGAGTGATGCAAAAGAAATCAGAAGAATCGGATGAAGTCGAGAGAAGTCGAATTAGTATTGTTCGATACTGGGGGTGGTTCCTTCAAGGATCGCGCGAGCAGTCCGCACGCCGATGCCAAAGCGCCGCACACCACGCTCATGCATCGCGAGCAGCGTTTGCAGATCCTTCACACCGCCTGCGGCTTTGACCTGGCAACGCTCGCCGACAGTCTGTTTCATAAGCGCCACATTTTCAAGGGTCGCACCTGTCGGCGCCCAGCCTGTGCCGGTCTTCACCCACGACGCACCAGCCTCTACGCACCATTCGCAGGCGCGCACGATTTCATCAATCGTCAGCCAGTGGCATTCGAGAATGACCTTCACTGGCTTACCCCCTGCAGCAGCAACCACCGAGCGTATGTCATTCATGTAGGCCTGTTTATTGTTGGACTTGAGCCACGCGACATTATTCACCATGTCGACTTCCTGGCATCCCATGGCGACAACCTCTTTCGCGGTCGCAACCTTGATTGATGTGGTCTCACCACCACCTGGAAAACCGACTGCGCCGCCTGCAAATACAGAGCTGCCGCCGAGTTGATTAATCAGATACGGCGTATGTGCAGGCAATGCAAAGACACATATACACCCATACTGTTTGGCCAGTTCAGCAGACTCCCTAATTTCCTGTATCGTGCTATCCGCGCGCACAGCACTAATATCAATCATCCTCGCAATCTCTTGTGTAGTCATTCAGCTTCTCCTCTTAGCTTCATTGGAATATTGGAATATGGGAATGTTGGAATAATGGGATTGAGAGTACCGCATCTGCTGTATTTTTCAATATTCCAAGATTCCAGCATTCCATGATTCCCTTTTCCCTTTTACACCGCCGTATATCCGCCATCAATGATCAGGTCGCTTCCTGTCATATAACCGGAAGCATCACTTGCCAAATAAATAAATAGACCCGTCAATTCGTCTGGCTTGCCAAGGCGGCCTAAAGGAATGCGTGGCTTCCAAATCGCATGATAGTCTGTGAGCGGCTCAACAAGCTCAGTCATGATATAGCCGGGGCTGATGCTGTTCACGCGTATATTGCGCGAAGCAAGTTCTATGGCCAGCGCCTTAGTCAACATCAGCACAGCGCCCTTGGATGTGCAATAGTGGCCGATATCCTGAGGCGTGTTGACCACATGCCCGGACATCGAAGCTGTCGTAATGATGCTTCCGCCTGGATTCATAACCTTCGCGCAGGTCCGTGCGACGAGGAAGACACCCGTAACATTCGTCTTTTGAATGCGTTCAAACTCCACCAAAGGCATATCCGAAAGTTTGGCCAGTGAAACTATTCCAGCATTACACACAGCAATATCAATCCGGCCCCACTTCTTGATCACTAAAGCGACCATGGAGGTGACAGAGGCTTCGTCGGTCACGTCGCACGACACGGCAACTGCCGCATCACCGAATTCTCGTTCGATATCTGCCAGCTTCGTCGTGTCCCGTGCAATAAAAGCAACCTTTGCGCCCATCTTTACATACGCCCGCGCAACCGCCTTGCCAATGCCGCTTGTTGCTCCTGTCACGATTGCCACCTTGTTGGTCAATTCAAACATACCATCCTCCTTGTTGCTATTCGTCATACATTTTCTGCCCATTGCGAATCGCTTCCCGATTACGCAGTTCAATCTGTCGACGCTGCTCATATTTGGCCTCGCGCTGGACATCCTTCTCGCAAGGCTTAAACCCTGGCATATCAGCACGCGGCCGCTGTGTCAGCATCGCCATGCCCGCCTTGATGATGTCCACAGCCTCCTGGTATTGAGGCGTTGCCTTGTCGAGGTGCTGAATACATGGACTCCATTCAGGCCGTTCGAAGCTGACCTCTGGCCCCTTGCTATTCGCATAGTTCTGCATCTTCGCCAAATTCCATCCTGTCAACTCGCTCAATCGGTTAGACTGAGCACGCGTTAAAGGCGTCCGGCCTGTCTGGCTATCCGGATACGCGCATGCGTAAGTGGGATAATAGACACCGTTCACATCAACCCAGGTCACTATGCGCTCCAGCTCCTCTGCTGATAACTTGACATCCTTGTGATCCGGAATAGTCGGCGTATGCAACTCCTTGACCAGCCTGCTGACATGAGAACCCCACGAATAAGCCTGTTGAATCTCAGCGGGCCCAGCGCCAATGCTACCCACATACTTCTTTCTCCAGAGCTCCATATAAGCCGTATTAAAGGTCAGCGTACGATCCGGTGCAAGATTGAGCTTCTGCCCTGCTTTCTTTCCGTAATCGTGGCAGGCCACGCAATGCCTTGTAAAGACAGGTTGTACATCCTCCATGAAACTGAACGCTTTCGTGACTCCTCGCCAGCCTGTAAGTTTACTCGGCTGACGGTTCACTGCTGTCGAGTTCCGTCTGTCTCGCGAGGAAGGCTGCGCAAGCCGGTCATCGTGACAACCGATGCATCCAGCACGTTCACCGGACTGCACACTCGTGCCACTGCGCATAGACTGCACCATCATGCCATCCGCATCTAACAATTGAAAGTAAACAAATTTTTCACTGGGAATCTCGAAATAGGCAGAGCCGTCTTCTTCGACAGGCACTGTCCCCAGGATACGCTTATTTTCAAGGCTGTGCCAGTTCATGCCAGGGGCTGTGTAACCCTGGCCAAACCAAGCGCCTGGCGACCAGTGGCGCTTTTCTGGCACCTCCACGACACGCAGGTACTTGACCGTCCCACGATTAACGCCCTTCATGTGCGTGCCTTCATACACGTCTGTCACATAGAAGTAGCCCGCCTTGTTTTCAAAATCACGTCGGCGCGGAATGACTGGCGGGCGGAGCGATGTTTTTACAGGCATCGGATCATAACAGCCTGGCTCCTCCAGATGAATCAATGTCTCGTTACCAAACACATCTATCAGATAAATCCCCATTTCATGGCCATACTTGGCATCCCCCTCAAACCACTTTTGCCCCGGACGCAGCGTCATACGCGAACAGAGAAAATATTTTTCTGAAAGTGGAAAGGGGCACTCATACTTGGGATAGACACTGATAAAACCGTCTGCATCAAAGCCATCTGTGCGCACGCGTTTAATCGCATCTGCAGGCCATGTGCGGACAACTGGGGCTTGGCCATCAATACCTTTTCGCCGGTCGACGATAGCTAGCGCGCCCCACATCCTAAAGTGATGCATACCGAAAATACACATCAGGTTGTCCGAACCTGGAATTATCTTTGGATAGTAAACCCCTGCTGGCGAGGCCGTATTGTTGCCCCAATACAACGCTTGATTTACGCCATCCGGATTCACGGTCCAGATGCCATGCGCATCTCCGAAGTTGCGATCCACATACTCCCAACGTGCATAAAGAATTTGTCCATCAGGCGTCAGCGTGCCTTGGTTATCAAACAAGTTGTTTTTTCCGATCTGATGAATATTCGCACCATCGGACTCCATGCAGAACATATTTGCACCAATGTCGCGGCTGCATTGGTTATACTTGGGTTCACGGGTCGAAGTGAAGGCGATGCGATCATCTGGAAGATAGAGCGGATCAACGTCGCTGACGTTTGTAGCACGCGTCAATTGGCGTAACCCCGTGCCATCAGTATTAATTTCCCAAATGTGGAAGTCCTCTTCGATCTGCCTGCGCATGGAGAAAACAATGCGCTTGCCATCGAAATGAACATCGGGATCGCGCACGATACCATGAGGTGCCTCAACCAACGTCGTGACCTTGCCCGTCTTCAAATCCACCGTGCGCATGGCTCCCGGCCCCTGAAAACAGTGTGTATTCGCTTCGCAGGTATGAAAGAGCGTATCGATCGCGTGAAAACCACCCAGCTTGTATTGGTTGCGCCAAACATAAAGCAACGGTTGATCACTCACGAGCGGATTGGCAATCAAGGCTTCACGTTGCAACGCCATGAACTCCTTCGAACTTCCATTAATATCGTTTTTGCAGATCTCGTCCAGCCGCGCAAGATATGTCTTGCCCTTGGGATAGCGATTCCCAAACGTACCGATCAAATTTTGAATTGCAGCGCGTAACGAATCAGGCGAAGTTTTATTCGCCTCACCAGCATATCCACCCCACGACAGGAGAAATGTCAGACTTATGCATGCGATTGTTTTCATGTATTGTTCGTGAGCTCTCAGAAACCCGAGCGTTGTATAACCTTATTGTTATTAGCACTCATTAGAAACGCTTATCACCCCTGATAACCTAAAATACGAGAGATCTCCAAGGCACCTTGACGGATCTGCTCGCCAATGCTTGGATACTCGCTCGGCTTGACGCGATTATCCGGACCTGTCACCCAGATCGCTGCAACCGGATAACCATTGCGATCAAAGATTGGTGCACCCAGACAATAAATACTCGAATACTCCTCACCGCGATCCACAGCGTATCCTTTTTCACGGACACTCGTCAGCTCATGCAGAAACGTTTTTATCGAAGTGATCGTATTTTGATTATACTTCAAAAACTTAATACTTTGAATAACCCGATTACGCTGATCCTCTGGCAAAAAACCCAGAATCGCCTTACCTGGCGCAGACGCGTGAAGACATATCCGATGTCCCGACGTAAGAGAAAAACGGAAGAGATGCGAACCGAGTACACTCTCCAACACGATGATTTCCGTTTCGTTCAAGACGCCCAGCGCAACCGTGTCATGCAAATGGTCACGCAAGGTGCGCATCACAGGGAGCGAATTTCCAACGAGGTCAATCTCGGAAATAGCCTTCTGCCCCAGCATCAGCATTTTCATGGTATGCCGGAAGGCTTTGGTCTTAGGATTCCGCACTAGATAACCCGCCTTCTCCAGACTGAGCGTCATCCGGAAGACGCTTGCTGTGGGGCAGTGCAACTCTTCAGAAATTTCATTCTGACTCTTGCCTTCCGGATGCTCAGCAAGGTATTCCAAAATAGCGAGACCGCGTTCGAGTCCGGGAACGGAATACGTCGTATCTTTTTTTTTCGTTTTACTACTTTGCGCTATCATAGATCTTCTTTTCCAGACGGATGGCTTCATAAATGTTTCGTTCAGCATTCAGTCGTTCCTGATAACGAAGTTCCCGTTCCACGTCTTGATCGCATGGCTTAAATCCAAGCGAATCCGCATCCGGCTTTTCCGCCAACCGTTTTCCACCCTCACGGATCAATTCGACGGCCTTCTTATAGTTCTCAGAGGACGTATCCATCTTTTCAAGCATGCGGCTCTTCTCCGGACGCGTAAAGCTGATTTGCGAACGTTGACATGCGCCATAACCGCCTGAAACCTTGACACCTGTCCATCCTGAAAGCGTGTTGATTTCAGCACTCGTCAGCGGAGAACGTCCGCCAGGATTGCTAGGATACGCACATTCATAGCGCGGATAATATGGAGCATTGATATCCACCCACGTGATGAGCCGATTCATCTCTTCTTCAGACAACTTCACATCGTTATGACCCTTCTTCAGAACCTGGATCAGCGGGGACAGATGACTGCCCCAACTATACGCCTCCTGAAATGCTGCAGGTCCGGCACCTACGCACTTGACTGTTTTCAGCGACCACAAATCAACATAGGAGGTTGAGAAATAAACATCGCGATCACCCGCTAAATTCAGTTTCGCTCCAGCCTTCTTTCCATAATCATGACAACTGACACAGTGCTTATTAAAGATCGGCTGAACCTCCTGCTGAAAACTAAAGAGGCGCGCGGGGCCATACCAGCCATTCAGCTTGTCCGCCTTGCGCGATAGCGCTTTAGGCTTCTGCTTTACTGGAGGGATATCTCCGACTCTATTTTCATGGCACCCCACACAGCCATACGTTTCACCTGGCTGGACATAGATGCCTGAACGCATGGATTGGATGAGCATACCGTCCTTGTCCAAAGCCTGGAAAAAGAGATACGTATTCCCTGGCGCTTCAAAATAGGCACTGCCATCATCCTCTACAGGCACGACTCCAAGAATGCGCTTATTCTCAAAATTTTCCCAATTCACTCCAGCAGCCTGTTGGCCTTGCCCATTCCAAGCACCGCTCGACCAGGTACGCTTCTCGGGGGATTCCACAATACGCAGATACTTGATTGCACCAGGCTCGACACCCTTCATGTGCGTACCAATCGCCGCATTCTGAACATAAAAATATCCGGTGCCATGAACATCTTTAAAATTGCGCCGCGTGGGCTGAATAGGTGGCTTGGCACGCGGACGGATCGGCATCGGATCAAAGCAGCTAGGCGCCTCGACATAAACCAGCACTTCATTCCCGTACAGGTCTAAATAGTAGATGCCCATCTCCTCACCCTTGCCCGTCATCCGGGAACAGAGGAAGTGCTCATCATCCAAGGGGAACGGATCTTCATATTTTATTTTAAGTCTGCCAGGCGAATCAAAATCTTGTCCTTCCGTCTTAATGCGCTCACGAAATTCGAGCGGCCAGGTACGCACCACAGGCTCTTTTCCATCAATGCCCTTTGATCGATCGATAAGGCCTAAGGCGCCCCAAGGGCGGTCATGGCAAGCAGCCATCACCGCGATACTGAGGTGTGTCTTTGAGAGCACGCGCGCATCAATCACGCCACCCGGGCTCGTGGTGTTGTTGCCCCAATAAATGGCATGCCCCGTTCCATCCGGATTGCAGACCCACAGAGCTTGCGCATCACCGAAGTTACGGTCGACATATTCCCACCGATCATAGAGAATACGTCCATCCGGCATCAGCGACGAATGTCCTTCAAACAAAGTCGATTTGCCGATCTGATGAATGTTTGCACCATCCGGGTTCATCCGATACAGATTGCACATGATGTGTCGATTACACATACAATATTTCGGTTCGCGTGAACTTGAAAAAAGGATGTCGCCATCCGGCAGCCAGATCGGATCGATATCTGAGACTTCTGGCTTGGAGGTGAGTTGTTGAGCTTCCGGCTTATCAAACGAAAGCGTGTAAATGTGATAATCATCCGTCACGCTTTTGCGCATTGAGAAGACGATCTTCTTGGCATCAAAATCCACATCCGCATCTCGAACCGTTGCCCCCTTACCAGGATCAAACAGCGTCACTGCAATTCCGCTTTTCACGTCGAATATCTTGTAGCCCCCCTCGGTATCATAACTATGCGTATTGATCTCTTTGGTCTGGAACATGGTCTCGGTGTTGTGATGGTCCCGGCGA
>JBAXOG010000136.1:0-13315 GCA_037133395.1 bacterium | reverse complement strand
ATCTATCCGATTACCCCTTCCTCGCCCATGGGCGAATGGTCCGACGAGTGGGCTGCCAAGGGCGAGAAGAATCTGTGGGGTACTGTGCCGCATGTGATCGAGCTTCAGTCCGAAGGCGGCGCTGCTGGTGCTGTCCATGGTGCACTGACTACCGGTGCTCTCACAACTACCTTTACGGCTTCGCAGGGCTTGCTCCTGATGATCCCGAACATGTACAAGATCGCTGGTGAACTCACGCCGACCGTCTTTCATGTGACCGCTCGCGCTCTCGCGATGCAAGGCCTCTCGATCTTCGGTGACCATGGCGATGTCATGGCCTGCCGCCAAACCGGCTTTGCGATGTTGGCCTCGAACAGTGTCCAGGAAGTTATGGACATGGCGACTATTTCCCACGCAGCGACCCTCGAATCCCGCATTCCCTTCCTTCATTTCTTTGACGGATTCCGCACCTCCCACGAAGTGCAGAAGATCGACCAAGTTGAACAATCAACCATCCGCGCCATGATCGATGATGATCTTGTGGCCGCCCACCGCGCCCGCGCCCTCAATCCTGAGAAGCCCGTCATTCGCGGCACCGCGCAGAATCCGGACGTCTACTTCCAAGGCCGCGAAACAGTCAATTCGTTTTACGCCGTTACCGCTGACATCGTCCAGAAGCAGATGGACAAGTTCGCCAAGCTCACGGGCCGCCAGTATAAGCTATTTGATTACGTCGGCGCGGCTGATGCCGAACATGTGATCGTGATCATTGGTTCCGGTGCTGAAGCCGTCCATGAAACTGTTGAAGAACTCATGAAGAAGGGCGAGAAGGTTGGCGTGATCAAGGTCCGCCTCTTCCGTCCGTTCGATGCCAAGTCCTTTGCCCTTGCACTTCCCAGCACGGTCAAGACGCTGACCGTTCTGGACCGCACCAAAGAGCCCGGTTCCATGGGCGAGCCGCTCTATGTTGACGTTCGCACCGCCATGGGCGAGATCATGCAGTACAAGCTGGCGGACATCAAGTCTTGGATTCCGACCTTCGGTGGTCGCTATGGCTTGGGTTCCAAGGAGTTCACGCCCGCTATGGTCAAGTCGGTCTTCGACAACGCCAAGAGCGCGAAGCCGATGAACCACTTCTGCGTCGGCATCAACGACGACATCACCGGCCTGAGCCTCACGGTCCAGCCCTTCACCCTCGCGGATGAAGGCCGTAAAGAATGTATGTTCTACGGTCTCGGTTCGGACGGCACGGTTGGCGCAAATAAGAATTCGATCAAGATTATCGGCGACGATACCGAAAATTTCGCACAGGGCTACTTTGTGTACGATTCGAAGAAAGCCGGTGCCATCACCGTTTCCCACTTGCGCTTCGGTCCGCAACTGATCCGCAGTACCTACCTCTGCACCAAGCCTGACTTTGTGGCCTGCCACAACTTCTCCTTCCTTGAGAAGTATGACATGCTCGCGAACATCAAGCCCGGCGGCACCTTCCTGCTGGCTTCGCCCTTCGAGGCGAACGAAGTATGGGACAAGATGCCCGACGAGATCGAACAGCAGATTATTGACAAGAAGCTGAATTTCTATGTGGTCAACGCGCTCAAGCTCGACCATGAGTTGCACCTCGGCGGACGCATCAACACCATCATGCAGACCGCGTTCTTCAAGATCTCGGGCATCCTGCCTGAGGATGAAGCCATCAACGCGTTGAAGAAAGCAGCTAAGAAGAGCTACGGAAGCAAGGGCGATGCTGTTGTCAAAAAGAACTGGGATGCTATTGATGCCGCTTCTGACGCTGTGAAAAAGGTGGACTATCCCTCGAAGCCCGCTGGCAAGAGCAAGATGCCAAAGGTCGTTTCTGATGCGGCACCTGCGTTCGTCAAGCTTGTCACAGCCGAAATCATGGCCCAACGCGGTGACGCTCTAAAGGTCTCGCAGATGCCGAACGACGGCACCTGGCCAACCGCCACCACGCAATGGGAAAAGCGCAACATCGCTACTGAAATTCCGACGTGGGATCCTGACACCTGCATCCAGTGCATGCAGTGCTCATTGGTTTGCCCGCATGCAGCGATCCGCGGCAAGGTTTATGATCCTACCTGCCTCAAGGGCGCTCCGGCAACCTTCAAGTCCGCAGACGCTAAGGGCATTGTGGGCAAGGCCTTCCCTGGCTTCAAGTACACCATCCAGTGTGCGCCTGAAGATTGCACGGGTTGCGGACTCTGCGTCCAGCGTTGCCCAGCCAAGAACAAGGCTGACGCCACGAAGAAAGCAATTAACCTAGCTGACCAGATTCCGTTGCGCGCTACCGAAGTTGCAAATTGGAGCTTCTTCTTGGCGCTTCCAGAAGCCGACGGCTCCAAGATCAGTTCGACCACAATTCAGGGCAGCCAGCTTAAGCGTCCGCTCTTCGAGTTCTCCGGCGCCTGCGCAGGCTGCGGCGAAACACCGTACATCAAGCTGCTCACGCAGTTGGTCGGCGACCGGTTGCTCGTAGGTAACGCTACGGGATGCTCATCGATCTACGGCGGCAATCTCCCGACCACCCCGTATTGCCAACGCGAAGACGGACGTGGACCGGCATGGGCCAATTCGCTCTTCGAAGATAATGCGGAGTTCGCTTTGGGTATGCGCCTGACCGCGGACAAGCTCAACGGTTATGCCCTTGAATTGATCGGACAGCTTCTCGTTTCAGAGAAGGCTCCGACAGCACTTAAGGACGTGGCTCAGAAGATTAAGGATGCTGACCAGAAGACACCAGAAGGCGTCGAAGCAATGCGTGGCTTGGTTGCTGAGTTGAAGAAGCAGATCACGGCGTGTGGTTGCAACGGCCCGATCGGCAAGAATCTGGCAGGCGTTGCAGACTACCTGATTCGCAAGTCCGTATGGGCAATCGGCGGCGATGGCTGGGCGTATGACATCGGTTACGGCGGTCTTGACCACGTGCTCGCATCGGGGCGCAACATCAAGATTCTGGTGCTCGATACCGAAGTTTACTCCAACACCGGCGGCCAGGCTTCCAAGTCAACCCCGCTCGGCGCGATCGCGAAGTTCGCTGCATCCGGCAAGGGCCAGATGAAGAAGAACCTCGGCATGATCTCCATGACGTACAAAAACATCTACGTTGCGCAGGTCAGCATGGGTGCCAATGCAGCAGCCACAGTCAAGGCCTTCGCGGAAGCGGAAGCGTATGACGGCCCAGCGTTGATCATTGCTTACTCGCATTGTATCGCGCACGGTATTGACATGATCAATGGTTTCGAACACCAGAAGATCGCGGTTGAGACCGGTCACTTCCCGTTGTACCGTTACAATCCGGAGCTCAAGGGCGAAGGCAAGAATCCGTTGCAGCTCGACAGCAAGGCTCCGACGCAATCCTTCGCGGAAACCGCGCTCAAGGAAAACCGCTTCAAGCAGCTCCTCAAGCTCAATCCGAACGGTGAAGCCATGCTCAAGCAGGCAGAAGGTCTCTTCAAGGATAACTACGTCATGCTCCAGAACCTGGCGAACATGCCGCAGTCATAAATTGAAGGTATTCTGAAAAGAACAAAGCCCCGCAAGCATTCCTGCTCGCGGGGCTTTTTTTGTTCTTCTCTTTCGGTGAGGGGCCTGTGGTGTTTATGGCTTGAATATTCGCGTCTTCAGGTCTCTAATGGGGCTGAAGTGTTTGGCATTGCTCGTACACAGGATTAAACCGTGCTCTGCGGCAGTGGCAGCGACAATGGCATCGCCAGCTCGTAGCCCGTGCGACAGACCATACTCCTCAATGTATACGGCTGCACGGTGGCCGATATTCTCGCTCAGGGGTAACGTAGAGAAGGCGAAATCGCGCAGAAACGACTTCGTCAGCTCATGTTGTCGCCGGTTCTCCGCACCCTGAAGAAGCTCCATATACGACTGCACGGACAACAGCCGTTCGTCTTCTCCTTCTATCAACTGAGCCGCTTTGAGGTTTCCTCGTTGTACCCAGATGAACATGTCTGTATCAAAGATCACGGTAGCGCCCTCCTCGTATGCGATCTACGACGTTCTCTACTGACTCCGTCGTCAGACGGGAGCCAAAGAAGACGTGATCTCGTATCTTGCATGAGGACACTGTGGTCGCAGGCCGTATGACGCCTTTCACCCTACCGCGGTACAGGACGCTGACAGCCTCGTTCCGGTCTAGTGCCTTCAGAACATTGTTCATGTTATATCGCAAGTCCACTATAGTCGCTTCCATGAGAGTCCATTCCTTTCTGTATACTTGTACTATACATAACTGGCGGTGGCAGTGTCAAGTCCAACAAGCCGCAAAGAGTGGAATATAAAGCCATGCTTCGCGCTTGCATACCTTCCTGAAAGTATGTATATTAATAGCCATCTTTGAGGTACGAGGAGATAGACATGGCGCGACGAACGAAAGCAGAGGCGGAAGAGACGCGGCAAAAAATACTGAAGGTGGCACTCGACGTATTCGTTGAAAAAGGATACGAGCGTGCGACGTTTGAAGATGTGGCTGCGCGTATCAGGCTGTCCAAAGGCGCAGTTTATTGGCATTTCAAGAGCAAGCCGGATTTATTTACGGAAGTGGTGGCGGATATGACGGCGAAGCATGATAAGCAGATTGCTCGCGTGTTGCCGGAACCCGTCTCGTTGGATGGCCTGGTTGCTCACTTCATTGAACGGGCGCGATTGGTCGTGGAACAGCCCCGTAGCCGAAAATATTTTCAGATGATGCTGAGACAGGATTGGCCAGCAGCGAAATTCATCCCCATCAAGCGTCGCCTTCGCGAGAGTGGGACGGGTCCGCTGGAACTCATCGAAAAAACCTTGAGCATCTTGCAGAAGAAAGGCGAGATACAGAAGGATGCAAACATTGCGACGCCAGCAGCGGCGTTAGGGGCCATCTGGTTGGGGGCCATGAAAATGAAGATCGATCAATGTCTGGATGCTGATTTGTCGGCCTCAATCAAATTAGGGTTCACTGCAATTATCAACACCATCCGTACATAACATGTTTTTTAACAAAGGAGAATAATAGCAAAATGAAAACGAATCAAATCCATCTTCTCAGAATATGCGGTGTAGGATTGACGCCGATTTTCTGTAGTCTTTTTCTGACGGCGTGCAATCGCCAACCCAAGGTTTCACCGAAACCTCCGCTTGTGGATGTGGCAACAATTGTGGTAATGCAGAAACCGATTTTGCTGACCACGGAACTGCCTGGACGTACATCGCCGTATCTCATCGCGGAGGTCCGGCCCCAAGTCAGTGGGCTCATTCAAAAACGGCTCTTTACGGAAGGGTCGGATGTGAAGGCTGGACAAAAACTTTATGAGATTGATCCCGCGCCGTTTCAAGCTGCCATGGATCATGCACGGGCGACTCTCGAAGCCGCACGGAAAGCCGCTGATCAGACACGGGCTGCCCTGAACGCTGCTCTTGCGGGTGTTGCTCGGCAGCAGGCGACGGTCACCTTTGCGCGAACGAATCGTAAACGCTTCGAAGATTTGCTAAAGGAAAAGGCTGTCTCTACGAGCGACTCTGAACAAGCCGTGACTGCGGCGGATGTGGCTGAGGCTACTCTTAAGGCAACTGAGGCGGAGGTGCAGAGTGCCCAAGGCGCAGTGGCTGCGGCTGAAGCTGCCATTCAGCAGGCGACTGCGGCAGTGGAGATCGCGCGGATCAACTTGGCTTACACTCAGATCGTTGCGCCTATTTCCGGTCGCATTGGAAAATCCACAGTGACCGATGGCGCCATCGTGACAGCCTATCAGCCCGTGACTCTGGCGACCATCCAGCAGATGGATCCGATCTATGTTGACGTGCCACAATCCACCGCTGAAATGTTGCGCCTCAAGCGCCGTCTGGAGGACGGACGAATCTTTTTGAAGGGGACAGACTTAAGTCAGGTTCGGATCATGCAAGAAGACGGTACAGCCTATCCGCTAGAAGGGGTGCTCCAATTTCGCGACGTGTCGGTGGATCCGACCACGGGGTCTGTGATTCTGCGCATGGTCTTTCCGAATCCAGAGGGAGCATTATTGCCGGGCATGTTCGTCCGCGCCGTGATCAGAGAGGGGATCAACGAGAAGGCGATGCTGGTGCCGCAGCAGGCCGTCTCGCGCGACCCGAAGGGCAATCCCATGGCCTTAGTTGTAAACGCGACGCAACAGGTGGAACCACGGAGATTGAGCCTCGATCGGGCGTTCAGCAATCAATGGATCGTGGCCTCTGGGCTTGTCCCGGGCGATCGCGTGATCGTCGAGGGTATGCAAAAGGTACGCCCTGGCGCAGAGGTGAAAGCAGTACCCTTTGAAGAGAGCACGACGCAGAGTTCGAAACAAGAACAAAAGGCCCCTTCGGCTTCAACCGTAAAGTAATAAAGGCACACCATGTTATCACGTTTTTTCCTCGATCGACCGGTCTTTGCTTGGGTCATCGCCATTATCCTGATGGTGGCAGGTGGCTTGGCTATTTATAATTTGCCCATTGCGCAGTACCCTCCTATTGCGCCGCCTTCTATCTCCATCACCGCTTTCTATCCAGGCGCATCGGCGGAGACAGTGGAAAACAGTGTGACGCAGATCATCGAGCAGAAGATGACTGGCTTCGACAAGATGCTATACATTGCCGCCAGCAGCGATTCGGCAGGAGCTGCCCGCATTGACTTGACCTTCTCGCCTGGGACCGATCCGGATCTTGCGTGGGCGCAGGTTCAGAACAAGCTCCAACTCGCGATGGCAAATCTGCCGGCGGTGGTACAGAATCAAGGCGTGAAGGTGAGTAAGTCTACGCGTAACTACCTGTTGATCGTGGGGCTGGTCTCACCGAACGCGACGATGGATGGCAACGATCTACGGGACTATGCCCAGTCTAATCTGGAGAAGGTCCTTTCGCGGGTACCAGGCGTCGGCGAGGTGGAAGTTTTTGGTAGCCAGTATTCCATGCGTATCTGGCTAAATCCTGAGCGATTGACCCAGTATCAGATGACGATTCAAGATGTGATCCTTGGGTTACGAGCCTACAATGTGGAAGTTTCCGCGGGTCAGTTTGGTGGAGCTCCGGCGGTTGTTGGACAGCGGTTAAACGCTTCCATTATTGTTCAGAGTCTGCTCAAGACGCCGGATGAGTTTGCGGCTATTCCGTTGCGCACGAATCCGGATGGTTCTGTTGTACGGGTCAAGGATGTGGGACGTGCGGAGCTCGGGACGGAGTCGTATGATGTTGAAGCCTTCTATAATGGTAAACCCGCAGCCGCTCTGGCGATCCGTCAGTCGGCTGGTGCGAATGCCCTAGAGACAGCCAGCGCGATCCGCGCTAAGTTAGAGGAGATGAGCCAGTTCTTTCCTGCGGACATGAAGGTCGTCTATCCTTACGACACGACCCCGTTTGTGCGAGTTGCGATTCATGAAGTGGTGAAGACCCTTTTCGAGGCGATCTTGCTTGTCTTTTTAGTGATGTACCTCTTTATGGGCAATATGCGCGCCACGTTAATTCCGACCATCGCTGTACCTGTGGTCATCTTGGGGACGTTCGCGGTGCTCGGACTGTTCGGGTTCTCCATCAACATGCTGACCATGTTCGCGATGGTACTGGCCATCGGCCTCTTGGTGGACGATGCCATCGTGGTGGTAGAAAATGTGGAACGGCTCATGAGCGAGCAGGGGCTCTCGCCCTATGACGCGACGCGAAAATCGATGGATCAGATTACCAGCGCGTTGATCGGCATTGGCTTGGTGCTCTCGGCGGTGTTTGGCCCCATGGCCTTCTTTGCTGGCTCCACGGGTGTCATCTATCGTCAGTTTTCCGTGACCATCATCGCGTCCATGCTTCTTTCTGTGGTGGTCGCTCTCATTTTGACCCCGGTGTTGTGCGTCTCATTTCTGAGACCAGTGCCCAAGGGGCATGAAGCGTCCGAGTCGGGGGTCTGGTTCATGCGTCCCTTCTTCCGCTGGTTTGACCATCTCTTTTTCCGCTTCAGAAATGCGTATGTGGGAGTGGTCGGACACTCGCTCGCAAAAAAGATCCGTTACGTGGTTCTTTTCCTTGTGATCGTGGGGGCAATGGGCTTCTTGTTCAAGCGGATGCCGTCGGCTTACCTCCCGGATGAAGACCAAGGAATTCTTATGGCTCAGGCCTTATTGCCAGGGAACTCGACCCTGGAGCAAACCAAGAAGGTCATGGAGGGCGTGCGGGATCATTTTCTGGTGAACGAGAAGGATGCTGTTGAAGGCATTATGACGGTCTCGGGCCGTGCATTCTCGGGGAGCGGTCAAAATGCGGGCTTGGCCTTCATTAAGCTACGAGACTGGGACGTCCGTCCGCGTGCAGATCAAAAAGCATTTGCCATAGCTGGAAGAGCGATGGCAGCGTTTTCACAGATTCGAAACGCCATGGTCTTTGCCTTTGCTCCGCCTGCCGTGATCGAACTGGGTATGGCCAAGGGATTTGACTTTCAATTGCTGGATCGCGGCGGACTGGGTCACGCCAAATTGATGGAGGCTCGCAATCAGCTTCTGGGAATGGCGGCACAGAATCCGGTCTTGACCAAAGTGCGTCCTAACGGCCTAGAGGACGTGCCTGAGTACCGGGTTGATGTGGACTGGGAGAAGGCAGGGGCGATGGGTGCGCCCATCAGCTCGATCCACAACACGATTTCCGCAGCCTTCGGTAGTGCGTATGTTAACGACTTCATTCAAGGCGGACGCGTGAAGCGCGTATATGTCCAAGCCGACGCGCCCTACCGCATGTCGCCGAATGACCTCGAAAAACTCTATGTGCGCAATATCACGGGGCAGATGGTGCCCTTCGCTTCTTTCGCCTCCGGGCATTGGACATCGGGATCTCCCAAGCTGGAACGCTTCAATGGTTTCCCCTCCGTCAACATTCAGGGTGAGTCTGCCCCTGGGAGGAGTTCTGGCGAGGCGATGTACACCATGGAGGGCTTCGTGAAAAGCCTACCGCAGGGAGTTGGTTATGACTGGACGGGTCTTTCCTATCAGGAACGACAAGCAGGTTCGCAGGCGGCGCCGCTCTATGCCTTCTCCATTCTGGTCATCTTCCTCTGCTTGGCAGCCCTCTACGAGAGCTGGCCCATTCCCGTCTCGATTCTGCTCGCACTGCCTCTGGGCGTGATTGGTGGTGTGATTGGCTCGACGCTTCGTGGACTGCCCAATGATGTCTATTTCCAGATCGGTCTGCTGACTACGCTCGGTCTGACGACCAAGAATGCCATCCTGATTGTGCAGTTCGCCAAGTCTCGCGTGGAGGAGGGGATGAGCATGACTGATGCAACGCTGGAAGCGGCGAAGCTGCGGTTGCGTCCCATTATCATGACCTCGCTGGCCTTTGGTTTCGGCGTGATGCCGTTGGCTTTTGCGAATGGCGCGGGCGCTGGTGCGCAGAAGGCCATTGGTACTGCGGTGTTAGGTGGCGTTGTGACATCTACATTCTTGGTCACGCTCTTTGCGCCACTCTTCTTTGTGATGATCGAGAAGACGTTTGGCAAGCGCAACAAAAAACCCCAAACCAAAGGTGCTGAAGAGCATTCATCTGAAAGTCATTAACATGAAACAATCCATCATCTTCCTTTTACTTGGCATCACCTTGTTCCCGATGGGATGTACCATGGCTCCGAAATACACGCGGCCAACCGCCCCGGTCCCGGCTGCGTGGCCAGTGGGTGCGGCATACGTCGAAACAACGTCCACGACAAATACGGGTGTCGTCGCAGACTTAGACTGGCAGGCATTCTTCACGGACGAGAAACTGCGTCACGTCATCGCGGTGTCGCTCACGAACAATCTCGACCTGCGAGCCGCAGCTCTGAACGTGGAGTTGGCCCGTGCTATCTACGGCATTCAACGCGCTAGCCTGTTGCCGACCTTCAGTCTGGGCGCAAGTGAAAGCAAAGCAGGGGTGCCGGCTGATCTTTCCTCCTCGGGCAACCGGATGACCACGACGCGCTATGATGCCAATCTCGGCATCGCCGCCTGGGAGATTGATTTCTTCGGCCGTATCCGTAGCTTGAAGGATCGTGCCTTGCATGAGTATCTGGCCACAGAGCAGGCTCGTCGTAGCGCACAGATCTTGTTGATCTCCGCGGTCGCTGAAACGTATCTTGCGCTGGCGGCTGATCGGGAGAGTCTGCAACTGGCGGAAACCACGTTGAAATCGCAGATGGATGCTTACGCCTTGATCAAACATCGCTATGACCGCGGCATGGTGACCGAACTTGACCTTTACCGTGCACAGACGCAGGTGGATACCGCGCGCGGCGACGTTGCCGCATTTAAACAACGCGTGGCTCAGGATGAGAACGCATTGAATCTGCTTGCCGGTTCTTCTGTGCCTGCAGAGATGTTGCCGGCTCAGTTGACGGAAGTGAAACAGCCCCAAGACATTCAGGCGGGCATTTCTTCCGACGTGCTTTTGCGCAGACCCGATGTGGCGCAGTCTGAGGATATGCTCAAAGCCGCGAATGCGGATATTGGCGCTGCACGTGCTGCCTTCTTCCCGCGTATTTCGTTGACGACTGCGATTGGCACCGCGAGCAGTGAACTCTCCGGACTTTTTAAAGGCGGCTCAGGCGCCTGGATGTATGCGCCGCAGATCGTCATGCCGATTTTTGATGCGCGCACATGGTCGGCGCTCAAGGCCGCCAAAGCACAACAGAAAATCGCTGTGAACCAATACGAAAAATCCATTCAGAGCGCGTTCAGGGAAGTGGCCGATGCGCTGGCCGTGCGTGGCACTGTGAACGAGCAAGTCGCTGCGCAGGAATCCCTGGTTAAGGCTGTGACGGCAACGCACCGCTTATCCACGTCTCGTTATGACACGGGAATCGACAGTTACTTGAGCGTCCTCGATGCACAACGCTCTTTGTACGGTGCGCAACAGCGACTGGTCATCCTCCGATATTCAAAGCTCGCCAATCAGGTGCGCCTCTATGCTGTGCTGGGCGGCGGGTGCCCGAAATAAAAGAGAGTGGAATAACGGAATGCTGGAATAATGGAGTGGTGGAAGCGCTTAACGCTTAAGTGGAAAAATGAGGAACAATTGCGAACAAAGGGACAGGTTAGAAGGGCACGAGGGAAAAGTGTCAGTAAGTCTAAGAAGTGTCAGTAAGTGTCAGTAAGTTTGGGGTGCGGTACGCGCGCTCTTACGCGCTACGCGAAGCCTTGAGTCAATCAGTCACTTGCTCACCCAGTCAACGGGTCACCCCGTCACCCTGTCAAAAAAAATAACGTTCGCCCACCTTGTGTGCGACTCTGCGAGTCGAAGAGCCTCCGGCGGATGCGAACAAAGGGACAGGTTATTTATGGGCTTCTTAAGTTAAGAGTTAAACGTTGAGAGTTAAAAGTTTCAAACGCTCAACGCTTAAGTTGAGAAATAAGGAACAATTGCGAACAAAGGGATAGGTTGTTTATTAGCCCTTTTTATTCGTTCGCCAGCGTGCGCCAATCTTTGGGTGGCGCGGTGAAAGCACCTAACCGGCTCGGTTTCGGAAGTTGCCAGTTTTTATCGCCCGTCTCAAGGGGCGGATAGATGCGGGTGACATACTCAACGCCGCGCCTAACGACTTCAGCAAACGAGATTTCTCGTTCGCTGGCAATTCGTTTTGCCTCTGTGTAAAGAATATCCGGCAACTGTATCTGTGTTTTTACCATGATGGTATTATGCTATGACTTGATAGCCGCGTCAATGCGGTTTTCGCGCGGGGCGCGACAAAGCGCGTCCCATTGTGCCGGGAGCACGCGAGGGAAAAGTGTCAGTAAGTCTAAGAAGTGTCAGTAAGTGTCAGTAAGTTTGGGGTGCGGTACGCGCGCTCTTACGCGCTACGCGAAGCCTTGAGTCAATCAGTCACTTGCTCACCCAGTCAACGGGTCACCCCGTCACCCTGTCAAAAAAAATAACGTTCGCCCGCCTTGTGTGCGACTCTGCGAGTCGAAGAGCCTAAAAACGTAAACAAAGGGACAAGTTAAAAGGACACTAGGCGGATTTGCGGACCACCAGCGGGGCGTGGAGCAAAATCGTGTGCGGCGGGGTGTTCGGGTCGAGGATGCGCCTCATCAGGGTTTTCGCGGCGAGGATGCCGAGCTCTGTGCAGGGCTGGCGCACCGTGGTGAGGGCCGGGGTGATCAGGCTGGCGTGTCGGATGTCGTCGAAGCCCGTCACACGAATGTCGTCGGGCACGCGCAACCGAAGTTCTCCCAGCGTGGCAATGAGTTGCGCGGCGGTTACGTCGTTGGCGCAAATAATGGCGTCAGGGCGGGCGGCTTTGGATTTGCCGATGACCGAACGGACAAAGGCTTTGTCGCTCGCATTCCCGTACGCGATCGTGGAGGGCTCCCAAGGAATGGCCATGTTGACCAGTGCGTCGCACATGCCGGCGATCCGCTGCTGAACGGTCGGAGCGAGCCCCTGATGGGTCATGAAGACGATTTTGCGGGCGCCGGTTCGGAGGAGGTGGTCGGTGACGCGGTAGCCGGCGCTGAGGTTGTCGATCCCGACCAAGTCGTAGGGGCTGCGTTCGGGGAAGTGAACAATATCCCGGTCCAGCAGGACGACCGGAGTCTGGCTGTCCTCAAGCAGTTTAAGGATCTTGCGGTTGACAGCCGCGTGCTCCGGTTTGAGTTCCAGCAGGGGCTCAAGGAATACGCCCGCCACCTTCTGCCGGATATACTGGGCACAGAGTTCCAGCAGGCGGGGCTCCTGGTCCGCCTCGGTGGTGTCGGTGGCGGCGTTGCCGAAAAGTAGCGTATACCCCTGCTCCTGGCTGTATCGCGAGATGGCGGCGCAGATGGGGGTGAAGATCTCAATCATGCCGTGGCTGGGAATAATCATGCCAAAATAACCCTTCACGAGTTTCTTGCCGGCGTTCAAGAAGGTTCCCGCACCCTGACGTCGCTCGAGGAAGCCTTCGGCCTGAAGGTCGTTCAGGGCGTGCATGACGGTCGGACGCGAGAACGCGAAGCGGTTGACCAACTCCGTCTCGCTCGGGAAGCGCTCTCCATCCCGGTACTTACCCGAGATAATCTCGTTCTTCAGTGTTTCAAAAACTTTCTGATGCTTGCTTGTGACACGGGGTTGACGCATAGGTATGACTCCTTGTTATAACTTGGGGGTCAGGGTTCGGGGTTCAGGGTTCAGGGAAAACTTTGTCGCGAACTTTGTCGCGAGCTTTGTCGATTCAATAAACTCTGGGTAAACAAAAGGGACAGGTTATTAATTCTCTGGAATGTTGGAATATGGGAATATTGGAATGGTGGGGTTGGGTGCCTTGCTGGGCGAATAGGTGCCTGCCGCGCCGTAGCCTTCTTGTCCGCCGTAGCGTTAGCGAAGGTGGAGGCGT
>JBAXOG010000135.1:0-13380 GCA_037133395.1 bacterium | reverse complement strand
ATGGGACGTTGGAATGGGAGGTGCCTCCGGGCGAATGGATCGTGCAGCGGATCGGGATGGCGCCGACGGACACAAAGAACTTTCCCGCTCCGCCGGAGGCGACCGGCCCCGAAGTCGACAAGCTTAATCGGAATCTGGTCAAGCACCATTTTGATTCCTACATCGGCAAACTGCTGGCGAGCATGCCTGAGAAAGAGCGCACGGCATTCAAATACGTGGTCGCGGACAGCTACGAAAAAGGATCGCAGAACTGGACCGACGGTTTCGCGGAGATCTTCCGGAAGCGCTACGGCTATGACCCGTTACCATGGCTTGCGACCCTAACGGGGCGCGTGGTGGAGAACCCGGAGAAATCGGACCGTTTCCTGTGGGATCTGCGCCGCTTGGTGGCCGACCGCATCGCCTATGAATATGTGGGTGGCCTGCGTGATCTCAGCCATAAGCACGGACTGAGTCTGTGGTTGGAAAATTACGGCACATGGGGATTTCCTGCGGAATTTCTGCAATATGGCGGGCAGACGGACGAGGTGTCGGGGGAATTCTGGGTGGACAAGCATATCGGTCATCTGGAGATTCGATGCGCCGCGTCGGCCGCGCATATCTACGGGAAAAAGCGAGTATGGTGCGAATCGTATACCGGCGGCCCGCTTTTTATGAACACCCCCAGGGAACTTAAAACAGTGGGAGACTGGTCCTTCAGCGAAGGCATCAGTCAAGCAATCCTTCATCTCTTTTTTCATCAGTCGGTCGATAAAAGAGGGCCTGGGATTATGGCGGGATTCGGAACCGAATTCAACCACCACAACACGTGGTGGAACCTGGCGATGAAACCGTGGGTGGATTATCAGCGCAAATGCAGCGTGATGCTCCAAGCGGGGTATCCGGTCGCCGATGTGGCGTATTTCATCGGGGAAGACACGCCGAAGATGACCGGCATCCGCAAGCCTGCGGTGCCTGCGGGATATGACTACGACTTCATCAATGCCGAGGTGATCCAGAATCGCCTCTCGGTGAAGGACGGGCGCCTGGTCCTGCCCGAGGGAACGAGCTACCGCGTGTTGGTGCTGCCGCCAGTGGAGACGATGCGTCCGGAAGTGTTGCGTAAAATCAAGGCGCTGGTGGAAGCCGGGGCAACCGTGGTCGGCCCGGCCCCGAAGAAATCACCCAGCATGGAGAACTATCCCACGTGCGATCAGGAGGTTGAGGCCTTGGTGAAAGAACTATGGGACACCGGAAAAATTCGTGTCGTCAAAGATCTGGGCACACTTCTTCCGTGCGGCCCAGATGTGGTGGTACCGCCCGGCGTGGTCTGGAAACACCGCACCGACGGGGACCGTGATATATATTTCATTGCGAACCAAAACGACAAGGCGCGTGACGAGAAAATCAGTTTTCGGGTGAAAGGAAAAGAGCCGGAGCTCTGGTGGCCGGAGAGCGGCAAGACCGACCCCGCCCAGTCTTTCCAATTGCAAGGGGATCGCGTCGAAGTGCCGCTGCATCTGGAGCCGCTGACCTCGGTCTTTGTGGTCTTTGAAAAGCCCGCCACGCAGGACCGCGTTGCGGCGCAGGTTCCCAAGCCTTCCTCGCAAGAGATCACCGGCCCGTGGGAGGTGCAGTTTGGCGAAAAGACCGTGACGTTTGATAAACTGATGCCGTGGCCTGAACATGCCGATTCCGAAATCAAATATTATTCGGGCGAGGCGGTGTACCGTAAGGAGTTCGAGGTGCCTGCGGTCAAGCCGGGCACGGTGTTGGACCTAGGCGGGGTCAACGCGGTCGCCAAGGTGACGCTCAACGGTCAGGATATGGGGACGCTGTGGAAGCCGCCGTATCGGATTGATATTTCCCGTGGGCTGAAGACCGGCAAAAACGCTCTGGCCATCACCGTGGTACACACCTGGAACAATCGTATTGTGGGCGATGCGCAACCGGGTGCTACGCCTTCGATTTTCTTTAATCGGAAAGTAATACGTCTAGCCACTAATGACCTCCAGCCCTCCGGCCTGCTCGGGCCAGTTATTTTGGAAACAGCAAAATAAGAAACCTACATCATGAAACGAACCGTAATGATATTTCTGGCCTTGGCCAGCGCCGTCATGGGGAACGATGGACTGGAGAAGAATTTCACCACCCCGCCCGCAGACGCGCGGCCATGGGTGTATTGGTTCACCCTCAGCGGTAACATGACCAGGGAAAGCATCACCGCCGACCTGGAGTCGATGGCGCGGGTTGGCATTGGCGGGGTCCTCCGCTTTGAGGTGGGGCAGCCGGGCACGCCGGTAGGCCCGGTGGCGTATAACGGAAAGGAATGGCACGAGCTTTTCCAGCATGCCTGCAAGGAAGCCGCAAGACTTGGCCTCGAAATTAACATGGCCAACAGCCCGAGCTGGGCGGGCAGCGGTGGTCCCTGGATCACGCCAGCACTTTCCATGCAGAACGTGACGTGCTCGGAAACTGTTGCCGAGGGAGGCAGGAATGTGCAGGTGACACTGCCGAAGCCGAAGGCGGTGATGGATTATTACCGCGACATCGCGGTGCTGGCGATGCCAGCACCGGAGGGGGAGGGAATGAATATCGCGGACCACGGTGCGAAATTGACCAGCAGCGGGGTCGAGGTCAAGCCGGGGATTTTCAAGCTGACCCCAACGAAGGACAATCCGAATCCATTCATCCAGATCGAATTTCCCCAACCGTTCAAAGTATATTGGCTCAAAGCGATACCCAGCATCCGTTTTATTCGAGGAGAGCTGAAGGCGTCCGACGACGGGAAAACCTTCAAATTGGTGCGCCCATTTCTTTTAGAAAAGTCAACGGCGGAACTGTATTGTCCGCCCATCGCAGGGCGTTTTTTCCGCTTCGAGGTCACCCAGTTGGGCGATGCCAAAGATTCTGTGGAAATCTCCGACCTCAACCTTGGCTCCAGTTATCGGATCGACAATTTTTTTGGGAAAGCATTTTTTACATCAGCGAGCCCTGCCTTGCCAGCGAGCTTCCCGTCGATCCCGGCAGCGATGGCGGTTCACCGTGATCAGGTCAAGGACATCTCCGCCCACATGGACGCGACTGGGAAGCTCACATGGGATGCCCCGGCAGGCCGTTGGCTTATTCTTCGCCTTGGCGCCACCCCAAAGGGACAGATCAATTTTCCTGCTTCAGATGGAGGGCGCGGACCGGAGTGTGACAAGTTCAGTGTTGAGGCGGCCACAGTCGCTTTCAATGCGCAGATTGGGAAATTGGCCGCTGAAAACAAAGAGTTGAGCGGGCAGGGCAAGACTTTGGTGGCCACGCATATTGACAGTTGGGAATGCAACGCTCACAACTGGACGCCAAAACTACGTGAGGAATTCAAGAAGCGGAGAGGATATGATTTGTGGAACTACCTGCCGGTCATGACCGGTCGCGTGGTGGACAACCTCGAAACGAGCGAGCGCTTTCTCTGGGATCTGCGCCAAACCTTCTGCGATATGGTAGCCGAAAATTATGCAGGCACTTTCCGACGACTGGCTAATGAAAATGGATTGCGACTGAGCATAGAGCCTTATGGCGCCGGTTGTCCCACTGATAATCTCTACTATGGGGGACAGGCGGATGAGCCGATGGCCGAGTTCTGGTCATGGACTAAGTATTTGGAAGTATATAGCGCACCCGTGGCGGCCTCAGCGGCACACATCTACGGGAAGAAAATTGTTGGTGCTGAAGCCTTCACGGCCCGTCGTGAAGAAGCTTGGCTAGGTCATCCGGCGTTTATAAAAGATCTGGGCGACTGGGCATTTTGTGAAGGGATCAACCGATTTGTCTTTCACCGCTTTGCCGCACAGCGGTTTGAAAATGGGGTTCCAGGTATCGGCATGGGCCCATGGGGGCTCCACTACGAGCGGACCCAGACATGGTGGGAGCAATCCAAGCCGTGGCATGAGTATCTTGCGCGTTGCCAATATCTGTTGCGGCAGGGCCTCTTCGTTGCGGATGTGCTCTACCTGCAGCCCGAAGGCGCCCCGCGTCGCTTTGTGCCTCCTGCCGATGCCTACGCCGCGCCGAATATCCGTGGCGGATACAACTTCGATGGCTGCAACAACGACGTGCTGCTCAACCGGCTGAGCTTCAAAGACGGGAAGTTCGTCCTGCCGGACGGCATGAGCTACCGCGTTCTCGTGGTGCCGCCCGCGCAATACATGAGTCCAAGTGTCTTGCGCAAGCTCAAGGAATTCGCCGGTCAAGGCGCGACGATCATCGCTGATGCCAAGCCACCGGTGAAATCGCCAAGCCTCGCGGATATGGACGAGGGCGATAAGTCTGTCAAAACAATTGCCGCAAAGCTATGGCCAAAACTGGTCACCGGTAAAACCGCCGCCCAACTTCTGGGAGAACGCGGCATCAAACCCGATTTTAACGCGAAGCCTTTACTTCGCTACATCCACCGCGCCACTGCCGACACGGATTTGTATTTCGTGGCTAATCCTGAATCGAACACCGTGGATGCTGTTGCCGAGTTCCGTATTACCGGGAAGCAGCCCGAACTCTGGTGGCCGGACACGGGTCGCACCGAGTTGGCCAAGGACTTTGCAATCAAGGACGGCATTACCCGCATTCCGCTGCGCCTCGACCCGAGCGGTTCGGTGTTTGTGATCTTCCGCGAAGCAACCAAGGCCACCAAGGGCACCGGAAAGAACTGGGTTGAGACCGCCCCTGTTCAGGAGATCGCCGGGCCATGGGAGGTGACCTTTGATTCAAAGTGGGGTGGGCCAGCCCAATCGGTGAAGTTCGACAAACTCCAGGATTGGAGCCAGCACCAGGATGCCGGGATTAAATATTATTCCGGGCACGCGACCTATCGGAAAGTTTTCAGTCATCAGTCGTCAGTTGTCGGTCACCGGACTTACCTCGATCTGGGCAAAGTAGCCATCATGGCGGAGGTGACGCTGAACGGGAAATCGCTTGGCATCGTGTGGAAGTCGCCGTATCGGGTGGACGTAACCGATGCGCTCAAAGAGGGGGAGAACTTCCTAGAGATCAAAGTCGTCAATCTCTGGGTCAACCGTATGATCGGCGATGAACAATTGCGGGAAGATAGTGTGCGCAAGCCGAATGGTGAACTTGTCGCCTGGCCTCAATGGTTGCTGGACGGCAAACCCAGTCCGGCGGGTCGCTTCACGTTTTGCACGACGAGACTGTGGAAGAAGGCTGATTCGCTGGTTGAATCAGGTTTAATCGGGCCGGTCACGCTGCGTTGCGCGTCGGAACGCTCGATTCAGGTAAAAAGTATTCAGTGATATGAATAAGCAAGAAAAAAAGGATGAAATAGAAGAAGCATGAATTCTAACAAATATAAAAAAACCGTTATGTCTCTTTCAGTGGCCAGTCTGCTGATGGCCGCGACCGGCCTGGTTGCAGAGTCTGCGAAAACACCACCCTCGTCGAAGAATAACTCGGCTCCGGCGCAGGGGAAGGCAGGAGTTGCCCAGTCTTTGGTTCAAGCCGCCGCTGCTGTAATCGAGCCGGATTTCCGGTCGGATTTCATTGCGGTCGGGTTCAGCAGGAACACCCCGGCTTTTTCCTATTTTTCCGTTGACTCGCTCGGGTACGGCAAGGTTCAGGTTAGTCCGGCGCTGGTGCCGACCAACGCGCTGCCCTTTGCGGGGAGGCGGGGTTGGGGGAAGTTCATCTACCGGGCCAGCGGCAAAACGTCGGCTTGGAAGGCGAAGTGCGCCGGGAAGATAGTGACGTTGTCTTCTGTATATGTGCCCGGAACGGAGGTGCCGCCTTTCGTGCTTAATATCAACCAACGTGCCAACCATGCGACGTTGCTGGGGATGATACAACCGGACGAACGCAAGATATCGATTCCCTGCGTGCTTCACATGCCGGACATGGGCTCGCTCAGGATTACCTGCAACGTGCCGGGCTGGAAATTGGATTACGATGCGCTTCGCCGGATTGTGAATCCCCCTTTTGTGCGCGTTTCGTTCCCGCCCGCGACGGCCGAGCACCCTGACGTTGTGTATACGCTGGAGGCTGTGGCGATCTACCCGAAAATCCCTGGAATTGAAAACGATTCACGCTTCGATGGATTCCGGCGCAACTACCTGAGCATTTTCCAGGTCAACCCGCGCATGCAAATGCTGGCGAATAACTCCTCTAGTGACCCGTGCAGCATGTGCCTGTTCGAATACGCGGACGTGGCGATTCATGCGCCGCCACTCGCCGAAGGATTGACCTGTATGGATCTGATTCGGATGACGCTGGATCGCTACTTATCAGGCGTAAAGGGTTATGGTCAGGTTGGCTACGGTCCCAACAAGTCCGGTGCCGTTCTGGTTGGCTGGGGGACGCCGTGGACCACGCTGGATACCTATCCGTCGTTTTTGATTTCAGCGTGCGAGTATGTGCGGGTGTCGGGCGACACCAAATGGGGCCGCGCGAATTACGAGAAACTGCTCGAGTGGGCTAAGGAGATGATGGCGGCGGACAAGGATGGCAACGGGCTTGTTGAATACCCGGCTACGGGCAATTACGGCGACAGGCCGACGAATAAGACGCGCCCTGCGAATTGGTGGGATACGATCAATTTCGGCCATGAAGATGCTTTTTCCAATGCGTTGACCTACCGGGCCTGCCGACTGTTTGCCGAGATGGCGGCGAAATTGGAACATACCGAGGATGCCCGGTTCTTCACGGCCAAGGCCGACGCCTTGCACGCCGCATACGCGAAAAACCTGTTGAACCCGGAAACCGGCATGATCGCGGGATGGAAGAGCGCCGACGGCCAACTGCATGACTACTGGTTCACCTTCGTGCAGGGAATCGCAGTGAGTTATGGATTGCTCGACGATAAGACGGCCAATTCAGTCATGGACAAACTTTTGGCCAAGATCAAGGAGGTCGGCTACACCGACTTTACCATCGGCCTGCCAGGCAATCTCGTTCCGATTAAGAAGGGGGATTACATCAACCACAATTCGGGGCCGCAAATATTCGGGGTGCCTCGCCGCGAAGATGGCTCGGATGGATTCCAATACTATGAGAATGGTGGGGCTACCGGCTGCTGGGCCTATTTCACGATCCATGCCTTGTATAAACTCGGTCGGGTGGATGAAGCACGTGCCATTTTCTTCCCATTGATGAAGGGCTACGCTGAGGGCAACTTCCAGGGATTCTCCGAAAAAGGCGGGTCGCGCGACTGGCGCGACTGGAAGGGGGTGGGTCGTGGTTACGAAGGTATGCTGACGGACAGTTACCATGCGATGATCTCAGTGTTTGATGAGGCTAAGGAAGGGAAACATCCATGAATATGTTTACGTTGAAGAATCGAATGATCGTGTTTGTGTGCTTGATGTTATTGGGCGCGGGCGGCGCGCTGTATGCCGCCGATGCCGTTGAGGAACGGGCCAAGCCCACGGCCCAGTCAACCAGAGGCTCAATGTACCTGCCGTACCGGGCCATCGACGGGCAGTGCGAAATGAAGAGTTATGCCTGGGCTTCCCAGCCCTACGGCGGTGGAACCAAGGCCGAGCCGAAGGATTTGTGGTGGATGCTGGAATTGCCCAAAAAGATCCGCGTTGTCGGGGTGAAGATCGCCCTGGCGATTGCGCCCATGGAGAGCAACAAGTAATACGGACGGTAAGGATCCATGACATGGGGATACCCGCAGGATTACAATTGGCAGGGAAACTCACAATTATAACAAGGACGTACCGCATATGATGAAACGATTGGTTTCTGCATTGGCAGTGACTCTCACGTCGGCAGTTGCCGTCGAGGGGCCTGTTCCATCGTCATCAACATCGAGTTCCGAACAGGCCAGCCCCATCGATCGCCACGAACTCGTCACGCGCCACAACATCGCATTGGATCACATGGGCGGGCGGTTGCCAGTGGGGAATGGCGAGTTTTGCTTTGGAATCGATGCCACCGGCTTGCAGACCTTTGACGGTAACACCATGGCTCATTGGGGCTGGCACAGTGCTCCTCTCCCGGAGGGACTGCAGCCCTCCGATATTCCCGCAACCGGTAATCTCGGCCGGGGACACATCAAGGATCACATGAGAGGAAAGAAGGAACAGGCCCCCATCTTTACCTGGATGCGCACCAACCCGCATCGGCTCAATTTGGCCCGTTTGCGCTTTTGTCATCCCGATGGAACGCCAGTGGTGGGCAAGGAGATCGCCAAAATTTCCCGGCTGCTGGACCTTTGGAATGGGGAGCAAACATCCAACTTTATCGTGGAGGGTCAGCCAGTGCGTGTTGTGACCTGCGTGCACCCGGAGTTGGATGAAGTGGCTGTCCGTATCGAGTCGCCGCTGCTGGAGTCCGGCAAATTGGCCGTGTCCATCGATTTTCCCTACGGCACGTCCAAGGGAAGCGATTGGAAAAGCCCGAATGCCCACAAGACAACACTGCAGCGGCCGGGAGCATCCCGGGCGGAATTTCTCCGCCAAGTTGATTCCACCTCCTATGGGGTGAATCTGGCGTGGACCGGCTCTGCAAATCTGGAACAAAAAGAGGCTCACAAATTCGTACTCACGCCCAAAGCGGATGTTTTGGAACTTGCGTGTTTATTCAGCCCCAAACCGGTTTCCAGAGAGCTGCCCTCCTTCGCCGAAACCCGGACGGCAAGCACCGCGCATTGGAACAAATTCTGGAAGAGCGGCGGGGCTATTGATCTCTCCGCCAGCACCGACCCGCGATGGAAGGAGCTTGAACGGCGTATTGTTCTCTCCCAGTATGAGATGGCGGTGCAATCAGCAGGCAGCCTGCCGCCAGCCGAAGTCGGGCTGATGGATCTGGACCCCTGGCAGGGGCAGTTTCACATGGAGATGATCTGGTGGCATCTGGCCCACTACGGCCTGTGGAACCGCCTTGAATTGTCGGATAAAGCCCTCAGTTGGTATACGCGCAAACTTCCCCTTGCACAGCAACTGGCCAAAGAGTTCGATTATCGCGGGGCCAAATGGGGGAAGATGTGTGGTCCCGAAGGACGCACGGCCACCTGGGCCGGGAGTTTTGTCCTCCACTGGCAGCAGCCGCATCCGATTTTCTTCGCGGAACTCGAATATCGGCTCCGTCCCACCGCCGCGACATTGGAAAAATGGAAGCAGATCGTCTTCGAAACGGCCGATTACATGGCGGATTTCCCGACGCTGGATCCCAAGACCGGGTTTTATTCACTGACTCCCGTTGAACCCGCCGCCGAGAACGGCCTCACTCACGACCCGGCGTTCGAGAGCGCCTACTGGCGGTTTGGGCTCAAAACTGCCCAAGTCTGGCGGCAACGCCTTGGCCTTACCCCCGACCCGCGTTGTGCAGAAGTGCTGGCCAAACTGCCGCCGCTCCCGGCTTGGGATGGGGTTTATCATTTCGCCCCGGAGTGGAAGGATACCTACACGAAAAAAAATTACTCTCATCCGGACCCGGTGGGCGTTTTTGCCTTCCTTCCGTTAAGCGATGCGGTCGATCTCCCAACGGCCCGCCAGACGGTCTTGAAGGTGGCTGAAACCTGGCGATGGGACCAGACCTGGGGCTGGGATTTTCCCTGGATGGCCATGGCGGCCGCCCGCGTGGGAGAGCCGCAATTGGCCGTGGATATGCTGCTGAAGGACACGCCCCGGAATGGCTATGCGGTCAACGGCATCAACGGCGGTTGGTATATGCCCGGCAATGGCGGCCTGCTTTATGCCGTGGCCATGATGGCAGCGGGTTGGGATGGCGCTCCCTCGCGTCCCGCACCAGGCTTTCCCGACAACGGCCAATGGAAAGTGAAATGGGAAGGACTTCAAAAGGCTCCCTAAATAGGAGGACAACTCTATGAATAAAATGAGGAATTCACTTCGTTGCCGCATCCTCGGCCTGCTGGCAATCACAGCCTGCGCTGCCGAGTCCTCTCCGGTCAAACTGGCGGATTTGCGTTGCGAATACCTCAAGGATCCACTCGGCATCGACAGCCCAAATCCCCGGCTGAGTTGGGTGATCACCTCGGATCAGCGCAGCGAGAAACAATCCGCCTATCAGGTGCTGGTGGCCTCCTCGGAGGACGCGCTGACCAAAGACGCGGGCGATTTCTGGGACAGCGGAAAAGTGGCCTCGGACCAGTCAATCCTCGTGCCTTATGCGGGGAAGGAACTTGGCTCGCGCATGGTTTGTTTCTGGAAGGTCCGCGTGTGGGATGGCCGCGGGCAGGCGTCGCCCTGGAGCAAATCCGCGTCGTGGAGCATGGGGTTGCTTAATCCTGAGGACTGGAAGGCCCAATGGATCGGCCACCCAATTGACCCTGCTCTTGCAGACGCAGGCAAAGACAAAGTAACCGGCAAAGCAAAAGAGCGCCCGCCAATCCCCGCTTATTATCTGCGCAAGGAATTTACTCTGCCAGGCGGCATCCGTCGCGCCACGGCCTGGGTGTGTGGCCTTGGGTTTTTCGAACTGCAGGTTAATGGCCGGAAAATCGGCGATCACCTGATGGACCCGGCGCTCTCGTTGTATCCCAAGCGGGCTTTCTACGTGACATTTGATGTGACCAAGGAATTGGCCTCCGGCCCCAATGCTCTTGGGGTGACTCTTGGCAGCGGGCGGTTCTACTTTATGCGCAGAACCTTTGGATTTCCAAGGCTGCTCATGCAGCTGGAAGTCGAGCACAAGGACGGAACGGTGACGCGCGTTGTCAGCGATGGAAGCTGGTCCTGCACCGATCAAGGCCCCATTCGAAGCAACCAGGAATATGACGGGGAAACCTACGATGCCCGTATGGAGATGCCCGGTTGGGATCGGCCAGGTTTCACCGGCTCGGGCTGGATACAGGCAGAGGTGCAGCAACCCTTTCCGAAGTCCCAGATGCAGGCCCAGATGATTGAGCCGATGCGTATCACCGAACGGCTCAAACCTATTTCGGTAACGCCTTCACCTAATCCTGGCGCATGGCTGGTTGATTTCGGCCAGAACTTCTATGGAAACGTGAAACTCCGTGTCAGCGGCAAGGCAGGCGATCAGGTCTCCATGACGGCTGCTTACAGTCTCGACAAATCCGGCAAACTATTCACCGCCCCCAATCGCAGGGCCAAATGCACTGACATTTACACCCTCAAAGGGGGTGGGGTGGAGGAGTGGCATCCGGTTTTTGTCGGCCGTGGGTTCCGGCGTATCGAGGTGAAGGGCTTCCCGGGCACACCCGATGCCAGCAATTTCGAGGGTCTGGCCATCCACAGCGACCTGGAGTCACGGGGGGGGTTCGAATGCTCCGATCCCCTCATCAACAAGCTTCACAGTAACTATCTTTGGACTGCTCGCTCCTATCTGCGGAGTGTGCCGATGGACCCTGATCGCGACGAGCGGCAGGGGTGGACCGGCGAGGCCAAGGATCCGGAAAGCCAGTTGTGGGATTTGGGCGTCGCTTCATTTTACGGGAAATGGCTCGATGATCATCGCTACGAGCAAGGCGCCGGGGGCCAGCTTCCCCCGGTAATCCCATCCTTCCAGCCCTGGTCAGGGGATATCCTCTGGCCTTCGACTGCGGTCCTCATCCCGGAAACGTTGTATGACTACTATGGGGACCTCAGCGCGTTAACCAGGAATTACAAAACCATCAAGGGCTTTGTCGACTCCGGACACAATCGGAAGAACAAAGAGGGGGTCCTTCCCACCGCCGCGTATGCTGATTGGTGCGATGCCTCGGCAATGGCGCCGGTTCGTAAGCGTGCTGTCCAGAATGGCTCGGCGCCCCGCTATGAATGCGGCGCCACCCCCGGGGGGTTGCTTTCCACGGCTTATCAGTATCATAACGAAATGGTCCTGGCACGGTTCGCCAAGCTCCTGGGCAAGAGCGAGGACGTAGCCCTCTACAGTCAGCGAGCCCAGGCTACCCTTGCGGCATTCAATGCCGCTTACCTGAACCCGGCTACCGGCATCTACAAAGGCAGCACGCAGACAGGCCAGGCTCTGCCCTTGATGTTAGACATGGTTCCCAAGGAAAACCGTGACCGGGTGATCGCGGCCCTGATTGACGACATCATGATCGGCCGGCAAGGCCATTTCTCCGTGGGCCTGATTGGGACCCAATGGCTGATGCAGACCCTGACCAAAATCGGGCGGGCCGATGTGGCGTATGTCCTTGCAACCCAGACCACCAAGCCCAGCTGGGGCTACATGGTCAAGAAAGGGGCAACCAGCATCTGGGAACGCTGGGATGGCGATACGGGCGATGTGGCGATGAACAGCGAGATGCTGTTGATGCTGGCCGGTAACCTGAACGCCTGGTTCTATCAAACCCTGGCCGGGATTAACGTCGTCCCGGAAGCGCCGGGCTTTAAGAAAATCCTCATCAAGCCCCACCCTCTCGGTGATCTGACATGGGTCAAGGCCCACCACGATTCACCGTACGGACGTATCGAGAGCAACTGGAAAAGAGAGGGTGACCTCTTCAGCCTTGAAGTGGTCATCCCGCCCAATACCACGGCCTCGGTGGCAATGCCTGACAAGTCGACCCATGAAGCCGGATCCGGCAAACACCGCTTTACCTGCAAATGGACTCCGTTTGTTCCACCGGCTTTGAATCCGGGACTTGTCCCTGCCAAAACGCTGGAATCGACTGAGGGTTACATTGCCTCGTGGATGATTTCCGGCCCTCACTACCAAGGTGTCCGCGCGGCAGCACTGATGGAGACAGCATTTCCACCAGAGTTGCCGGAAGGTCAGGCCGCTTGGCTGCATTATGATGCCCAGCAGGCGCAAGGCCCAAGGATCCTTCAACTGGGTAATGTATTTGATGGAATCGAGCATGCCACCTATCTGAAGTCGGTTCTGAAGGCCTCAGCCGAGATCAATGACCGCGTGGAAATCGCCACGGAAGCACCAGTCAAACTCTGGCTTCACGGGGCACTTGTGAGCGCAAAGACCAGCGAAGCCAACAAGCAGGTCTTTGAGGTAACGCTCCGCGCAGGAGATAACCCGCTCTTGATTAAAACCGTCCAGATGAAACCCGACACCCTCGACATGAGCGTGCGGCTGCAAGGCACCCGAAATGGTGAACGTCTGGATGTCAGCACTCAGGCCCAATGAAATCACAAAACAAAAAAGCAAAAGGAAAAAACATGAAGCGAATCACCATATTATTACTGGCATTCATTACAACTTCCGCTCTGGGCGCTCCTGCGCCTACGCCTGTGGATTTGCGTTGCGAATATCTCGCCAACCCACTCGGCATCGACAGCCTGAATCCGCGCCTGAGCTGGGTGATCACCTCGGATCAGCGCAGCGAGATACAATCCGCCTATCAGGTGCTGGTTGCCTCCTCGGAGGACGCGCTGACCAAGGACGCGGGCGACCTGTGGGACAGCGGCAAGGTGGCCTCGGACCAGTCAATCCTCGTGCCTTATGCGGGGAAGGAACTTGGCTCGC
>JBAXOG010000134.1:0-13416 GCA_037133395.1 bacterium | reverse complement strand
AGTAAGTTAGACCTTTCCGAATACGGAGGGTCTAACTTAGTTTGTCAATTGACGACAGGAATTAATTTTAGGATTAAATTTCTAGAGGATTGACTAAATATGGAAAACGAGCTAAACTCTAATTGCTTGTAAAAATAGTATATTTAGCTATTTTAGTTATTACAGATGGAGGTTATTATGATTCAAACAACTCGCCCGCCTATTCGTATAGGTATTGTTGGCCTGGGACGAGCTGGTCTTGAGACCCATTGTGCGGAACTGGATCAGTATCCACACTTGTTCAAAATTATGGCTGTGTGCGATCCGGTGAAAGAGCGCCGTGATCTTGTGATAACGCGTTACCCGGATTGTCGTTCTTATAGAAGAATAGAGGATATCCTTGCTGATCCTGATGTTGAACTGGTGGATATTGCTACGCGCTCAGATGATCATATCACGCATACGATGCAGGCATTAAAGACAAATAAGTGGGTTCATGTGGAGCGTCCGTTCTGCTGTGACTTTGAAGAGGCGATGCTGTTGCGCGCTGCGGCGATCAAGTCTGGAAACCGGTTAATGGTTCGTCATAATTATCGCTATGAGACTTCATTTATGCTCGCTCGCGAGATGATGCAGTCGCCGTTGTTGGGCGAAATTTATAATGTGAAAATCAATCGCGGCGTTTACGAACGCAGGGACGACTGGCAAACCGTTAAACGCTGTGGTGGCGGTGCGGCCTTGTTGCATGGCACAGCCTTTCTTGATCAGGCGCTTGAATTATTGAATACGCCACCCATAAAGGTTTGGGCTGATTTTAAGCGTGTGGCCTCTGTTGGGGATGCTGAAGATTACTTCCGTATTATTATCCGAAACTTGGGTGGGCTGACGGTTGACCTTGAAATATCAGGGGGACGTATCAGCGAGGAGCCCTTGTTTATCATAACGGGTACCCGTGGCGAGTTTAGACTTATGCCTGGCGCCACGGAGGGACGCATTCGCTATCTGGATCCAAACGAGAAACAGGATCGCAGACGCTCTAGCGTGCGCACGCCGCCTCTGAACAGCCAAGTCCCGACTGAAGAATTCAAATGGCTTGAAAAAACAGCCTCTTTAACATCGACGGATGCCACTGGTTTGACAATTATTTGGGAACATGTTTACAACGTGATCCGCGAAAACAAGCCATTTCCGATTCCGCTGGATAATGCCATCGAAGTATTGCGCATTATCTCGCTGGTCAAAAAAGAAAGTTTGTTTGCGTAAAGATGGGTCTTTAATAGTCTCGCCTTTGCGTATCTATGAACAAAACAGTTAAAAAGGCATCCTGCTGGGATTGGATCACCCCGAATTCACTCATTGCATGGAGCTTTCTTGCCCTTATTGCTATGGGCTCGTTCCTTTTGTGGCTGCCTATTTCAAGTGCAACCGGAAAGTGCTTGAATCCCGTTTCAGCCATTTTTACGGCCACCAGCGCGACATGCGTGACAGGGCTATCAGTTATTGACATTGGCACTGAACTGACCTTTTTCGGTCAATTGGTGGTGCTTGCCCTCATTCAGCTTGGCGGTTTGAGCATCATGACGCTCAGCACCTTTTTGTTGGTGCTCTTGGGGCGTCGTTTGAGCCTGCAGAGCGAATTTGCACTCATGGATGCGTATGGTGTTGAAGAGGTCAAAGGTGTACGTTCTCTCTTAAAATGGGCGGTTGTATTAGCCTTGCTCACGGAAGGTATTGGAACTGTTTTTCTCTACTTGCGTTATCATACGGCAGACCCCTCGATGGAAGTTTGGAAGGCATGGTATTATGCTGCATTTCATGCCATTAGTGCATTCTGCAATGCTGGGTTTTCGCTTCACAGCGACAATCTCATTGGCTTCCAAAAGGATATTGGGTATCTGAGCGTGATCAATGTGCTCATTGTCGTTGGCGGGTTAGGGTTTCTGCCGATGTACAATCTGGTGACCATCAAATTCTGGAAACGCGATCTGCGCAAGCGTGGGCGTATTGCCTTACATACGAGGATTGTTTTAATTGCGACAGCGATTTTAATTGTGGCGGGGACTGGGCTGTTTCTGGCACAAGAATGGGATCATTCGCTAAAAGATCTGCCTGTAAAATATAAAGTCAATTGTGCGCTGTTCCAGTCCATTACGCCGCGTACTGCTGGATTTAATGCTGTGTCGATGCCGAGCCTTACGGAAGGCTCCCGTTTTGTCACGTGCATCCTGATGTTTATCGGCGGCTCGCCTGGTTCTTCCGCAGGCGGTATTAAAACGACAACGATTGTCGTGCTGATCTGTACGGTCATCGCCATGTGTAAACGTCGCAACGAGACAAGTCTTTTTTCGCGTACGATATCGCATACGATTGTTCGTGAGGCACTGGTTATCTTTTTGATTGTTCAAGCACTGATCTTGCTGGCCTTTGGGGTGTTGCTTCACACAGAGGCGATAGGGGGTGCAATTCCAGAGGCCTCTAAACTTATATTTGAGACGATTTCCGCATTTGGGACAGTCGGCCTTTCAATCGATCATACGCCCCACCTGAGCGAAGCTGGACGATGGGTTATTATTGTTTGTATGTACATTGGCCGACTCGGAACCGTTGCTGTCGCGCTCTTTATCGGACGTGATGAAAATGCGATCCGTATCCGTTATGCTGAGGAAGAAATTGTGGTCGGCTAATAGGAGTGTGAAGTTTTTTAGAAATTCTGCACACGCCTCCTTGACTCTTTGAAGCAAAAACATTAATATACAACCTCTTTTTTGCGGGCGTAGCTCAATGGCAGAGCTCCAGCCTTCCAAGCTGGCTACGAGGGTTCGATTCCCTTCACCCGCTCCATCCAAGCCAGGGTGGCGAAATGGCAGACGCAGCAGACTCAAAATCTGCCGCCCGAGAGGGTGTGAGGGTTCGACTCCCTCTCCTGGCACCATCTAAATACCTCTTGATTTAATTAAGAGGTTACAGTAAAAAACGGGTCATTGTGTATACCCTTTGTATGCGGAATGACGAAAATAAACATAGCCTGCTGGGTATCGTGTAGTCTCAAAATCTACCGCCAGCGATGGTGTAAGGGTTTTAGAACCTCTCTTAACACCATAATAACAGAGTCACGTATAAATGTCCGATTGGATGCTTTGCGCTGGTCTCTAGAAGTTTAGTCATGCATACAGAACGCCCTTTCGAACGTCGTGATCGTCGTCCGCGCCCATCTTTCAATCGCCGTAATAATCGTCACCCTGGCCTTGCGGAACGCGACTATGGTCCACGTGAGATACCGAAGCCCAAAGGCGAAATCCCAGAAGCGTTTGCTTCAACAGTCTTCGGACAAGTTAATCCTTTGATCCAGCATGCTGTGACCGAAGAGGGTTATGATACGCCTACTCCCATTCAGGAACAGTCCATTCCTGCTCTTCTCGAAGGACGTGATCTTTTGGGATGTGCGCAGACAGGTACTGGAAAGACCGCGGCATTTCTGTTGCCCATCCTTCATCGTTTACTCGCGAAACCGTTACCCACTGTGCCTGGACGCCCCCGTGCGTTGATTCTTGCGCCGACACGCGAACTGGCAGCTCAGATTGCGGAGAGCGTTGCAACGTATGGACGTTACACGGGGTTGCCCTTTGCGGTCGTTTTTGGCGGTGTGAGTCAGTATCCCCAAGTCCAAGCTTTGCGCCGTGGCGCTGTGTTGGTTGTTGCAACACCAGGACGTCTGCTGGACTTGATCGAGCAACGTCATCTGACGCTCGAAACGATTGAGGAGTTTGTTCTCGATGAGGCAGACCGTATGTTGGACATGGGCTTCCTGCCGGACCTCAAAAAGATTCTGGCGAAACTGCCCGTTCATCGTCACTCGCAGTTTTTCTCCGCAACGCTATCCGCAGAAGTTCTCCGCTTTGCACAGGCGATGGTGGTGAATCCCGTCCATGTGACGATTGAGCCGGATAAACCGACGGTTGACAAGATTCATCAGCGCGTGATGTTTGTGGATAAGCCGAACAAGATTGCGCTCTTGGTACATCTGTTTAAGATTCGTCCCGAGATGACCAAGGTGATTATCTTTTCACGTACGCGTCATGGTGCGGACAAGATTGTGAGCAAGCTGCTGGATCAAGATATCCCAGCAGAAGCAATCCACAGCGACAAGACACAGCGTGCGCGCACAGATGCGCTGGCTGCGTTCAAGAGTGGACGTTTCCGCGCGCTGGTCGCAACGGATATTGCTTCGCGTGGCATTGACGTGGATGATGTTTCGCATGTTATTAACTTTGATTTACCGGAAGAGACGGAGTCTTACGTGCATCGTATTGGACGTACGGCGCGCGCAGGCGCGTCTGGGTCGGCCATCTCGCTGGTGAGCGCGGAAGAACGTGGCTTACTGAAAGCCGTTGAGCGCATGATCAAGAAATCGATTGAAGTCGACCGTGTTGAAGAGTATCATTCTGAGCGCGCAGAGAAGGCCGCCGGTCGTGGAATTCCCGATGCGTTGCCGCGTCCAGATTGGGCGGGCAAAAAGAAAGTTTTTGGTAATCGCGATGAGCGCCGCACGAAATCGTCTAGAGACCGTAGCCCGAGTCATGAAGGTCGCAGACAGGCGGACTTTCGTCAAGACGTAGAGGGGGGCACCGAAGGTGCGCAGAAGCCGGACGTTGCTGCTGAGCGTCCTCCGCGTCCAGAGCGTCGTCAACCTGAACGTCCTGCGCGTGAGGAACGCCCTCCGCAAGAGCGTAGCCCCGAAGACCGTCCCCACCAGGTGACACGGAAGTCAGAAGACCGTCCGGCACCACGTCATGATCATGCGGAGCGTGCGCCACGTCGCGAGCAGGATGCACGTCCTTCGTCTGAACGTGGGCCTGCCGTTAATCGTCCATTCAAGCGATCACCCCGTGCAAACGAGAACCCCTCTAGAGGGGATAAGCCCTTCCGTAAGCCCGGTGAACGGCCGGCGCCCAAGGGACCAGATGCTCGGAAGCATGAAGGGGATGAGCGTAAAAGCGGAGCACCTTCCCATGTGAAGCCGTCGCATTCTGTAAGTAAAGCAAAACGAGAAGGTGATGAAGCTAAACCAGTAAAGTCATCGTCCCCGTTTGCAAAGTTCTTCCGAGAAAAAAAATAACGAATACGCTTGTTCCGTCTTAGTGAGCCGAGGCACGTATTTTTCAAAACTTTTTGTAGTTTTGCACTTGATTCTGTAAAAAGAATAAAGTAGCATTTGTTTCTGTACAAAGAAACGGCTTTGTCAAGATGCAGAGCTATAAAAAGAAAGTTAAGAGGTTCGGATGACAAACACACGCAGGATAAGTAAATCAGTATTTACGGTCTTAGTGGCTCAATGCGCAGTACTTTCGGCTTTTGCCCAATATAATATGGCTGAAATTATCAGTAAGGCCATGGATAATGCGCCGGTTCCGGAGGGGCAAGCGTTAAGCTGGGATGCAGGTGGCGATTTCCGGATTCGGCAGGAGATGTATGACAATCTTCCGCGTTTCGCAACGCAATCTCATAACGAATCTTATTTCCGGATGCGTGCGCGTCTATGGGGCAAAGTTGAGAATGAAGACTTCACGATCTATGGTCGTCTGGCGGATGAATTCCGTGAGTATGTGACCGCGGCACCTCGCGCGACGGGTCCAGCTTGGAATCCTCGGGATTACGCCCGCACACCCGGCGAAGTGATTCTTGACAATCTGTATCTGGATGCGCGTGACTTGCTCTGGGATCGCGTGGATTTGAGGATTGGACGTCAGGACTTGATGTATGGCGCAGGACGTATGATTTTTGAAGGCACGCCCATGGATGGTTCGCGCACCTTCTTCTTTGATGCAGTCAAGGCGGTTGTAAAGGTTACCGAGAAAAACACCGTCGACGTTCTGGGATTTTATAATAGCCCCTTTACCTTTGGTGCGGGTAATCCTAATCCTCGCGGCGGTGGCGAGAGCTTGCCGTTGAACAGTATCGAGACGTGGAGTACTGGCATGGCGGAATGGGGTGGGGCTCTCTATTTTAAATCCAAAGAAGTGAAGCAGTTCCCCTTTGAGGTTTATTATATTTATGCGGAAAGAAGTAATTATGAACTGTTCAACGGAACAGATAAGCAGGGTCGGTGGATCAACACGGTGGGCTTGCGTCTGATGCCCAAGATCACCGAAGAGTTTTCTGCTGAATTTGAAGGCGCTGCTCAGTATGGCCAGAAGGAAAGCGGAGCGGAAGTCGGCGGCCACATGGCCTATCTCGGATTGACTTATGCGCCGACGCTGGAACTCTTGGGCACGGCAAAACCGTATGCGACCCTTGCCACACTTTATCTTTCGGGTGATCCGGATAAGAAGAGGGGGACTTATAACACCGGGGATACAGAAGATGACCGCTCATGGGATCCGCTCTGGAGTCGCTATACATACTTCCTCAGCGAAATGTATGCTTATCAGAGTTATTATGGTCTCTGTTATTGGTCTAACATGATTTATCCGAATCTGGAAGTTGGATCCAAGTGGCCTAACAAGCATTCAGTTTTCACCTCCTTTGGCCCCATGTATGCGGCCGTGGAGGATGGGGTTGGCGGTGGTGACGGTGCGCTCTACGGTTATTTCTGGCGTGCACGTTACGACTTCCCACTCTGGTCAAAGATTTTTGGAAAGCGGGGCAATATATTTGGACATGTCACACTAGAGGCTTTAGAACCTGGTGATTACAGTGCTACCGATAAACTGGCCTACTTCGCTCGCTGGGAAGTGAGCTTCGCGTTCTAAGTAATAAGGAGATGAGATAATGTTTTCATTGGAGGCTCTTGCCCCTTACAAAATCGTTCCAGTTATCGCGATTGATGATGTCGCCCATGCAGTTCCGTTGGCGGATGCGTTGATTGCCGGTGGGTTGCCAGTTGCGGAAATCACCTTCCGTTCCGCTGCGGCGGCGGAGGTGATTCGTATGATGACGCGCGAGCGTCCCCAGATGATTGTGGGTGCGGGTACGGTGCTCTCGCCTGAAACCGTTGATCAGGCCAAGGCCTGTGGCGCAGTCTTTGGTGTCGCTCCCGGGCTTAATCCTCGGGTGGTCAAGCATGCTCAATCCTTGGGCATGCCCTTCATCCCCGGTATTTCAAACGCCACGGATATCGAGGCTGCATTGGAGCTGGGGTGCAAGGTGTTGAAGTTTTTTCCGGCAGAGGTAGCAGGCGGTGCGAAGATGGTTGCAGCCCTATCAGCCCCTTATCAGCATACGGGGGTGAAATTTATGCCCACCGGTGGGCTGTCGCTTGAAAAACTGACCGAGTATTTTAAGATTAAGACGGTCATGGTCTGTGGTGGAACCTGGATTGCCAAGAAGGAAGACATGGTCGCTGGCAACTGGGATACGATCACGGCAAATTGTAAAGCCGTCTTGGCTCATTTTGCGTGATTTGGTTCTATTTTGCGATAGCAAAAGTAAGCCCTTTGTGTGATAATTATGATTCACACAAAGGGATTTTTGTTATGTCTAAATTAACAATCAAAGAAGCAGGTAGTTGCCTGTATGACGAGGTCTCCTTAGGAGAGGTGATGTTACGCATGGATCCAGGCGATGGACGCATCCGCACGGCGCGGGAGTTCAAGGTCTGGGAAGGGGGAGGCGAGTATAATGTCGCACGCGGATTGCGTCGTTGTTTCGGTCTGAAAACAGCAGTGGTCACGGCCTTCCCGGAAAATGATATTGGTCGTTTGGCTGAGGATTTCATTCTTCAAGGTGGCGTGGACACATCGTTTATTAAGTGGGTGCCCTTTGACGGCACAGGAGTGGCAACACGCGTCGGTCTCAATTTTACAGAACGTGGCTTCGGTATACGCGGTGCCTTGGGCGTGAGCGACCGTGGTCATTCTGCGGCTTCTCAACTGACCCCAGGCGATATTGATTGGGAATACCTCTTTGCTGATCTGGGGGTCCGGTGGTTCCATACGGGAGGCATTTTTGCTGCGCTTTCGGCGACCACCCCGCTGGTGGTCGAGGAGGCGATGCTGATCGCTAAGCAGAATGGTGTCGTGGTTTCGTATGATCTGAATTATCGTCCTTCCCTCTGGAAATCAAATGGAGGTCTCAAGGCGTGTCAGGAGGTCAATCGTCGCCTCGCGCAGTATGTCGATGTGATGATCGGTAATGAAGAAGATTTTACGGTCTGTCTTGGACTGGAAGTCGAAGGAGCGGATGACTCCTTGAAGACATTGCCGATGGATGGCTTTAAGAAGATGATTAGTCGTGCCGTTACAGAGTTTCCGAATTTCAAGGTGTGCGCGACGACGCTTCGCAGGGTGAAGACCGCGACGCTCAACGATTGGAGCGCGATCTGCTGGACGGATGGCGAATTCTATCAGGCGATGGAGATGAAGGATTTGATGATTTATGATCGTGTGGGAGGTGGGGATAGTTTTGCGTCGGGTCTCGCTTATGGATTCTTATCCTCTAATGACGCGCAGAAGGCCGTCAATTATGGTTGTGCCCATGGCGCATTGGCTATGACGACGCCTGGGGATACGTCGATGGCTTTGAAAGCAGAAGTTGAAAACATTGTAAAAGGCGCAGGTGCGCGTGTTGTCAGGTAATAAGAGTAAAGGACGTTAAGATGAACATGCAGATGACGGGATATTTATGTGGAATTACGACGGCATTGTTAATGACGGCGTGCGTCACGATCAATGTGAATATGACGGACAGTGCAGCGGAAAAGCGCGCTGCTGCGACTTTGGCGACGATGATCAAGGTTACGGATTGGCAATTGGCGAATCCGTCAAAGCATAATGCCCTTGACTGGACACATGGCGCGCTCTATCCGGGATATATGGCTCTGGATGGTATTCAGGCGGACACCAAGTATCGCGATGTAATGATGAAGATCGGACAAGATAATGGCTGGAAGAATTGGACACGCATTTATCATGCGGACGATTATGCGGTTGCTCAGGCTTATTGCGAGATGTATCAGCTTTATCGCGATCCTGCCATGATCAAACCTACGATCGATCAGTTCGACTTCATAATCGCTAACCAACCGACAGGCGAAGTCGGCGATATACAGCATGGTAAGCGCGGCAGTGAAGAAACTGCGAAAATCAAAATGCGCTGGTGGTGGTGCGACGCCCTCTTTATGGGGCCCGCCGGATGGGCGAAGATTTATGATCTGACGGATGACCCGAAGTATCTGGATTTTATGATCAAGGAATGGAAGGCGACCAGTGCGTTTCTGTACGATCAAGAGGAGCACCTTTACTTTCGTGACAAGAGCTATTTTCCTGATAAGAAAAAAGAGAAGAACGGCAAGAAGGTTTTCTGGGGTCGTGGTAACGGGTGGGTGCTGGGCGGACTGATTCGTGTATTGCAAGTGTTGCCGGATAACCATCCTGGCCGGACGTTCTTTGTGACGCAGTTCCAGGAGATGTGTAACAAGATGATTGAGATTCAGCCCGCAGATGGCGTGTGGCGTGCGAGCTTGCTAGATCCTGACAACTATCCTATTCAAGAGACCAGCTCAACGAGTTTTATTTGCTATGCATTGGCATGGGGTGTTAATCAGGGATTGTTGAACCCCGAAAAGGCTGAGCCCGCGTTACGTAAGGCCTTAAGTGTCATGTGCACATTTATCACGCCTGAAGGCAAATTGACCCATGTCCAGCCGATCGGTGCTGATCCGCAAAAGTTCGACGTGGAAAAGACAGAGATCTATGGTGTGGGCGCATTCTTGATGGCCAACTCGGAATTGTATCGCATGGATATGCTGAAGGCGAAGGAGCATGCAACGGTCACTGTGAAGAACACCAGTGCGGTCTTCTGTCCGGAACGGACCGTCTCCATTACATGGGCTGAAGTACTGAAGAAGGTTCCGAGTGCAACGCCGGAGACCCTTGCGGTGATGGAAGGCGTCTCCTCGCGCTGGGTTGTCTCACAGGTCGTGAGCGAAAAGGGGCAGCCCGCCGCTTTAATCTTCCAGACGGATCTGCATGCAAAGCAGACCAAGTCGTTCGTTCTGGTCTCAGGCATCAATCGTGCGACGTTGCCGAAGTCAGCCCGTAACACGTTTGCCCGCTTTGTGCCAGAACGTAAGGATGACTTTGCTTGGGAAAACGATCGCATGGCTTATCGTGCGTATGGTCCTGCATTATGGGATGGCGGGCCGAACAAGGCTGCGACCGTGGGCAATGGCATTGATGCCTTTGGCAAGAATGACCGTCTGCCCATCATCAATCGTATTTTCAAAGAGAAGAATTATCATTCGCCGGCTTTGGGCTACGCTATGGACGGATACAAGGTTGGTACGGGTCCTGGATGTGGCGGGTCTGCTGTGGTGAAAGACGGTAAATATCAACAGGCCATCACGTTTGAAAAGTGGACGCTCTTGGAGAACGGCCCGATCCGTAGCGTTTTTGCGCTGATGTATGCAACGGGTGAAGTGCGCTACTTCACCATTGATTTGGGGTCAAATTTCTATGAAGTGATCTCCGTCTTCCCCACAGAGGTGACACCCGCTGCTGGTGTGAGCTATCGTCCGGTCGATGAAAAAGCATTTTCAAGCGGCGAAGGGTATATGGCTGTGTGGGAGCCAGGGCAGGACAAACTGCCGATCAACAATGGTGTGGCAATTGTGGTTCCCAATGGCGGCAAGCCGGTCATCAATGGACAGGCTGCTTGGATCCAGGCCCCCAAGGGTCAGCAATTCACGGCTTATGCTGGAAGCTGCTGGAGCAAGGGCAAAGATTATACAACAGCGGATGAATGGCTTAAAGCTGTTGAAAAATTCCGCCAACGTCTCGACGCAAAGGTAATCGTTGAATAAAGCAATAACGCAATAAGGCAAATCTTCTTATGGAAACAATCAATACCGCCGACCGGCAGGCATATCGCCGGATGACAACCGATGAACAGCGCGCTCACTTTTTAAAGGAAGGCCTGTTCGAAACGGGAAAACTGAATGTGATCTACTCGGATGTGGATCGCGCAGTCGTGGCAGCCGCTGTACCGACGACCATCGAACTGGCCTTGATGGGCGGACGGGAAATGGCGTGCGCCTATTTTCACGAGCGTCGCGAATCCGGCGTCATCAACTTGGGGTCAGATGGCAAGGTGACAGTTGATGGCACGGTTTATATGCTGGCTTCAAGAGAGTGCATCTACATCGGCAAAGGTACAAAAAACGTTTCCTTTGCCAGTGTATGTCCCGAGAAGCCTGCGCAATTCTATCTGGTCTCTTATCCAGCACATGCCGCGTATCCGACTACGCATGCGACCGCGGAACAGGCCAACCTTGTCGAGTTGGGTTCCCAGAAGGATGCGAACCAACGCACGATTCGCCAGTTTATACGTCCAGGGAAAATCCAGAGCTGTCAATTGGTCATGGGTTACACAGAGTTGGCGGAAGGTTCGGTCTGGAACACCTATCCTCCCCATACGCATGATCGCCGTACGGAAGTGTATTGCTATTTTGATCTGCCTGAAAATGGACGCGTGATCCATTTATTTGGCGAGCCCTCTGAGACGCGCCATCTGGTGCTGAAGGAGAAGGATATCGTCTTTTCGCCAGCCTGGTCCATCCACAGTGGTGTGGGCACAGGCTCGTATCGCTTTGTCTGGGCGATGGGCGGTGAAAACCAAGTGTTTGAGGATATGGATCCGGCGAAGATACGGTAGGGGCATGGGCTTGATGTATCAAGCCCGTACGAAAGGAATAATTATGATTTTGGATATGTTTAAGTTGGACGGCAAGATTGCCGTAGTGACCGGTGGCGCGCGTGGTATTGGACAGGGCTATGCGATTGCTCTAGCTGAGGCTGGCGCTGATGTAGCTGTGATCGACGTGATGGATTGCTCCGAGACCGTCGAGAAGGTGAAGGCTCTTGGGCGCAAGGCTGCGTCCTTTATTGCTGACTTAGGTGCAGGCAAGGCAAGCGCAGAACAGGTCATGAATGACGTTTTTGCCGCCATGGGGGGGATCGATATTCTGGTCAATAATGCCGGCATCATTCGTCGCGAACCGTTTGTGGAACATTCGGAAAAAAACTGGGACGACGTGATCAGCATCAATCTGAGTTCCGTCTTCTTCCTGAGTCAGGTCGCTGCAGGACAGATGATCAAGCAGGGACGCGGTGGAAAGATCATCAATATCGCTTCTATGCTTTCCTTTCAAGGCGGCGTCTTTGTGCCAGGCTATGCAGCCTCCAAGGGAGGTATCAAGAGCTTGACCATGCTTATGGCGAATGAGTTGGCCAAGCATAACATCACGTGTAACGCGATTGCGCCCGGCTATATTGCAACGGAGAACACCCGCCCGATCCGTGAGAATCCGGAGCGAAACAAGGCGATCCTCGATCGCATTCCTGCAGGTCGCTGGGGCGAGCCCGCTGACTTGATGGGCGTTATCGTCTTCCTCTCTTCTCCCGCTGCTGATTATATGAACGGCTACACCGTGGCGGTCGATGGCGGATGGCTCTCGAGGTAAACATTCGTCTATGAACCGTATTATCCTGACATCAGATGAATGTGGTTTGGATGGCACGGTGACACTGACTGATGAGCGTGCGGAGCATATACGGACTGTTTTAAAGGCGCGAGTAGGGGATGAGGTGCGCACAGGTGTGCTGAATGGGTTGATCGGGATATCGCGCGTTGAACGCATGGATGAACAGGCGGTCGTGCTGCGCACGCAACATGATGAACAAGCCCCAGAGCCGTGGTTTGACTTGATCTTGGCTGCGCCACGTCCCAAGGTGTTAAAGCGACTGTGGCCCCAGCTTGCAGCCTTGGGTACAGGCCGGATTGTGATCCTCAACGCCTCCAAGGTGGAAAAGTGTTATTTCAGCAGTCAATGGATCGACCCTGCGTATTACACGCCTTTGCTGGTGGAAGGTTTGATGCAGGCAGGGACGACGAGCCTGCCAGATGTTCAGATCAAACAGCGTTTCAAGCCTTTTATGGAGGATGAGCTAGAGGCTTGTTTCCCGAATGCCTTGCGCTTGCTGGCCCATCCCGGCGAAGCATCTGGGCATGGCTGGAAGCTTGAACAGGGACAGCGCCCGCTTTTGGCAATCGGACCTGAAGGCGGATGGACAGACTACGAGCTCGATATGTTTCTGAAGCGCGGGTTCACCCCCTTTTCATTGGGCTCACGTCCCTTGCGCACCGATACCGCGACCATCGCCTTGGTAGCGGTACTTCAAGAACGTTTACTAAGAGAGAAAGGGAGTACCGTATGTTAACCGTTTCAAAAGAGTGTCATTTTGATGCCGCGCATGTGTTGCCGGATCATCAAGGGCAGTGCAAAAATCTGCATGGGCATACGTATCGGCTTATTGTCGAGGTTGTTGAAGGGCATGATGGGAATGACATGGTTATTGACTTCAAGGACTTGAAGCGTATCGTTGGAGAGGTCATTCTTTCACGTTTCGACCATGCCTTCATCTATGATCAAACGAACGATAT
>JBAXOG010000133.1:0-13441 GCA_037133395.1 bacterium | reverse complement strand
GTCTCGTCCGCCGTAGGCATCGCGTAGGCGGAAGCCTTAGCGAAGGCAGAAGATTCGTGTCACTGGCTGGTCCGGCAACTGCCGGACCAGTGTACAGGCGAGGACGCCTATACGCCCAATCGGGGATGCGCCCATGGGTGGTAAAATTAGTGATAACAACAGAGAATGGCGATACCGAGAATGAGAACGGCAAGGGCGATGGCCTTATGTTTAATGTTCTGTTCATGGAAGATGAACGCACCCATTGCAAAGGAAACAACGACGTTTGCGCGCCTGAGCATGGAGACAATTGAAATGGGGATACCGGGTTCGCTGACAGCCGCAAAGTAAAACCAGTCAGCCGCGACTAGAAAAAGACCGACCGCAGGAATTGACCAGCGCCATTGGAAGGGGGTGCGTTGCATGTTAAAAAGGCGCTGAGCAAGAATGAAAAATGTAAAAATGATGACCAAATCCAGTTCAAACCAGAGTTGTACTGCTAGTCGGTCAACTTGGTGGCTCTGAAGCAGGAATTTGTCATAAAGCGCACTACAGGAACCGAGAAGTGTTCCAGCAAAGGCGAAAAAGATACCCCAGCTTCGATGAAAATGGATACCCTCTTTTTTGCCAGCTACAGAGAAAAGTCCATATCCCACCAGTACCGCGCATATGCCGACTGCTTGCATCCAAGAGGGGACTTCACCGTATAAAAAAATGGCGCCTAACAACGTCCAGAAAGGAACGGATGCTCGGATCGGCGCGGCAATCGAAAAGGGCAATTCGCGCATGGCATAGTAGGCAAAGACCCAGGAGACAGCAATAATGGAGGATTTGATGAAAATCAACCAGAACGTGTGACTGTCCACAATAAAGGCTCGTCCAAACTGCCCCATGCAAAGCAAGTAGATTGAAAAGCCGAGCGCCCCAAAAATCGTACCGAGGTAGAGCACCGGCATGACTGCGTTATCATGGACGCTCTTCTTTTTGGAAAGATCGTAGAAGGCCAGAAGAACTGCCGAGATGAGTGCAAAGGGAATCCACATGGGAAGTGTCAGAAAGTTTGGAAGTGTCAGTCAGTGTCAATAAATCGTAAAATGGATGTCATGATTCCAAGCTTCTAGTCGTTAATGCGTTCGATGCTGGCGTTGAGGTTACGTAGTTCCTGTTCGACCGCTTCATATCCGCGGTCAATGCTGTTGGCATTAAGGATTGAGGTCTCGCCCTTGGCGCCCAACGCTGCAATCAGCAATGCCATGCCAGCGCGAATGTCAGGACTCGCCACACGTGAGCCGTGCAAGGGTGTCGGACCTGTGACCACAATGCGGTGCGGATCGCATTGCACAATACGCGCGCCCATGCCGAGCAAATGATCCACAAAGTACATCCTGCTCTCAAACATCTTTTCAAAGAATAGGGTTGTTCCCCGTGCTTGTGTGGCTAAGACAATGAGTACACTCATCAAGTCTGAGGGCAACATAGGCCATGGCCCATCTTCAATTTTGGGAATCGCATCACCAAAGTCGTAAGCGGTTTTCAGTTTCTGGCGCGGTGGAATACGTAATGTTTTTTTCACGGTGTCAAACTGATATTTGACTCCAAAACGTGTGAAGGGTTTAATGAATACCGAAAAATCATCGGGTTCGATATCCTCAATGGTCAGGTCACCACCTGTAATAAGAGCTGCGACCATGTAGCTGCCTGCATCAATGTAGTCGGGGCCGATGCGTTGCTCCGTGCCTGTCAGCTTTTCAACGCCTTCGATGGTTAAGCGGTTCGTGCCTATGCCGCTAATTTTCGCACCCATGGCGTTAAGCATGGTGCAGAGATTCTGCACATGCGGTTCGCAGGCTGTGTTGTATAGCGTAGTGGTGCCTTTTGCAAGCGTTGCAGCCATAACGATGTTTTCGGTCGCAGTAACACTTGCCTCATCTAAAAGAATGTAAGCGCCTGTCAATCCCTTAGGAGCCTTGAAGACATAGGAGTTCCCGGTGGTAATCGTTGCACCGAGCGCTTGTAAGCCTTCAAGGTGCGTATCAATGCGTCGGCGTCCAATGACATCCCCACCGGGCGGGTAAAGCTTTGCTGATCCGAAACGAGCGAGCAGGGGACCTGCGAAAAGAATAGATGAACGGACTTTTCCGCACAATTCCTTGTTCAGTTCCCGTCGAATCTTCTTGGCATGAATCGTGACTTCGCGCTTGGATTCATTAAAGTGTACATCAGCACCCAGCTCGGCGACCAGTTTAAGTGTGGTACGCACATCAGCAATGAGTGGAAGATTCTTTAATGTAACAGGCTCTGATGTCAACAACGACGCTGCAATCATGGGCAATGCAGCGTTTTTGTTGCCAGGGGTGCGATGTGTGCCACTGATCTGCTTCTTGCCGCAAATAACAAGTTTAGACATAACTACAATACAGTGGGCTTATTTGTTGCTGAGTGCTGCTACGCCTGGGAGTTCTTTACCTTCGAGATATTCGAGTGAGGCACCGCCGCCGGTTGAAATGTGGGTCATCTTGGGGGCTAGGCCGCTTTTGTTGACGGCGCTGACGCTATCACCACCACCGATGATGGAGACGGACCCGCTGTCTGCAACTGCCTGGCACACACCCGTTGTTCCTGCTGCGAACTTCTTCATTTCGAAGCAACCCATAGGTCCATTCCAGACAACAGTCTTTGCGCTCTTGATAGCGTTCGCATACAACTCGATTGTCTTCGGGCCAATGTCCAGAGCCATCCAGCCCTCTGGAATGTCGTTGCCGACGATCTGTGTGTTGGCCTCAGGGTCAAACTTGTCTGCTATGACGTTGTCAACGGGCAGGAGGAACTGTTTGCCGTTTGCTTTCGCCTTAGCAATCATTTGGTTAGCGTACTCGAGTTGATCCAGTTCACAGATCGACTTGCCGATGTCATGTCCCATCGCCTTGAGGAAAGTGTACGCCATGCCTCCGCCGATAATGAGTGTGTCAACCTTATCAAGCAGATTGTTGACAACGGCGAGCTTATCGGAAACTTTTGCACCACCGAGAATGGCGATGAATGGACGGAGCGGATGCTCAACAGCGTTACCTAAATATTCAATCTCCTTCTCCATAAGAAAACCGGAGACATTCTCCTTCATATACTTGCAGATAACAGCAGTTGATGCGTGGGCACGATGAGCCGAACCAAAGGCGTCATTGCAATAGATGTCGCCGTAGGAGGCGAGCTTCTGTGCGAGCACTTTTTGCTTCTCCTTGAGCGCGGTCTTCTTTTCTTTGTATTCCTCTTCGGTCATCTCATCCGTCTTCTTGACCTTGCCTTCTTCTTCTTTGTAGAAACGGGTGTTTTCGAGCATCACGATGCCGCCAGGCTGGAGCGCAGCGACTTCAGCATCTGCATTTGCGCAATCAGGAGCGAACGTGACTGGCTTGCCGAGCATCTTTGCGAGATAAACCGAAACCAACTTCAACGAAAAGTCGGCTTCAAAACCTTTTCCCTTGGGTCGGCCAAGATGGCTCATGAGAACCAGCGATCCGCCCTGTTCCAGTACATAATTGATAGAGGGCAGTGCGCCCTTGATACGGGTATCGTCAGTGATGACGCCCTCTTTAATGGGCACGTTGAAGTCAACGCGCATAACAACACGCTTACCTTTGAGGCAGACGTCACGGAGTGTTTTTTTGCTCATAGTTGATAATTTCCTTTTAAAAAAGTGAGATGATAGTATACGTTGTTATGGAACCTTTGTCCAGACTGGGACACCTTTTTTATTTATACGCTTTAAGCACGAATTCAACGATAGGGGTGGGGTCTTTCAAGCTGTGCGGATGATGATCGCAACCCGGTTTCATGATCTCGGTAACCGGTCCATTAAGGGCTTGATAGCGTTCCTTCACAATCTTGAAATTCTCCTCGTAAGGCACGACCTTGTCTGAATCGCCACAAAGCGCAAGTATGGGAATCTTTTTTTCAGCAATGAGTTTGAGATTATCAATAGGGTTGAGTTTGTAATCCAGAGCCGCTTGTTCCGTTTCAAATCCATAATCTTTCTGTAGTTTCTTCCAGTCGCCCGCAGAGCCTTTACCTTTGCCTTTACCTCCTGGCCAACTCTTGAAATCGCAGACCGCATTGTCCAAATAGATGCAAGCTACGCGATCAGGATGACGAGCTGCCCAGTTCATAGAATAGAGCCCTCCGCGGCTGAATCCCGACAGGGTGCACTTCTCGCCGACCTTATATGTCTTTCGGAGATAAGCGTAAAACGCGTCCATCTGATCGAGTGCCTTCGGGCAACCAAAGCTGTTGTTCATGCCGATGTATACGGTATAGAATCCCTTCTTGACCAAGGCGATATCGGACTGCGGTTCATGACCAAAAAATTCCGGACGCCAAATCCAAGGCTTCCCAGATGCCGGCTCGTTGGGAATGACAACCGTGCAACTCGCACCATTCAATTTAAAGTCTTCGCGTACAAAGCCATTCCAAGTTGACTTTGTAACATTGGTTCCCTGCGCAAAACAACTGGCACTCAACATCGTTAATGCCAAACATTTACCTGCGATCATTTTATTCATAATTAGTCCTTTTAAAAAGTTCAATTACTATGACACATACGCTCAGGAACTTCAACTGGAATGTTGGAATATTCGCCCAGCGCGGGTGCGATAAACTTTGTCGGGAGCTTTGTCGAAATTAATTAGCACCTCGTTGTCCGACAACCCTTACACCGGGAATAAACGGACGGATAACGTGTTTCGCGCAACCAGCCTTCGCCCTCTGGGTTACGGCGGTCAGGAAGAGCGCGGAGTCGCAGAGTTTATTGAACCGACAAAGCTCGCGACAAAGTTCGCGACAAAGCTTAGTTAATCCATTCGGTGTACCTCTGTACCGCTTTCGGCATTGACCAAGTTCGGATAATAGTCGATAATGAAGAATCTTGAAGTTCGTTTATTAATTTGGATGTCAAAGGATCATGATGCGTTCTATTGTCGTTTTGTTTTTATGTTCAGTATCAACTCTTTTTGCGGGGGAAACCTTTCTTTATCCGTCTGCTGACGCTGATTTAAAAAAGGGAATGGATGTTGCGAAGCAGCGTTCCATTATAGTTGCGGATTATCACATCCATATCCGGGGTGGCATGACGCCTGAGAAGGCGGCTCAGCGGCAGGAGGCCAGTGGCATTCGAAGTGGGATACTTGAAAATTTTGGACGGGATTGGCCGCTTTCAAACAATCTTGCATTGGCGACGTTTATGAGTCACGCATCAAGTGTCCGAGCAAATGGCAAACCCCTGCAGATCGGCATTCAGGTCAATGATCGCGATTGGTATCAGAAAATCGATTCGGGATTGCTAAAACGCTTGGACTTTGTTCTCGCCGACACAATGATCATGGGGGTGACTGCAGATGGAAAACCGCGTCGACTCTGGTTGCCGGGTGTGACGATTGATGATCCTGAAGCGTGGATGGAGGAGTATATGAAGCATAACCTGCGCGTTCTTAGCGAGCCTATCTCCATCCTTGCTAATCCAACCTATTTGCCTCCGTGTATCTCAAATCGTTATGATCGGTTATGGACAGACGTGCGCATGAAGCAGGTGATTGCCAAGGCTATTGAAAAAGGTGTCGCACTTGAAATTCAGGCGGGGTCGAATTACCCGAGTCAAAAGTTTATAAAACTGGCCAAAGGAATGGGGGCGAAATTCTCATTGGGCTCGAACAACTTTGATGACAAGACGAAGTCGTTGTCCCGTTGGTTTGACGCTCTGGAATGTATTGATCTTCGAGCATCTGATTTGCCCGCGCCGAAAAAGCCAACTGTCGCAAAGTGATCATGAGTTAAGAAAAGAATTATAAGTATGAATGAATCTGAAATAAACGAGACTCCGGTTGCCGCTCGGGCACAGCTTTCGCCTGTTGAAATAAGGGTGCTAGGTTGCTTGATTGAAAAAGAAATAGCGACACCTGAATACTATCCGCTGACCTTGAATTCACTGGTTGCTGCTTGCAATCAAAAATCAAATCGCGATCCCATCATGGTATTAGACGCGACGGCGGTTCTCCAGACGCTTGAAGATCTGCGCTACGACCAACATCTTGTGATGCTGATAACCTCATCCGGTTCGCGCGTGGCAAAATACAAACATACGCTCCTCGCGAAGTGGGAATTCACGCCGCAGGAGGTCGCTATCCTGTGTGAACTTTTTTTGCGTGGACCGCAGACCGTTGGTGAACTTCGTACACGCACGGAACGCCTGTTTCCGTTTGCCAGTGTAAGCGATGTCGAGGCGGCACTGACCAGTCTTACTGAATGGGGAGGCGGCCCGTTTGTAGTCAAACTGCCACGTGAGTTCGGCTGTCGCGAACAGCGTTGGGCACATCTTTTTTCGGGTGAAGTTGTCAGCAGTCCAGCAGCAACTGAAGCCCAGCCCGAACCAACCCGGCGCCTTGTCCAGGCTGAGAACGAACGTATCACAGCGCTCGAAGGTGAAGTCGCTTCTCTCCGTATGCAGGTGAACCAAATTCTCGCTGATCTTTCAACCTTCCGTAAACAGTTCGAATAACATACATTATTATGAAAATGAACAATTTTATCGCAGTGTCAATGTGTCTGCTCGGCAACATGCCGGTTGTAGCAGAGATTCCAAATGTGCCAGCGTTCAGCGAGAAAGCGCGAATTCTGTTTCAAGGTGATTCGATCACGGATGGCAATCGCGGACGTAGCGCAGATCCCAATCACATTCTCGGGCATGGCTATTGTTTCATTATCGCCGCACAATACGGCGCCCAGTTTCCAGAGAAGAAGCTGACATTCATGAATCGGGGTATCAGCGGCAACACCGTTTCGAATCTGCAAGCCCGCTGGCCGAAAGATACACTGGATCTCAAACCTGACGTGCTCAGCATCCTGATCGGAATCAATGACTCACGCAAAGTTCCGCTGGAGCAGTATGAACTCGTATACGACAAACTGTTGACGGACACTAAAGCGGCCCTTCCGAATATCAAATTCGTGCTCTGCGAGCCCTTCTACCTGCCCAAAGGCGGGCACGTGGAAAGCGATGCACGTGATCAGGATGTTAAGAAGCGTCAGGTGATTGTTGCGAAGCTCGCGGAGAAACACCATGCGGCACTGGTCCGGCTTCAGCACGTCTTCGACGAGGCCTGTAAGCGCGCGCCTGCCGAGTACTGGATCTGGGACAGCGTGCATCCAACCTATTCCGGCCACCAGCTCATGGCCGATGAGTGGGTCAAGACCGTCAGTCACATTTACAAATAGAAAGCAGAATACCTGTTGCTGCCCAACGGCGGCTATGGATTGAACGGATATAAGGGGCCGAGCCGGGATGCGTGGCAGGCACAATCGCTGAAATGGTTAGAGAAGTTATGGAACTGAAGACGTACTTAAGTTTCGATAATTTGTTTATTTTTCCCCTTGCGTTCTATAAGTTTAAAATGTAAAATCGAAAATATTGAACTTGGTTTCAATTATGAAACTATCGTCTTGAATACAAGGCGGGCCAAGGGCAACTCAAGCGAAAACGCAAGGAGGGTGTGTATGAAACACGGTGTGAACCAAACAGAGACAGGCATGAAGAGCAGTCCGATCAATACACGCATTGTTCGTCGGACTGATGAGGTGACGGTCAGAGAGCGGAAGACCGCGTGGCTCAGAATCGGTCCGCGTGTACTCAATTTCTTCGCCATCGCAGGGGCAATTCTTGGGGTCGTTCCCCTCGCAGAAGCAGTTCCGTCAGTATGGAGTGTCGCCAGCGGCAATTGGAGCACGACCAACAATTGGACCCCCAACGTGCTGCCCACGGATATCACAGTCAGATGGAACCAAAACTCTACGTTGAACGTAGATATTACGCCTACCATCGGTTACATGTATTCTAGCGCAGACGGTTTCACGCTCACCGTCACCGGCGGAACCCTGAACTTCAACGACGGGTCTGGAGGGGGGTATGTTTCCCCAAATGGAACTGCGGCGGGGAATACCTCTTCCAAGATCATTTTCAGCAATATCGTGTCTGTTGTTAGCGGCACCGGGACCTATCATGTAGGCGGCGCTGACAACTGGGGCCAATCCTTTGGGACGATCATCTTTGCCAATAGCGGCAACTCGTGGGGGGACACGTACATTAACAACAACGTGACCGTCAAACTCGGCGTTGCCGGCGGCCTGCCCAGCAACACCGTTGTTACCCTTGGCAACTTCACTGGCGCGAATAAGGGCAGATTGGGAACCCTCGACCTGAACGGGTACAATCAGACAATCGCCGGGCTGCAAGTCGGCTCTGGTAATACTAGCATTCCGAATAACGTCGTCACCAATAGTAGTGGTACATTGGCTGTCCTCACGGTCACTAACGCTTCCAACTATGTCTTTGCCGGCACACTCACCGGCGCCGGATTGGGCCTGACCAAGTCCGGCGGTGGCACGCTGACACTGTCTGGCGCAAACAACTATAGCGGATCCACGACCATCAGTGGCGGTGTCTTGACCATTGGCAATGCGGGGGTGCTGGGCAACGGCAATTATACGGCAAACATCACCAACAATGGCGCGTTCAATTATTTCAGTTCGTCGGCGCAGACTTTGGGCGGCATCATTTCCGGCAGCGGCTCGTTGACCAAGACCAACTCGGGCACGCTCATCCTTTCCGGTTCGAACACGTACGACGGCGCGACGACGAACAATACCGGTGTGCTGAGCATTCAGAATGCCACAGCGCTGGGCAGCACGGTGGCCGGCACTACGGTGGCTTCCGACGCCGCCCTGCAGATCCAGGGAGACATCACGGTGGGCACGGAACTGCTCACGCTCAACGGCACGGGAATCAGCAACGATGGCGCGTTGCGCAACATCAGCGGTGCGAATGTCTGGCAGGGCACCATGACGCTGGGTAGCGCGACACGCATTAATTCAGATGCGGGAAGCCTGACCTTGAATACGGCCACCAACAGCATTACCGGCGCGTATAATCTGACCTTGGGCGGCGCAGGTAACGGCACCGTGGCTGGCACGATCACGACGGGTACCGGTACGCTGACAAAGGACGGCGCGGGTGTCTGGACCCTCTCTGGCGCGAACACCTACAGCGGCGCGACGTTTGTCAGTAACGGCATATTTCAAGTCGGCAACGGCGGCAGTGGGGCGTCAATCAGCGGCACCAGCGGTATCACCCTGTCAAACAACGCCACCATCGTCTTCAACAATTCTGACACAAACACCTTGTATGTGCCGGTTTCCGGCAGCGGTTCGTTGATTAAGACCGGATCGGGAACGCTCATCCTTTCCGGGGCCAACACCTGTAACTACAGCGGTGCAACCACGATTTCCAATGGCACGCTAAAGTTGCAGCCCGTAGCGGCGCAAAGCCTGGTGGCGCTGTACCAGTTCAACGGTTCGATCACGAACGACGTCGCCGGGTCTTCGAAGCTGGGTGCCTACAGTGGAACGAACTACAACGGCACCATCGCGTCTGGCGCCCCGACGTTGACCAACGATACTCCGAGCGGTGTGAGCGGCGTCACGCAGTCGCTCTGGCTCAACGGCGCCAGTTCCATCACCCTGCCGCTGACGAGCGTGAATCCGCTGGCCTCAAACAAGAACTTCACGGTCACCACGTGGTTCAAGACTAGCGGCCCGTTGGGTGCCAACGGCGAGGCGCTCCTCTCCTCCGGAAACGGGGGCAATAGCAGTTTCAACCTGTTCGTCGGAACTCCGTGGCCGAGTACGACCATCTATTCGGCGTTGGTGGGAGACTCTTATTTGAACGCGGGTGCTACCTACGGCAGCGACGGCCTGACCAACGGTACTTGGCACTTTGGCGTAATGACGCACACGGTAGACGGCAACAAATGGCAAGTCAGCGTGGACGGGGTGGCGGCGAACGCGACGAGCCCCGTGTATAAGCAGATCACGCCGACGGCGATCACCATCGGCGCGACAAGCGGCTATCCTAGCCTTAATAAGTGGACGGGTAGTTTGTCCGACGTGGCTATTTTCGAGGGCGTGCTCAGTAGCAACCAGTTGACGCAGGTGCAGAGCGGCAACTTCGCCGGGTTCCTGACGGGTTCCGTCGTCAGTAACCTCTTGCCGGTGACTGCGCCGCTGACGATCAACATGGGAGCGACACTGGATCTCGGTGGTAGCGTCCAGACGATCGCCAGCCTGAGCGGCGGCGGTCTCGTTACTAACGGCACGTTGACGGTCAATAATGGCACGATCACTCCCGGTGGTTCGAACACCGTGGGAACCTTGACCCTTGCGCTCTCACCGATCCTGAGCGGTACGTTGCGAGTGGATATCGGTGCGGCGGGCACAAGCGACCGCCTGGTTGTTGCGGGTGCGCTGAATGTGTCCGGGTTGGCTCTGGTCGTGGAGAATCCTGGTCAGTTGGACAAGAACACGGTCTATACCATCGCCACCAGCACGGGCAGCCTGACAGGGTCGTTCAGCAGTACGCCGAATCTTCCAGCTAGCTGGAAGGTCCGCTACAACCGGACGACCGGTGCGGTCGAACTGATCTACCTCCGCGGAACAATGATAAGCTTTTTCTGAGGACTACAAATTGAAAAACCTGATTTTGACCGCGGTAAGCATTACCTGCTTTTCGATGACCCATGCCGCGCAGATCAGCACGGCGTTGACGAACAGTGCGCGAGCCATCGCATTCGACCAGACCGGAAAACTAGTGAAGTCGGTGGTGTTTGGCAACCCTGGCATGTATGATGGTGTGTTGTTCGACGTGTGGCGCCCGACTGACGCAAAACCCTTTGCGTTGGGTGGCGGGGTGAGTGCGAGCCTGCAATCTGCGGGGTATCCGGTGACGGATCTCGGCGGCGGCGGTCCTTATCAGACGGAACTGTATACAGGCGACAACCAGTCGCAGACGCTGACATTCACGGGGCTGGAGACGAACAAAATCTACGCGTTCCAGTTCGCGCATTTCGAGAACCGTGCAGGCGGGGGGTTACGCTACGCCGGAGAGCAGATCTTCACAGCCGGCGACGGCTGGTCGGCCAGGCAGAAGCTGGTGTTCGGCCCGGATGCCACGGGCGACACGTCGCACAACTACACGCTACTGACGGTGACGGTCTCGGGTACGGCCAGTCTGCGCTACCGGATGCCGAAGCCCGGGCCGCGCGGCGCATCGATGAACGGGTTCAGCGTGCGACTCGTCGACGCGCAACCGCCGTCCACAGCGACACCGCCGCCAGCAACAGCGGCGCCCGCTGACCTGAAGATGTCGGCGGACGTGGAAAAGGTCATCTTTGTCAAACGGCTCACCTACAGCGCGAACCACTACTACACGGAGTTCATCAACAGCCGGTGGACGCCGGGCGGAAACCTCTGCGTACTTGATCTGAAGACCCGCGAGGTGCGAGAATTGTTACCGGAAATGGCTTCGGGCGTGTTCGAGCGCTACGACCTCTCCTTCGATGCCAAGCGCGTGGTCTTCGCCTGGAAGAAAGGCCCGCAGGACGGTTACAGAATCTATGAGGTCAACACCGATGGCACAGGGCTCCGTCAACTGACCTTCCCGCAGCCGGATGATGCCGAGCTGGTGAGCAAATATCGGGTTGACCCGAACTACCATCACGGCACGGACGACCTGTGCCCGTGCTATCTGCCCGACGGTGGCATCGTATTCATCTCCACGCGCTGCCAGTACGGCATTCTGTGCGATCCGCCGGACAATTTCACGACCACGGTGCTCTACCGGATGGACCGCGACGGCAAGGTTCTGACCAAGCTGAGCAACAGCTCGGTCAGCGAGACCGGCCCGTCGATCCTTCCCGACGGACGCATACTCTACACGCGCTGGGAATACGTCGATAAAGGGGCGGTTAGTGTGAAGGGGCTGTGGGCGATGCGACCAGACGGGACCTCGTCAGTCGAGGTTTATGGCAACGACATCGCACTGCCGCCGACCTTGAACTTCGGGCGGGCGATACCGGGCATGGCGCAAGGCTATGTGGTTATGGGCGTGCCGCATTGTCCCCAGAACAACGTAGGGGCCGTGATCCGGCTGGATATGTCCAAGCCGATCCGCACACGCGATCCCATGACCTGGATGACACCGTATGTAGACATCAAGGCCGAGGGCGGTTTCGCCTTCAAGCAGGAAGAGGATTCGTGGACATCGGACGGGGGTGGAAGAGGGCCGCTGTTTGCGGACGCGTATCCGCTTTCCGCGTCGCTGTTTCTGGTGGCGCACAAACCAGCGGGTATGACGTGGAACGACCCTGTCGGCTACGGGCTGTACCTACTCGACGAGCATGGCGCAGTCCGCGAGATTTACCAAGACCCGGCGATCTCGTGCTGGCGTCCGATGCCGTTGCGGCCGCGCCCGGTGCCGCAGGTGTTGAACTCGCCCGTGAATGCTAAGCTAGCTGAACGCCATGAGGCTGTCTGCATGGTGGCGGACGTCTACCATGGACTCGAGGGCGTGCCTCGCGGCACAATCAAGTACCTCCGCATCATCGAACAGGTGCCGCGCCCATGGGCCGCACAGTGTAAGGGCAACAGCGACGAGTACGACCAGCAACACATCGTGATCACCAAGGACACGCACTTGGGACTTAAGGTGCAGCACGGCATTGTGCCAGTGGAGGCGGATGGCTCGGCGAACTTCGTGGTGACGGCTGATGCGAATATCATTCTTCAGGCGTTGGACGCAGACTGTCTGGCGGTTCAGACTGAACGCACGTTCGTCAATTACAGACCCGGCGAGGTTCGCGCCTGCATCGGCTGCCACGAGACACCCGAGAGCGCGGCGCGGCAGAGTGGCGCGGTGCGTGAAGACCGATTGGCGTTTCGACGCCCGCCCGCGCGTCCCGGTCCGCAGCCGGGTGAGGTACGCGGGCAGCGTCCGCTACATTATCCGAACGATGTGCAACCGTTGTTCGACCGTCTTTGCGTGTCATGTCACGGGAATGGCAAAGAGCTGGCCGGTAAGCTGGACTTGCGCGGTACGTCTACAAAGAAGTTCAGCGTCTCCTACGAGTCGCTCGTGCCGGAGCGGCGCAAAGGCAAGGATAACCGCGACCGGGGTCTGCTGGGGCTGGTGATCGGCGAGAACCATCCTAAGACGGGTAACGTGGATTATCTGCCCGCTTATTCGCTTGGCGCACGCACCAGCGTGCTGGCCGCGATGCTTAGCAACGGTAAGATCACGTTAGCAAATACCGCGCAGCAGGCGCGAGCGGAGGACCTGGCGAAGAAGCATGCGGATGTGGCCGCGAAAGTGACGTCCGAGGAATTTCTGAAGCTTGCGAATTGGATCGACACCAACTGCCAGTATTATGGAAGCTGGTGGGGACATCGCGACCTGCGTTACAAGGACTCGCCTAATTTTCGCAGAGTTCCTATGTTCGATGAGGCGCGCAGGTGTAGTAGGCCGGCATGGGCCATGCGTATTCTGTCAATAGAGAAGGACACCGAAACCAAGATTAGTTGCATACCGCTT
>JBAXOG010000132.1:0-13490 GCA_037133395.1 bacterium | reverse complement strand
TCCTTGTTATCTCCTACCTGGTGTGATTCATTTCAACTAAAATGAATCGCACCCTCATATGTCATTCCATAAACTTTACATTTGGCATACGCTGTGGTTAAATAGAACCATTATTAATTAAAGGGAGAAATTCACATGAACAAGATGGTGTTTGCTGGACTCGTTGTTTCGGCGGGGATGATCGGAATGTCTGCAATGGCGGAAATGCTTGTCAAGGTTGAACCTTCAAGCCAGGCGGTAAAACAGGAGCCGATTCGCCCAACGGAGAAGATCGCGCTTTTTAATGGCAAGTGCTTTGACGGTTGGACAAAAGTGATTAAGGCCGAGAAGGATGCTTGCCCGGATAAAACATGGAAAATAGAAGAGGGTATGATTAAGTGTTCAGGGACGCCTTTCGGTTACCTCCGGACGCAACAGAGTTATGCGGATTACAAACTGCACGTGGAATATCGCTGGGCAGATACGACAACGAAGTTACCGAATAGTGGCATCTTTGTTTTTACGACCGGGCCTGATAATTTTTTCCTTCCGAAAGCTATTGAAGCGCAATTGAAGATGGGAAGCGCGGGTGATTGGGTTCTTCTCTCCACCGCTACACTCAATGGCATCGAAAACAAGGGAACCAAGAGTGTCAAGCGGCAGGCTGCCACAGGCAGCGAGAAGCCGCGCGGCGAGTGGAACAGTGTCGATCTCATCGTGAAGGGGAAAACGGTTGAGGTTTCTGTCAATGGTATTTTGATGAACAAAGGTGTTGATGTCTACACGGACGCAGGACAAATCTGCCTCCAGAGTGAAGGCGGTGCAATTGACTTCCGTACCGTGACCATTGAGCCAATCGAAAAAAAGTAATATTCGAGAGAATGAGAGCATTGTGAAACGTTATAAACTTAAAATAGGTGTGTTGGGGTCAGGTTCTGGCTCCAATATGCAATCCGTTGTGGATGCCATTCAGGCGGGTACGCTTGATGCGGAAGTGTGCCTGGTGTTATCGGATGTTCAGGATGCAAAAATTTTGGATCGTGCGCGGTGTCATGGTATTGCTTGCCAATGGCTGGATTGTGCGCCCTTTAAGACGAAGCTTGACGGCGAAGCAGAGCAACGTTGCATCCAGTGGCTCAAGAATGCTGGAGTAGACACGGTCGTGCTTGCTGGGTTCATGCGTATTGTGAAACCTGCATTGCTTAAGGCCTTCCCCTGTCGAGTGCTGAACATTCATCCGGCGCTTCTGCCCGCTTTCCCTGGAGTTGCTGCTTGGAAACAGGCCTTGGACTATGGAGCAAAAGTTACAGGATGTACGGTTCATATTGTGGATGAGGGAATGGACACGGGACCGATTATTGTTCAGAAGCACGTCCCCGTGTTGGAGGATGACACGCCTGAAACACTCCATGCGCGCATTCAAGTTCAGGAACATATCGCCTACCCTGAAGCCTTAAGGCTGTTATCCGGTAGACGCGTCACCGTTGAAGGACGTCGCGTACGCATTCGGAGCTAAGCCTGTCTAACTGACCTAGGGCGGAGAATATACGAAGAGGCAGTTTTTTATCCTTCAATAAACGTGAATTCACTGCGTCTCAATGAGCCGCAGAGGGGGATGATTTTTTTCGCATTTGCATTATTATGAAAATAACTTTTGACAAATTTCAATAGTTATGATTTCATATAAAAGTGAAATCTAAAAAACAACTTGCGCTAAACGTGCAGATGCCCGATGCCAAAACCATCGGACGTAATATACGAGCATTACGGTCTCGCATTCATTTGACGCAGGGCGATCTAGCCGCCCGTCTTGGAATGTTACAGGCGCCTGTCAGCAACCTCGAAGCTGGTAAGAACTATCCATCGGCACACGTGCTCTATCGGATATCAAAAGTTCTTGGCATTTCTTTAGATGAGATTTTTAGTCCCTCTGGGCTTCTCCCTGTCGACCCTGCGCCTGCCATGGCACTCACGAGCCAGACTCCCTGTAACCCACTGGAGCCATTTGTCGATGGGCGATCCTTTCCCTGCGAGGGTATTTCACAAACAACAACGCCCTCGCTCCTTTCCGAAGACTCACCTTTCGCTATTCAAGTAAGAACCATTACTGCAGACTATCTTCGACTTGAACAAATTTGCGCTGTCCCGCGCGAGGCTCGGATACCACTTCAAATCCCCTTTGACCTCAATGCCAGCGGAATCACGCGACTGGCTTCTCAGGTGCGCGATTTGATGGGCATTCGAACAGCAGTTGTTTTCGATCATTTGGAACTTTTTGAGAACCATGGTTTGCGCGTTGTCTTCCAGGAGATGCCCAGCCACATCGAGAGCCTTTCCTTCTACGACGCGAATAACCGAAACGTCTTCATCTTCATCAGCGCAAAGCAGAATCCTGAGCGCCAGATATTCTCGCTCGTCCTGGAGCTTGGCAAGATACTTCTACATGTACGCATGACCACCTTTGGGCTGGCCTATCCTAAAACGTTAGTAGAACGCTGGAAACCAGCACGACTCTTTGCAGCCGCGTTTCTGATGCCAGAAGAATCAGTCCGAACAACCGTGACACAGGCAGGTATACTCCCTGACACCTGGGACTACGAGATGCTGCTTCGTCTCAAACATCGTTTCGGTGTCTCCGCTGAAACCTTCAATTACCGCTTGCTGGAACTCGGGCTGATCACGCCCCAGCTTCAAAAAAACTTCCGCACTCTCATCAAGGCGCATTATAAAGAGACCAACTTTCAAGAACCTGGTTTCTCCCGCCGCATCCTCTCCCCCAATGGACGCTTGGGGGATCTGCTTCATACGGCCCGCACCCTCGGGTCACCCGAGGCCTCTGCCATTGCCAACCGCTTCAAGAAAGGGAAAATGTTATGAGCACCTCTTGCCAGAGTATTGAAAAGTTTTCAGACACAGCCTTGAACCCTGTCGACACACAGGGGATGGTTGGTTTCATTCCAACATTCATCGTTGGACGCCACTACTACACAACAGCGACTCCTCATGACGGTCGGCTGCTCTGTGAGCGCGAACCCGAGAATAACCACGACGGCGAGGCCATCGCGATCTATGCCGAAGCGGGCGGACATAAGCTTGGGCATCTGCCGCGTTATGATGCCGCTGTATTGGCACCGCTTCTCGACCGCAATGCGATCCGAATCCGAGCCAATGTCACGGGCCCAGACAATCTGCAAGGCCGAACCCCCATACATTTAGGCGTGTTTCCCGCAGCGAATTTTGAACAGGTGCTTGAGGGTGCAGGCGGTTCCTCTGCTGACGCCCTGTGGCATACGCTTATGCTCACAACGTGGAAACAGAGCAACACACTTGACGCTCATAGTCTCGTGGCTTTCAGGGATGTCGTGCGCGATTTAGCCCATACGGGAAAGCTCTGGCCCGAGACGCAGCTCTTTTATCGGCTGCTTAAAGGAGTCGTCCTCGTTCGCGAAGAGACTGAGCGAAAAAAAGAAGAGCTTGTGCGCCAGGCCAAGATGGAAGAGGAACGCCTCCGCGACAATCAACTTCTTCAGGAGCGAATCGCCTCCACCGACTGCGAACCCGTGGGTGGCATGCTTCACTACGGACGCTTCGCGATACTCCCGCTCCGCGCGCTTCAGCCAGCGGAATGCCTATCGCTCGCCGAAGCTCTCAAGACATCCCAGGCCTCGATACTCCAGACCTGCAAAAGTGCAAAAGTTCAATGGTTTGTTTTGACAGCTTCTGAATCCCCCAGAGTTTTGGCGACCGTCGGCGAATGCCTGGACACGACAGAAGGGCGTTTCTATGTAGGCAGCAACTATCTGATTTATCCACAAGAACGCAGGTGCATCAAAATTGTCCCGGAGGCAGACGTTCAACGTCAGAAGATCGTAATGCTTAAAGAGATGGAAAGCACACGACCACACCTGCCCGAGCTGCCCGACGCAGCCACAGGCTTTGCGCTCTTCGCGGACGGCGAACTGTTCGAACTGGCTCTCTTTGCGCGCCACGCCAACGCAGCGGCATACTATTCACGGCTTGAATGGGGTGCCTGGCAACTGGCCAGCACCCTCCCGCCGCCCGATGTCGCCACGGCCTGCGAAGAAATCACCTACGCCCGCAAGACCTTCTTCGAGTTAGACGGACACCTCAACAACAAAGACTATCTCGCCGACCCCGACGGCAACCTCCTCCGCCTCACCCTCCGCCCCTTGGATAACCCGCCCCTGCTGATAAAGGAAGGGAAGGAGGAGATGGAATGATTTATGCGCATAGTTTGGCAGATCGTCCGAAAACAGACTGGCAATCGCTTAGTCAACATGCTTCGTCTGTTGCGTCAATCGGGGCAGAGTTTAGCAAAGTATTTAGTGCATCGGATTGGGGGTATACAGCCGGAATATTACACGATGTCGGCAAGGCGCGAAAACCATTCCAGGATATGCTTGCAGGCTTGCGCACAAAGGGCAAGGATACCCAACATGCCGTCTATGGGGCTAAAGCAGCTTTTGACAGGGGATCGCTACCATTAGCTTTTGCTGTCGCAGGACATCATGCCGGACTTCATGACATTTCCGATTTGCAAGAAGCAGTCGACCAAATTGCAGCCGATGACTCTTTCGTATTGTCCAAGACAATAACAGACCCCAATATTTACTTCCCAAATGAAAATAGTTTGCCTAAATCTGTTTTAAACGCATTGAACACATCGCCGCAAAACACTTTGCCTCTTGAATATTTCACTCGAATGCTGTTTTCTTGTTTGATTGATGCGGATCGCTTGGATTCCGCATTCTGGGCAGGAATGGGCAAAGACACAGCCAAATTAGCCATCCCCTCGCTGCCTTTGGATGGCGTCGCCCTGCTGGAGCGTGTCAAAGACGAACGCGAACGCAAACGTATAGCAAATCCAAACAGCTCACTCTCGGACATTCGTAACAAAATCTTCGATTCCGCTATCACTGCAGGCGACAAACCCCAAGGCTTTTTTTCGCTCACTGTTCCCACTGGCGGAGGCAAAACACTTGCTGCGATGGCATACGCTCTCGCTCATGCGAAAAAACATAGTTTACGCCGCATCATTGTAGTTATCCCATATCTTTCCATTATTGAGCAAAACGCCGCCGAGTATCGTCGTATTCTCGACCCCATTAAACAAGGTGTTGTTCTGGAATGCCACTCTTCAGTGAATCCTCGTATCCTTGCAACGGACGATGAAGTTACAAAACTCGAACTCGTTTCAGAAAACTGGGATGCCCCCATCATCATTACTACAAGTGTTCAGTTCATTGAATCCCTTTTTGCTGCATCGCCATCCCGAGCCCGAAAATTACACAATATTGCAAACTCAGTCGTAATATTTGACGAGGTACAAACATTGCCGACACATTTGCTCGCCCCGATGCTTTCGGTGTTCCGCGAACTTGTCTCGACTTACGGGGTCAGCTTTGTTTTTAGTTCAGCCACACAACCAGCTTTCCGGCATTCTACAAACCTTCCGGATGGCTTCTATTCTGAAGAAATCACAGAAATCGCGCCAAATCCGGTGTCTTTGTTTTCCGACCTTCGCCGTGTCGTCTATGAGCTTCCTAAACAAGGGGAGACGCTTAGCTGGGATGCGCTTAGCGACCTTCTTGTTGCCGAGCCGCAATGCCTTTGTGTTGTCAATCTAACGCGCCATGCTCGCGATTTATGGGACAAACTCAATGAAAAGATTAATGATACTCAACAAAAACCCATTCATTTATCCTCTGCGATGTGTCCCGCGCATCGCCTCGCAGTCATTCGCAATATCCGGCGTAGACTCAAGAACAAAAAAACCTGCCGCGTTATCTCCACACAGCTTATAGAGGCTGGTGTGGATGTAGACTTCCCCGTTGTTTGGCGAGCTATGGGACCGCTTGATTCAATTGTTCAGGTCGCAGGGCGCTGTAACCGAGAAGACAAACTAACAGGATTCGGCACAGTACATATCTTCACACCAGATGATAACAAACTGCCGAAAGGCATTTACGGTACTGCCACTGGACAAGCTGTTGTTACATTAGGTCGATTGGGGATCGAAGCGACCAATCGCCTAGCCACCGATCCCTCAGTTTTCACACAATATTTTTCTGAGCTTTTCCAATTGTCAAATACTGATACACAGGACATCATGCAAGATCGCGAAGCATTTCGTTTCCGCACCGTAGCCGCAAAAGCTGTCGTTATAAAAGATAGCGGAGTCCCTGTTGTCATTCCAATTGGTTATGCTCGCCATTATCTTGATAAACTCCAATCCCGCATCCCAAAATCCGACACCCCACGCTTCACTCGCGATGACCTCCGCAATCTACAACGCTATATGGTGAATATCCGCCAGCACGACTTCATATTCTTCCAGCAACATGGTCTCTTAACTGAAATCTTGCCTAACATTGAAATTTTTCTTTTGGACATTGCCCAATATAATCGTTATCTTGGTGTAATCAAACCGAATGACGCACAGCCACTTGAGGAGTTCTTAGGATGAATAAAGCCAACCGTATAACCCTTCGCGTATGGGGGGATTTCGCCTGCTTCACTCGACCCGAAATGAAAGTAGAGAGGGTTAGTTACCCTGTCATTACCCCTTCATCTGCCCGAGGCATCTTTGAAGCCGTTTTCTGGGAACCCGAGATGTATTACCTGATTGATACCATTCATATTGTCAAACGGGGTTCTTGGTTCTCCACTCGACGCAACGAAGTTACCTCCGTTATCAGTCTGGACAACGCCAAACAATGGATGAAATCGCCTGAGAAAGTCTCACCTATACACGCTGGTGGCGGTGCCGCAGACGGAACCCAGCGCAACATGCTCGCACTCAGAGATGTTGAGTACTTGATTACGGCTGAAGTCAAGTTGACGAAACTCGCAGATCCCACGCGATGCAACATTGGCAAATATCTTGGGCAAATCAAACGACGCGCTTCTTCTGGCAAATGTTTTCACCGTCCTTGTCTAGGTGTTCGTGAGTTCGATGCTTGTTTTGAGTATGAGGAAGATGCTGATACCGCTTTTGACCGCCGCAAAAAAGAGCTTACCGCTTCAAACACACCTTTGGCTTTAACCAAATACGAACCACTTGGGTTGATGCTTTATGATGTGTTTGATCATCGTCTGTTGGAAGAAGGATTCAAGTGGCTCAAGCCAGAGGATATTACAGCCGCCCGCGAACAATTCGAGCAAAGCTTGTCTAGTCTGAAAAAGGGTGAAAAGACAAAACAATTGAAAGAATATGATGTTGATCCTGATCGCTTCTTTGTCGGAAAGAAAATCACTCCTCGTCCGTCTTTCTTCCAAGCCGAAATTCATGACAATAGCATCCAGTGCCACCCTGACAATGTTTCTATTCTCATCCAAGATGTGGAGAAAAAATAATCATGCTCCTTAAACACCTCTACGATTTCGCAATCTCTCGCAACCTTCTTTCTGATCCTGCGTTCTCAGCCAAGGCCGTCCGCTGGATCATTGACCTTGATGACGATGGAAACCTGCTGGGCCAAGGACCAGTAGATACTGCTACAGATGGCAAACGCGGTAACGAGTTTCCTTGTCCACAAACCACAAGGGCAAAATACGCTGGAGGGGTCTCTGAATTTCTTGCAGACGGTATCACGGCTGTATTCGGTCTGGAGGGTAATTGGAAAACCGTTGCAAAAAAAAGCAACAACTCAAAATGGTTGGCTGATCGGAATATAAACAATGCTGCTAAGAAAGCCGATTTTTGGCGACAGATGGAAGCGTGTGGAAAATCGTGTACCGTTATCTTAGCTTGTCTGAAGTATATTCAGAAAACAACAGCCTTGCCGCCATTTCTCCGAAAAGATGGTACCTCTTGGAAAATTACCTCAGCGTCTGGTGCCGAAACTACGCTCGGCCCAGAAAACTTCACATTCCGTGTAAATGGCGAGCTCTTGCTCGAAAACAAAGAAATGCTTAACTGGTGGCGTTCACAGCATTCGACAGAAGTGTCAGCAACCAAGACGAGTGCATCAAAGGGTCTCTGCATCATTACTGGCCAGCCCGACCAACCCATTGCCGAGACCCATGGAGTAAAAATTATGAGCGTCCCTGGAGGGCAAGCCGCTGGTGCCTCGCTGGTCTCTTTCGACAAAGACGCTTTTTCGTCCTATGGCTTTTCTAAAAGCCAAAACTGTCCAACCTCCGTGGATGCAGCAACTGCCTACTGCACCGCGCTTAATCACCTCATACAATCAGAAGACACATCGCTTAGGCTAGGCAATACCGTGTTATGTTTCTGGGCTGTTCAAACAAAATCCGCCGGAAGCCTCTTTGCCGGTTTACTCAACAAACCAGATCCGCAGACCGTTTCCAAGTTTATGAAATCTCCTTGGGCGGGTTTCGAACGCGAATTGGCGAAGAAAGACTTGTTCATCGCCGTTACGTTCAAAGGCTGTTCTGGGCGTGTTGCTGTCAGCAACTGGATTCAAAAACCGCTGGATCAGGCCATTGAAAACGTTGCGAGATGGTTTGACGACCTTGATATTGTTGTCCCAGCTAAGAACGAACCGAGTGCCACTAAAAAAGCCGCCATTAAGAATACTGCGTTCAATCCGCTTTCTATTTATTGGCTTGCAAATACGATGCCTCCATTGAAACGGGATAAGGGATCAATCAAACCTGATATGGACAAACTTCAAACCGAAGTTGCATCCCAACTCTACTGCGCTGCACTTGAAGGTACGGCACCATCCATCGCGCTTATCAAACCCATTCTTAACCAACTTCATTCGCGTTTGGTCGGGGACAAAAACTATAAAATTATCTACGACCAGAGCCGTTTCGCGCTTCTCAAACTCATTCTCAACCGTAACAGAAAGGAATCCGATATGGAAATCAGAACACAAATCATAGCCAATACTAACGACCCCGCTTACAATTGCGGACGCTTGCTCTCGCTTCTCTCTGAAACACAACGAAAATCGCGGGACTACCCCAAGGAGTTCACGGGTGTCGCTGAACGCTACTTCGGCACCGCCAGCACCTCACCCACGACGGTATTCCCACTGCTTATTCGCTTATACAGGCATCATCTCGATAAAATTCGTAAATCAGGTGGCAGCGATTATCAAGACAAGCAAATCCAAGACATCATCGCTCTTTTCAAGCCGCAAGCAGAAGGATGTCCGCCTGTCTTTCCTCGCCATCTCGACCTCCAAGCTCAGGGGCGTTTTGCACTCGGCTTTTATCAGCAGCAGGCTTCCGATGCTGTTGCTCGCGAGGAGGCACGCGAACACAAATCAGGTAAAGCAAAGAATGACAGTTCGCAGCAATCCGAACCTCTTAATCTCGTTTCAGAATAAACTACAAACAAAAGGAAACATTAAATGAAAAACCAAATCCTCACAAACCGTCACGACTTCCTCCTCCTCTTCGAGGTCACTAATGGCAATCCCAATGGTGATCCGGATGCAGGCAATATGCCACGTATCGACCCCAACACTAACAGGGGAATCGTGACAGATGTCTGCCTTAAACGCAAAATCCGCAACTTTGTGGAACTCTTCCCACCAGCTCGTGAATCAGATACCGCCAACGTCTTCAACATCCTCATCAAACAGGGTGCCGTCATCGAGACGGAGCAAAAGAGAGGTGAGGATATTGCAAAAGGTGAATTGCCTAATGGTACTGATGCTCAAAAAGCGGAGACGGCTATTAAATGGTTATGTCGAGAATTCTATGATCTTCGTACATTTGGGGGGGTCGTCTCAACAGGGAATGGTGTGTTAAAAGGATCCGCCTTCGGTCAAGTTCGTGGTCCTGTTCAATTTACTTTCGGCCAATCCGTCCATCCCATCACCCCACTCGAAATATCCATTACACGTTGCGCGGTGACGAAAGAATCCGATGCAAACCAGGAACGTACAATGGGCAATAAGCACATCGTCCCCTATGCTCTCTATGTCGCCAAAGGATATGTCTCCCCTTCATTTGCAGAGCGTACAGGCTTCACGCATGACGATCTCAACCTGCTGTTTCAAGCCATCACCCACATGTTTGAGCACGACCATTCCGCCGCCCGTGGCGAAATGATTGTTCGCGGCATTTATGACTTCGAGCACATTGGTACCCACGCTGATGCAAATGATGAGCAGCAGAAAAAACAGAACCTTCATGAAACCCGCCTTGGATGTGCCCATGCCCATAAGCTGTTCGAAGGGATTCAAATTGCGTTAAAAGACGGCAAAGAGTTTCCAGCATCATTCGCGGATTACAGTATTCAGAACACATGGACAGAGGACACCTTGCCTAAAGGAATCAAACTCCACCTTCGTCACGAGCAATAATGTACGCAGAAGAAAATCTTCTACCGCTATCCGCTGTCAGCCAATATGCTTACTGTCCGCGTCGTTTTGCACTTATACACATCGAGCAACTCTGGGCGGACAATATCCATACCGCTGTTGGAAATGTCTTGCATGAGAAGGTACATAGCGGTGCATGCGAATCTCGGGGAGAGACTTTAATTCTTCGTAGTTTACGACTGCGATCTCTTCATTTAGGTATCTCTGGGATTACAGACGTCGTCGAAATGATCCGTACACCACCGTCAGAGGGTGGCGTACGGATTCCAAGTTGTGAAAACACGTGGCTTCCTCTTCCGGTGGAATATAAGAAGGGTGCGGCGAAAAACCATCATCCGTATGAAATCCAGCTCTGCGCACAAGCACTCTGCTTAGAGGAGATGCTGGGCTGTCATATCAAGGTCGGTGCTCTCTTTTATGGCGAGACTCGCCGCCGCTGCGAGGTGCTCTTTGACGAGGTGTTGCGACAGCAGACGGAGACGGTCTGCCATCGTTTGCATGAACTCATGAAGGCAGGCCTCACACCCCCGGCTATCTATGACAAGGGCAAATGCACCCACTGCTCGTTGCTGGAACTCTGTCTCCCGCAAAGCGTCGGCAAGGAGCGCTCCGCGCAACGCTGGCTTGACCGCCAGATCGAAGAAATTGCGCCTGATGACGCAACGAAGTCCTCAATGACGTAGTAAGTCGGTTCTAAAAAGGAGATTAGATCGTGCTCTATAAGACTGAAAAGACCCTTGCCGGCCGCGCCAAAACTCTGGGTGAGAGCGCGGATCCCACTGCTTACATCGAGCTAAAGACCTTTTGTGAATCGCCCTCACCGTTGGTGCGCCGTTTGGCAGCCTCGGCACTTGGAAAACTGGCCGGAGTCATTGATTCAAAACAGGCGGTAGAGACCCTGCTGCCCCTGCTCTCAGATACCCACCCGCAAGTGCGCCAGTATGTTGCCAAGGCACTGGGTGCCTTCGGTATTGCTGCCGAGAAGGCGCTTCCAGTCCTGCGCGATATGTATCTGAACCCAAACGAAGATGACTATGTCAAGCGAAGTGTCACCGCATCTGGTATCGCCATCAAAACAGCTCTTGTGATTGCAGCAAAACAGACGATCCACACCTGCCGCCGCTGCGGCAGGCCAGTCGCCCCAGATGAATATGCAAGAAGCCAGCGTTTTTTCGAACGCACCCTTTGTGATACCTGTTTTGACGAGACCGCAACAGAGCGGCGTAATTTCGAGACACAGGTCGAAGACAAAAAGAAGATCAAGACGCTTGATGGAACGCTTGTCCAGTCAGATGGCGAACGACGCATCGCAGAGTGGCTGGCCACACACGGTATCGCATATCGGTATGATGCCCGCCTGCGCATTATCGAGGGCTTTCAGATAAGGCCCGATTTCTACCTCCCGGAATACGATGTATATATCGAATATTGGGGTATGGATACGCCTCGTTACAAGGCAGGCATGTACCTCAAACAAGATCTCTACATGCACGCAAGCAAGAAACTCATTTCGCTCTATCCAGATGATAAAGCCCGACTCGCGACAGCCTTGGGCGATAAGCTCGCGACTTTGATACGTGTGAAACAAACTAAATGACCTTCATCGCGTCTGACGACTTATTACGGTCATCGGCGAAGAGACTGGTGTTATGAAAAAACTACTCAATATGCTCTATGTTTCGACCCAGGGCTCTTATCTCTGCCATGAGGGTGAGTCGGTACTCGTGCGCGTAGAGAAAGAGACTCGTTTGAGGCTGCCGATACACATGCTGGGCGGTATCGTCTGCTTTGGTCAGGTCTCGTGCAGCCCGCCTTTGCTGGGTCTCTGCGGCGAACGCGGGGTGCATGTCAGCTTTATGACGGAACGCGGTCAGTTTTTAGCGCGGGTCACAGGCCCAGTCTCTGGGAATGTGCTCCTGCGACGCGAGCAGATAAGAAGATCTGATGACAAGACAGTGTCACTTGCCCTAGCCAGGGGGTTTGTGCTGGGAAAGCTAGCCAACAGCCGGACCGTTCTTCAGCGCGCCTTACGCGACCATGGCGAAAACCCTTTACTGAGTACGGCGATTGACGGGATGGCCAATGTTATCCAGCGCGTCCGCAAGACAGAGGATATCGATATTTTGCGAGGTCTGGAGGGTGAGGCGGCAAACTACTATTTTTCGGCCTTTAACGGCTTGCTGGTGAGTCAACAAAATGACTTTCAAATGAATGGTCGCAACAGGCGTCCGCCACTTGACCCCGTGAATGCCTTGCTCTCATTCCTCTACACTCTGCTCGCACATGACTGCGAGGCCGCCCTGGAGGGTATCGGACTCGATCCGCAGATCGGGTTCTTGCATGCGCTGCGGCCAGGACGTCCCAGTCTGGCGCTTGACCTGATGGAAGAATTTCGGTCGATCCTTGCAGACCGTGTCGCTGTCTCTTTGATCAATCTCAATCAGATTGACAAAAAAGGGTTTACCGTGACCGAGTCTGGCGCGGTGACCATGGACGATGACACGCGCAAGACGGTTCTTCAGACGTGGCAGAAGAAGAAACAAGAGATCGTCCAGCATCCCTTTTTAGACGAACGGGTTGAGGTCGGGCTCTTGCCCCATGTCCAGGCAATGCTGCTTGCGCGCCATTTGCGCGGGGACATCGACGCCTATCCACCCTTCTTACTCAAATGAGAGGATTTTAAATGCTCGTACTTGTCAGCTATGATGTCTGCACCATTGACCTCGCGGGCCGTAGACGCCTCAGGCACGTCGCAAAGGCCTGCCTTGATTCAGGTATCCGGGCACAAAACTCCGTCTTTGAATGCAATGTAGACCCGGCGCAGTGGACAATGCTGAGAGCCCGTCTATTGGAGATCTTTGATCCGGACACAGATAGTCTACGCTTCTACTTTCTTGGGGACAATTACCAGAAGCGGATTGAGCACCATGGCGCAAAACCGACGCCTGACATGGAAGGCGCCTTGATTCTGTAACCGCGAACCCCAAGCACACATGTTTTTGCAAGAGGGCTCGCGGAAGACTTTAACCTGCTACATCCGATCAGGTTATAGATTAGCTTTGGTCTCTGACAACTGAATAGAACCCTCACATCTGGTGGGTTCGCGGAATTATCCTCTTTTCCCGTTGAAAGAGAATATGTTAAAGTACCCACCGTCGCGCCCCACACGGGCGCGTGGATTGAAAC
>JBAXOG010000131.1:0-13679 GCA_037133395.1 bacterium | reverse complement strand
GGTATTCCTCCAGCAGTTGTTTCCAGTATTCGATCGCCCGGCCATACATGATTCCGGCCCGGCGCGGCTCATCAACGTCGGTACTGAAGCGACAAGCCTCACCGGAGTGGATGTGCAGCGCCTTGTTTAGGTCACGCATGGTCCAGTCAAAGGCAATGACTTGCCCCTCGTACTGGGCTGGCATTTTGGGATTATATCGCGAGACGTAAAAGGGCGCCCAGGGGCAGCCACGGTCGGAAATATTATCGATCTCCACCTGCTCCCAGCACCACCCCCACGCGCCGTGAATACCGGCCTTCTCCAACTCTGCAACAGGATGGTTGCCTCCGACAGCGGCAACGCTGGTGCTGGCCCAAGGCAGTGCCACTTTCAAAGGCGACAGGTTGTTCCAATCGAAACAGCCGATGTCGTCGCCATAGTCCTCGTGCCACTGGGTCAGAAGATCTTTCATTTTCAGTGCGGCTTCATTGTCCACCATCCATGTTACAGGAACCCCGTTCTTGTGCGCAACCGCCGCCAGGCGGGCAGCGCCGGACGTGGGCAAACCGACCACGTCCCACTCCTTGTAGTTTGTTTTCACCAGAACGCTTGAAAACACGATCACCAGGCGCGGATCCGTCGGTTTGGGCGGATACAGTGTCACCGGCAGCGTTTCCAGCGGCTCCTTAAAACAGGAGTTGAAGTCTGGCAGCAGCGGGTCCGGCGCGGTGGAGATGACCAAGCCGGCATAAGCGGCTTTGGTGTTAAAGCCTTTCGGATCCCGGCTGGTCAGGGTAACGAGATGTCGGCCTGCCGCCAGCGTTGCCGTACCTATCTTTCGCCAGCCGGTTGCCGCATCACCGTTCCCGCAACCGCACACCTGCCCGTCAATGGCCAGCTCGATGTCCGGGCGGTTTCCTCCCAACTGGGAGAGCCAAACGGTATGCTTGCCTTGCTGGAGGGTAACCTCAAGGCTATCCACTGCTCCAACCGTTTCCACCCAGCGCAACTGGTCGCCCCATTTCTTCACATTATGCCAGTGACCAGCGAAATCACGTTGCGCGACCCAGGTCGAAGTACTATCCATCTTGACCTCATCAAGCCAGACCTTGCCGGACATGCCCGGTTCAAGGCACAGACAGAGTTCGACCGAGTCTGCCGCCCCGTCCGGCATGAACGAGACCCGATAATCCTGCCAATCCCGACTCCCGCCAGTTTGCACCAGCTTTTCGCCGGGTTTTCCCTGGGCTGAAGTGGGATACCACGAACTCCAGCCGGTATGCGTGTTACGCTGAAACAGCTTAATGGACACCCCGTCGGACTTGGAAACCGCTTCCGTCTTGAGCTTGAACGCCACGGTATACGCGGTGTTGATATCGGCGGGGATTATCGCCACGGCGAGTTGTTGTGTTTCCGTTCCTGCAATCATTTCTGTGCGGACGGAAGGAGTCGGTCTCCCGCTTGGTTCTGCAATTAAGCCAGGCACGTAAAGCATCCATAAAGAGGCAATCACTATGTGTTTCATGGCTGTCTGTTCCTGATGAAAACCTCAGCCGAGATAGCCGGGCAATGGATTGCGTTTGCCGCTCCTTTCGCAGGGGTGAAGCGATTGTCGAGGATCTCTGATTTGGTGAGCGAACCGGCAATCGAGAGGGCGTGAGTGCGATAACTCTCGACCACATTGTCATTGATGTGCAGGTCCGTTACCGGCGAGGTAGCATCATTCCGCAGAAAGTAGTCAAACTCACCGGTAGCCCGGTTGGCGGACACCGTGATGCCGCTCGCATGATCGAGCAGGATAATCGACAACGAAGGGATGGGAGGCACAACGCGTATGAGGTTGTTGGCGATGACAAGTTCCCTGCTTCCCGCGATCGTGAACAACGCCCCTGACGATTGCGGTTCGACCACCGTGTTCCCGGTGATGGTCACGTTGTCACTGTTCGCCAATCGGACAAATCGCGCGCTGGTCGCACGACCAGACTCGTCATGCCGAAAGTTCTTGTGCCTTGAAGATCCTACGCGGTAAGAGATATTCCCGCTGATGGAACCATTGGCGGCGAAACCACGCTCCGGGCCGTCATAATTGATATCCCCGCAGGCCGAATCCTTGAAGACATTGCCTTGGATGGTCCAATTTTGGGGTGCGCCTGCGCCCTTGTAGCCGAACCAGCCCATGTTGATGCCCAGCATGCACCGTTCGAAGGTGTTGCCGGTGATGGTCGTGGTGTTCTCTTTCGACTGCTCGACAGAGCCGGGGTGGCCCATACCGATACCCAGGTCGCAGTTGGAGATCCAATTGCCGCTGATCACACCCTGCGCACCGTTGTTGAAGGCGATACCACCATCCTCACCATTGATGATGATGTTGTCAGAGACGAGATGCCAACCGCTGTTATAGTTGAACGTGTCGCTCGATGCGCCATCGCAATAATTGTTGCGGGTGATGGTCCGTCCACCCGAGAGCGAGATGGCGAGACTGCGCGCGAACCGGTTGCTGCTACTGGCGCGAGAGAGATTTTGAAACCGGTTGTTTTCGATGACGAGAGGCGTTGTGTTGACACCGTTCTCCATCCGAAGCACATGGAGATCCGCTCCGCCAGCGTCGAACACGAGGTTGACGATACGGACATTCGCTTTGCCAATGATGTTGATCATGACGCCTATCTTGATGTTCGCCTCTGTATTCGTCCAGACAGCGCCGCCCCATTTGAGGACCGAAGCGCCGCCGACTCCTTCTAACGTGCAGTTGGCGCTGAGCGAGACCGGCGCAGTGATGACAAACGTGCCGCGTGGCACCACAACGGCTCCGCCGCCAAACTGGGCTGCGGCATCGAGCGCCTTCTTGATGGCGGCGGTATCGTCGTTTGCTCCGTTGCCTTTCGCGCCGAACGCGGATACAGAAATTCTGTCCTGAATCTCAACGCCGCCTTGTACTCGCGTGGATACCGCAAGGAGGAGCATTATGACGAGGGAGGGTAAACTTTGTTTCATAAGCAAGCTGTCATTCTTTAGTAGGTATTTAAATTCTATGCTAACCCGTTCGTGGCCTGCTTGTCAAAGCAAACCTAATAGCCGGCCGGAACCCCGTTGGACCAGTTGCCGCTCGTAGCCAAACGGTTATCCGCGCCGCCACCTGTCCAGTACACGTCCGCAGCAGACACGCACATCGAGAAGCCGAATAAACCCACCAGGAAAAGTCTGGCGAGTTGCGAAACATCCTATAATCCCATCTTCACTGTTTCAATGGCGTGATGACCCACGGGCAGGGTGACAGCGCTGGACAAGCTCAACAGTGCACACAACAACATCGTCACCGCTATTGTCAATTATGGATTTTTCATGGATATTCTGAACTTCATCACATTCTCTTTTTTAAGGCTCTTGCACCAAAAACATACGAACAACATTAGTAAATTCTCGAACTCCAATAATTCATCTTCTCTTTAATTCTGGAACACCTCCCCTTATCCGTCCGCACTTGTCAATTATCCTGCTGAAGCGGGGCAGAAACACCAGGGCGACTGGTATCTCCCGCGTCATAAATGCCGATCCGGTTCTCGCAAGCTGAATGTGCAGAGAGAATATGGTGGCAGACAGCAGCGAACAAGCGGCCCATCAATAGAGATCTGATGGGGCCGCGGGCTGATCCGTTCCTGGGCTTCAAAACTGTTTTCAGCCCGCGGATCGTTGCAACTCATGCAGATCGCCTTGACTGCGCCAGCAGAATGCCCAAGCCCCTCGAACCGGAATACGGCCTGAAACGGCTGTGCCGAAACATTGACAGCGCGGGCATAAATCCGGCCATCAGCTGTTCGCGAGGCCGAGGCAAAGACCTGATCGTGTTCTTCCTCTCGGGTGACTGCATCCATGGGCAGGTCGAACAATACCGTTCCGTCCACCAGGCAACGGAGGCGGTCACGGCCATAATCAATCGTCACCTCGTACCAACGCATGGGTTCCATTGTGAACGGAACCCTAGGCGTAACCTCTTTGCGTTCTCCGTTGATGCGTTGTTCGATCAAAGCCGCCCGGTTGCCGAAGCCGCCCAGATTCAAAAACAAGGTGTTTGCCGCATCTTGGTACGCGAAGTAGATGACAGCGCCCTCGTTGCCCCCGGTTTTCCTGATATTCAACGTGTAAGAATAATTATTCCAGTCCTTGTCGCCGATATGCGCACAGGTCATTGGCTGCTCACCACCCTGATACAGCACGCCATCGGGCTTGACCTGCCATTGGCCGACCGGTTTCTTCCAGGGCGTCCAGTCCGCGCCAGCGGCAACCACGGCCAAGGGTTGTTCACCGCAGGAAACTCGCACATCCTTGGCTTCAAGCTGCGTCAACCATGTACCAATCCCCACCCCACCGACTGGGGCAATCCGCCGCCGGGCTTTAGGCGCAGAAACTGTACAGGGCAGACAATGGTCACCCCGGCTTTCATTGAACATCTTCACCGCATGATACGAGGGCGTCCCGTAGCTACGGGTGTTGTCAAAAACAAACATGCTGACCGGCCAGTTACGGTGCTTGACGTTTATGAACAGCGGAGCATAGGCGCTCAAGGGCACAAGGTCCGAATTACGTTCCATTCCAAGCATAAAGACAGCCTCTCCGAGAGCCCCGATCAAATTGCCCTGACTCCCGTCATAGGCAGAGAATTCGCTGACAAATATCTTGGATGTGCGCGGCATGCGATCGTAATAGCCGGCATTCCTAATGTACCATTCTGGTTGCATGCAATTGGGATGCTGGTCGAACAGGTCGACTGCAACATGGGCGTTTTGGATGTTCTCGCAGGCAATCAAGGTCAACTCCGGATATCTCTTTTTAATCGCCTGGTAAAAAAGCGGGTATCGCTGCGCGTAGGCCTCCCCACCGCATTCGTTGCCTATGGCCATATACTTAATGGCAAAGGGAGCCGGATGTCCATTGGCAGCCCGTACTTTCCCCCAGGTCGAATCAACCGGCCCATTGGCATATTCAATTGCGTCCAAAGCGTCCTGGACCCAGCGCCCCATCTTCTCCATGGGTTCCACCTCATATTTGAACGCCATGCAACTAATGCCAACGTTGACCACCGGCACCGGTTCCATTTTCAACTTTTCGCAAAGCAGCAGGTATTCGTAATAGCCCAGTCCATCGGTGGACCGGTATCCCCACATCCCTATCCGTCCGGGACGCCGTTCCACCGGGCCAATCGTCTCCTTCCAATTCCACCCGGTATTCAAACTCAGGTTATGTACGAAGCCACCACCGGGAAATCGCATGAACGCGGGCTTCAATGCTTTGAGTTTTTCAGCCAAGTCCACGCGTAGCGGCAGGCAATGCCATTGTTCCGCCGGCAACAATGACACATACCGCAACAGAACGGTTGCCGGTGCTGCAAAAGTAAAACGAAGCGTGGCGGAGGGCTCGCCTGCAGCAGCCGTCAGCGTCGTCTCCTGCCGAACCCAACCGTCGCCTTTCATGGCCAGGCACGCTTCACCGATGGAGTTGTTTCCCCGGTCAACAAGCTCAACCCGCATTGTCTTGGGCGCCCCCTTGTCAATTCGGGAGATGATCAGCAGTCGATAACGCTTACCCTGTTCCACCGGAATGCCGTAATACCCTGAATTGCTCAGTCCATCGCCGGCATTCGTGATTACTATGCGGCCAGCAAAGCCCTCTTCATTGCATTCATCCAGGGCCGGAACAACACTGACCTGCGCCTGCCTGCAAGCGAACCAACCGTCCAACGGATCACCAACTTCCCGTGCTGGATGCCGCAAACCAGCCGGAGTGATCAGCTCCTTTCCTTCAAGCCTGAACCCCTCGGGCAGCAACCCGGCACGGAAGTTTCCGTTGCGGATGAGTTCGGCATACAATCCACCATCACCAGCCCGGCTGACCTCCTCGAAAAATGTGCCGTACAGCAGTGGGCTGATAGGAATGCCGGGCTTGTCAGCCTGGATCACGATCTGGACCGGTTCTTTAGAAACGTGCTGTGCAGAAGCGGTGACATCCGCCGGCCGGGTTTCATCCCCAAACCCAACCAATGGCGCCTCGCCTAAAAGAACGCTCAACAGCGATGCCATGCGAAACGCATCGATTAAAGCTTTAGTGTTTCTCATATGTCAGTGCTCTCTTTATTTATACAAGAACGCCTTGTCGGCGGAGCGGTTGACGAAACCGGGCATGTCGGCCTCGGGTAGTTGTTCGTGATACTGCTTGCCGGCGATAATCGCCTTAAGTATTTCCTGATATACGGGGTCGCTCGTCGTCTTGAACAGCTCCACCTTGCGTCCGGCTTTCACCGCGTTATCCATCGTGTGCCACTCGCCTGGCGTCGTTCCCCAGAGGCCGATGAGACTACTCTCACGTTCCGTCCAGCGCTTCGTCAGATGTTTTCCGAAATCCTTTTCCGTAAGGCCCCTGCCACCTGCATCCTTGGCAAGGTGCGCGGTGAGCGCCGGGCTCCACTCCGGCCGGGTCAGGTCAAGCCAGCTCCATTTTCCGAACCAGGAATTCTTGGTGAAGTCGTCGAGCGATCCATGGCAGGCCACGCAATGCTTGTTGTACACCGGCTGGAATCCCTCCGTGTACCAGGGGGCAAGCCCCTTCCCGGAATTGGCGCCCCAGCGATCCCGGTCGCCGCGGCTTCCCGGGCGGGCGCTGTAATACGTGGTGTAGTACGGGGCCATGGCGTCGATCCATTCGTAGACACGCCTTTTCTCGGCGGGAGAGACATCGGATTTGCAGTGCTTCTTCTCTAGGTAATCCGGCAAGCGGCTGACGGATGACCCGGTCGTCAGCGGTTTTTGCGGACCGAAAGTCCCGGGGAACATGTTGTTGGCCTGGACCAGCGGCTTGTCCAGAGACAAGCCCAAGTTTCTGTCGGCCGAATAAAGGAGCGACTGGCTGCGCACGACCAGGTTGTCGTAGGCCATGTTGAAGAAGCGGGTGTAATGGCCGGTGAGCGAGACACCGCCAGTCGGATTGGCACCGCTGTGACAGGACACGCAATGCTTGTCGAGAACGGGCTGGACGACCCGAACAAAGTCGATCATACCGGCATTCCCCCATTCGGGCAATTCGAGGGGCGTCGGCGGACGCCGCATCGCGAGCAGGTTCCGGCTGGGCGTGTCGGGAACGGTCTCCCGTTTTTCGTGGCAACCGATGCAGCTCTGGACTTCCCCGGGCATGGATTGCGTGGCGGAAGTCATCCGTCGCAGTTCGCGCCCCTCCTCATCGCAGACCTGGAAGTAGATTTCCTTCATGGCGGGAGCCTCGAAATAGGCCGAACCATCGGCTTCAATCGGGGCATAGCCCCAGCAGCGCTTGGCATAATAGGTCGTGCCGCCCGCCATCAACGGCCCCTGATCATAAACCCGCCACCAGGTGGTGTTGACGGTTTTCGGAACCTGCTCCATGATCCGGATCGCTTTCGCACGACCCTGGGCAATCGCACCATCGAGGCCCTGGTAGACATCAGTGACGACGTAAAGACCGGTCGCGACCTTTTCCTCGCGCATTTGTCCGGGCGGGGCGGCCGGAACGGTCATGGTGCTGGATTTCCCGGTCGCCCGCTGAGGCAGGAGTTTGGGCGGTTGCCGGGCAACGACAGGCTGCGGGTAGAAGCAACTGGTTTTGGGGTCGTCATAGACCAGCCGCTTGTTGTCCATTTCATCCAGAAGGAAGATCCGGAACCGTTGGGCACCCTCTCCCCCGTACGAGACCAGGAACTGGTTCTCGCTCACAGGACATGGATCCCGATAAGCCCAGTACCAGTTGAGATCATAGATCGTCGGAAATTCGTCGGTGATCCAGCGAAAACCGACATCCCTCGGGGCTTCCACGCCATAACGGTTGTTGAGGATGCCGATGGCGCCGTACGGGCTGCCATGATGGGGCGCCAGCGTGCAGACCACGGCGTTCCGCCCGGGAATTTCACGGGCCTGCCAGAAGGTGGCTGGATCAATAATCGTATTGCCGAAATAGAGGGCGAATCGGCTTCCGTCAGGATACTGAGTCCAGAGCGACTGACGGTAGCCCAGATCAGAGTCCACATATTCCCAGCGGGTGAAGATCAGTCGTCCATCGCGCAGGCTGCTTAGTCCGAAATCGGTCAGGGTGTTGCTGCTCAAGTCGCGAGCATTGGAACCGTCACGGTTCATCACATGGACATGCATCGATGGCCCGGATTGGCAGACCGTATGAGAGCCGGGCGTCCGGCTGGAGAGGAAGGCCAGGCGTCCGTCCGGCAACGGGACCGGGCAAACGTTGAAATGCGGCCCGCTGGTTATTTGTTTCAAGTTTGCACCATCAATGCCCATCTCGTAAATCTGCCAGCATTGTTCCCGGTTGCGACGCATGGAGAAATAGACCGTGCGGGCGTCATCTGACAGGGTGAGGTCGAAAATACAGGCTTTGGGATCTTCGAAAATGACCTTGGCCGGCACGTCCGGTGTGGCCGGGTTCCAGATCCGGATGCTGCATCCCCAGTCCCCCTTCGGGTTCGCGTTCCAGACGTAGTTGGGCACGGCATTGGCGACCAACGGCGAACCGGTGTAGAAGATGATGGGCGGCAGTTTGCGCACTTCGCCTGTCAGGCACTCGTCCACCGCCTTGACCGCGCCACGGAGCTGGTCCATCAGCCGGTTGAACGCCCCCTCGGCTTTGCCGGGATAACGGAAGCCATCAGCGGCGCGCACGGCGTCGTCAGCCTGTTTCTTCACGTCGGCCAGCCGGTCAAGGTACTGCCGGGCGGCTGCACCGGGCGTCCAATAACGATTTTCGTTCCGAACGAATTCCGACGGCAGCGGGACGGCATGGAACCGGCGGAGCCGCTCAGCCAGCACCTCCACCTCCCGTGACGCAAAATAGAGTTCCTGCAGGGGCTTCAGGGAATCTTCGTCGGTGACCTTTCCTGCCAATTCCGCGGCCCGTTCCGACCATCCCTCGCCGCCTCGGGTTGCCGCCGCGTACCGCCAGGCATAGTCGGCAGGTGAATTGCCGGCGCCTACATGGACGTTGAATCCGAGCAGGGCCACATCTGTCCCGCCCCGGGACGCGGGGCTCGGCTGGCCGAGCACGGTGATCTCCAGGCGATGCCGACCGGGTTTCAGCCCCTTGACGAGATCGATCCCTTTCAGGCTTGTATCGATGACGGTCTCACCGGCGGCATTCGCAGGAATTCCGCTTTCCGCCGGAACGGCCGCGCCATCCACCGTGACCTTCGCCAGGCCATACTTTAATTCAGCCTCGGGCGTGAAGGCGATCTGCTTCTCCAGGCTCCCAAACCGGTGCCAGAATTCGATCGAGGAACCGATGAAATCAATGGACATGGTGTCGCCAGCCTTGTCGAAGGAGCGGCCGACAAGGGCCGGCCCCGCCCCGGAAATCGTGTACTGCCAGTCGCCCTTCAAGGCAATGCGCGGCTCGTCATAGCGGTAAAACCGGGCGGCGGGCTGCGCCCCGAAAAGGGCGTCCTCTCTGGCCCAGCCGATGGCCCGCGCCTCGTCCGGGAAATCACGGAGAACCCGCGCCCAGACCGGATGCGTCTGCGACAGCATGAAATGCGGCCAGAACGAGCAGTAAAACGTCGCGATCCCGGTCTCATTGCTGATCTTGATCAGCAGGCGGTTGTCCCCCGCGTTGAGATCCAGCTCCACGCACTCCTGGTCGGGCGCGCAGAGGTGACGCGTCTCCTTTGACAGGATTTCCCGACCGTTCAACCAGACCGTGGCGGCATCGTCGAAGCCCAGCCAGAGCCTTGCCTTGCGGGCTGATGGCGCCGTGATCCGCCGCGTCACGTAATAGGCCGCGAAAAGGCGGTTCCCCGCCTGATGGATCGCGCCGTCCTTCCACTCCGGCGCCGCTTTCCACGCCCAGCCGTTAGTGGTGGCAGGCTCGCCCGATTCCGGTTCGAAGGCCTTGACAAAAACAGCGTGCAGCTCCCGGTTGCCCGGAAGTTCAAACGGCCCGGCCCACGACCACGCCGAGAGGCCCAGCTCCGTTTTGCCGCCAACCCCGCCTTGCAGCGTCTCGGCCGAGGCCGTCAATGTCTGAGGCCAGGTCGCCTTCTTCACATACCAGTCATGATCGGCAGCGGAGACCGCAGCGGCGCTGACCGCGACGGCCAGCGCAAAGAACACGGCCCGATTGAATGAAAGCGATCTTCTCTTCATCACTGAACCTCCCATTCCAAAATCCCGCCGGACCAGGCGGCTTGCAGTTGCGCCTCGATCCGCAGGGCGGACATCTTGACGGGCGTGAAGGTCACGCGGTTGAACTGATCCATCTTCGTCCCGTACTCGGACGCGCCGGCGACGGGCTTCCACGCATCGCCGTCCTTGTAGAGCACTTGCCAGGATTGCGGAACCCGGCAATGATGCTTAATCCGCCGCTCATCCCACCAGTAGACGGCGACGGAGGAGAGCGTCTGTTCCTGGCCGAAGTCGTACTGGACCCACTCCTTCGTGCCCCGGTGATCCCACCAGGTGAACCGCGGGATCTTGGTGTCGTCCGACGCAGCCGGCTTGACCCGGTCGTTCAGGGCGTGCGCCGAATCGCCCGGGCAGGCGTACGAGGCGGAAGGCCGGGCACGCTCGGCGATCGAGGGTTCCAGGGCCGGCTGCGCCAGCTCGTTCTTTTCCGGCAGCCAGACAAGCAGCTCGGTCAGCTCGCGGTTGGCATTGGCGAAAAAGGGAATCGCCGTCGCAGCCAGGGGTTTTTGCACCACGGTGTCATCCAAGGTCCGGTGCAACCCGACCGCCTGACCGCGCAGAACCGTCACGCCGCCGAACAGATCGGAACGATTCACCGGGGTGAACGCGCCGCCGGAAACACCGACGAGGTTGAGGGCTTTCCCGCCGTTGTCGCAGCCTTCAAATGCGTAGACGATCGGGCCGCGCATAAAGGCTACCCGGTCCGCAGCAGCTGCCACCCGGGGATGGGCCGTCACGCGCCGGACGGGCATCTCCAGCGCCAGCTCGACCTCGTCGCCCGACGCCCACGTGCGGCTCAGGCGCGCATAGCCGCGTTCCATCGCCAGGGATGCCACCGGCTGCCCGTTGACCTTCAACCGAGCCGCGCCGGAAGCGGGCCGCCCCGCCAGCCGGTACAGGTCATTGGATGACGACGCGCCCTGGCACCAAGCCGGGATACGGACATACAGGTCGAACGTCGCAGGCTTATCGAGTTCGACGGCGAGCTTCACCGCGCCATCCCAGGGATAGCCTGTGGATTGCCGCACCTTGACGTTGTTGCCGCCCAACCGGACTTCCATCCGGCTACCGATAAACAGGTTGACATAGAGACCACTCGAGTCCGTGGCATAGATGTAACCCGGCAGCGCGCCCATGAGCTTCAGGAACATCGGCGGACAACAGGGGCAGCCGTGCCACTCCCAGCGGGCGCGATCCTTCTTGCCCTCCAGCGGGTTATTGTAGGAATAACGATCCCCCTTCAGCGAAGTACCTGACAAAGACCCGTTGTAGAGCGACCGTTCCAGCTCGTCCACAAAACGGGCATCGCCCGCAAGCAGGTTCAGGTTGCGGCTGTAGAAGGCCAGCCCCACGGTTGCGCAAGTCTCAAGATAGCCGGAGTTGGGCAGGTCATAGTCGGCGGCAAACGCTTCGTCCGAGGGACGGGACCCCACGCCGCCAGTCAGATACATGCGCCGTCCGGTCATGTTCTCCCAGAGGCGCAGCGCTGCCGCGCGATACTCCTCGCGGCCGTTGGCCAGGGCCAGCGCCGCCAGTCCGGTCCCCATCAGCGTGGCACGGACCGCATGACCTTCGATCGTCTCCTGCTCGAATACGGGTTTGTGATCCTGGCAGTACTCCTTGGAACTCCTGCGTCCCGCGTAATTCCCGCGCCCCTCGATGAACCACTCGGAGAGCTTCAGATACCGTTGCTCATCAACTGCGAAGCCCATCTCCCGCTTCAATTCCGGCTGGTCACGGAAAAGCTCATACAACCTGACGAGGCATTCCTCGGGGAGCGAATGGCCGGGGATGATGTTCTGTTTCGGCGGCGGCCCCATGACATCGCACATGTGGTTGGCGATCCGGGCCGCGGCCTTCAACAACACTGTCTTGCCCGTGGCGCGATAGTAGTGAACGCCCGCTTCGACCAGCGCGCCTGCGTTGTAGACATCATGCTGGTAAGCGTCATTGCCGCCGTTCAGCCCCCACCGGTGTGTCGGCTCCTTCTGCTGCGTGTAGGTATTCAGGTAACCGTCAGGATCCTTCGCCTGGGCGGCGACAATGCGATCAATATATCCGTCCACACGCTGTTCCAGGGCCGGATCGCGGCGGGCGACCAGAAAGTCGGCGCACGCGCGGATCATCTCGTACACCAGGCCGTCCTCCCAGGGCGGACCTTTGTGCGGCTCCGTCAAGTTGCCGTCCCGGATGTGCTCGAAATTCAGCCATGCGCCATCCTTCTCGAACTTGGCCAGGCAATCAGGAATTGTCATCTCGCTCCATGTCTTGATCTTCGGCGCCCAGAAGGCATCGTCAATCACCACCTTCTGAATCGGAACCGGCGTCAGCCGAACGCCGTCCGACTCCAGTGCGCCAGCGACACCGGCCAACACTGCGAGACTGATTAACACCTGCCTCATCATTTAACCCTCCATTCCAAAACTCCGCCGGACCTGTCAGTCTGAAGTTGAACCTCTACCCGCAGTGCCGTCGTCGTCACGGGTGTGAAGCTGACACGGTTAAACCGGTCAGCCTTCGTGCCGTACTCGGATGCTCCCTCGACCGCTTTCCAATCCGCGCCATCCTTGTAAAGCAAACGCCAGGACTGGGGCGCGCGGCAATCCTTTTGGTCCCGTCCCCACCAGTAGATCTCCACGCTGGAAACCTTTTGCGGCTGGTCGAAGTCGTATTGGATCCACTCCTTCGTCCCGAGGTGGTTCCACCAGGTGAAACGGGGCACGGATCCATCGTCGGAATCCGCAGGATCGATCCGATCGTTTACCGCCGTCACAGGGTCGCTGGGGCAGACATTTGATGCCGATGGCCGGGCGCGGCTGGCGATCGTGACCGGCGGCTGCGCGAGCGCGGGGGTCTCAGGCATCCAAACGGCCATTTCAGTCGGCCCGCGATTGGCGTTGCAGGCATAAGGAATCGCCATAAATTCCACGGGACGCTGCTCCACCTTGTCATTCTCCAAACCATGTAACCCCGCAATCCTCCCGCGGATCACCGTTGCGCCACCCAACACATCGTCGCGATGTTCCGCAAAGAAACGTGCTTCCGGCGGAATGAAGAGGTTCCGAATCGTGTCGCCGTTGTCGACACTTTCGACGCAATAGACGATCGGCCCGCGCATCAGTGCGACACGATCGACATCCGCCGTCACTTGCGGATGCGCTTTCACGCGGCGCACTGGCATCTCCATCGCCAGCTCAACAACATCGCCGGATTTCCATTCGCGTCGCAAGCGGGCATAACCTCGAACCATCTCCAGACGTTCGACGACCTGACCGTTTATTTTTAGTTGTGCTGCACCGTCAACAGGCCGACCGACAATCCGGTAGAGATCGTTGGTTGTTGAGATGCCCTGACACCACGCCGGGATGCGGACAAACAGATCGAATGACGCCGGCTTCTTCGGCTCGACAGCAATCTTCACCTCGCCCTGCCACGGGTAGCGCGTCGTTTGCTGCAACACCACATTACCGCCTGGCAACGGGATTCCGGCACGAC
>JBAXOG010000130.1:0-14037 GCA_037133395.1 bacterium | reverse complement strand
GCTGGTCCGGCAGCTGCCGGACCCGTGTACAGGCGCGGACGCCTATACGCCCAGCAAGACATCCAACCCCAACATTCCATGGAAGTATTGGATATTCAAATATGGTCTTCGGGGTTATTCGTCTTGTTTTTGATTCTTGGAGTTTTTAAGTTTTCTCGGGTTTCAGCCGGCGGTAGGTGCGGGGTGTCATCTGTTGCCGCTTCAGGAACTGGCGGTTGAAATGGGAGAGGTTGTTGAAGCCGGCCTCTTCGCTGATGTCGAGGATCGACCGGGTTCCTTCTCGCAGCAACCCGCATGCGCGGCTGATCCGCCAGTCATTTACGTAATCCACGAAACTGGTGCCGGTGACGCGCTTGAAAAAGCGGCAGAAGGTCGTCACGCTCATGCGAAAATGAGCAGCCGCCTCTTCGAGCGAAATGATACGATCATAGTTCGTATGGATGTACTCTAAAATCTTGCCAAGCACGACATGATTCTGAAGATGGAAGGGCCGGTCGTAATCCGCCGAGACGATGGGGGTCGCAGCCGAGCATGTGCTGAGGCTGTCCATCAGTGTCAGAAAGGCCGTCATCCGCCGCACGCCGGCCAGGCTTTCAAGGCTTTTCATGAGGCCGACGGCGGGCTCGACCGCTTTATGCGGGAACGCCAGTCCGCGCGCGGCGCGGTCGAGGAACCCATTCAGCGTGTGCATCTCGTTCCGTCCTAGAAAGTCCTGACCGAGTGAGTCCCGGCTGAACTGGATCACGTAGTTGTGGCAGTCAGACCGTTTCTGGGGCTGCACATCACTCGCCCAGGTATGCGGCAGGTCGGGACCCAAAAACACAAAATCATAATGTGTGTACCCAATGACGGTGTTGCCGACCAGACGGTTGCCGGAACCCCCGAGAATTAAGACGATTTCGTATTCGGGGTGGAAGTGAAAAAGGAAATCCGGTTCACCAAGGTAATGGGTTACATGCAGTGCATTTCCAGAGTTCTTCGGTATATCAGAGTGCTTTGGTGATAGATGCAGGTCTTTCATGGCAAGATCGTATCAGATTTATGGTGGCATTGTCATGGAAAATGTGATACTGCTGTGGTATTATTTAGACATGCTAAAGTAAAGAAGGAGACCATTATGAAAACAACAATGCGAAAGTTAATTGGGTGTGTTGGTCTATTCATGAGTCTGGCATTGGCTGCGCAGGCTGAACAGTACTGGTGGGCGGGCAATGGCAATGACCTCGGAGGTTCCGGTACGTGGGATTTGACGTCCAACAACTGGCGATGGGGATCCTCGACGGGCACACTGACAAACTGGGGTAATGGCACCAGTGATATCGCCATCTTCACGAACAACACGGGTGCCGCAAGCGGCTTGACCGTGACCCTTGGCAGCACGCCAATCAATGTGAGCGGGATCTACTTTTGTACCAATACGGTCTTGACCAACGGTGTGCTGAACTTCGGGAGTAGCGGTGGGGTAATCGATATGTCTACTAATGCGTCTCCCGCTGCGTTGCCAATCATACGTAGTGCCCTGGCTGGAAGCGGAAATCTGACCATTTCCGGGACGACCACGGCAATAAAATTGTTAGGCAACAACACCAATTTTAGCGGAAAGATTATTATTGGCGGGACAAAGCCATCTCCAGCATATATGATTCTCGTTATCACGAACGAATTCAACCTGGGTGCAGTGCCATCGGTTTACACGCCTGATTCGATAACGGCCTCTGGTATTGTTACCGCCTGGTTGGCAAATGATTTAAACACGGCGTCGGCCGTGACCATAAGTTCAAATCGCGGTATCACCCTCCTCCAAACGCTGGCGTTGTGTGGTAAGGATATTAACAGTGGTGGATTGTTCAACCTGAACAGCAGAATCACGGGGCCTGGCTCTCTATCTTTGTATTATCCCACAACGGTTGCTACTTTCAACCAGACGAATGATTTCGCTGGCAATTTGACCCTGCGAGGCTGTAAAGCAATCATGGGTGTCAATAACGCATTGCCGCATGGCGCCGGCAAGGGGAATATTGTGTTCAACTACGGTGGCACCATTGAGATGAATGGATATGATCTGACGGTGAATGGTTTCAGCTATTCACAGTCTCCCATCGTTTCCGTTTTTTGCAACAACAGCGTCAATCCCGTCACCTTAAGCATCGGCGACGGCAACACGACTGCAACCCTGAACGGTGTTATCACGAATGGCGCCAGCAACGGGGCGATTTCCATTGAAAAGATCGGAACGGGGACGACAACCCTGCAGCCCCATAGTTCTAACACTACCGCGAATGCATATTCGGGAACCACAGTCGTGAGAGGCGGGTCACTTGTCTTTGACCGGCTTAACAAAACCAATGAGTCGCTCAGCGGGGCGGTTACGTTGGCGGGCGGGACGCTGAGCATCTACGGCGCGGGGGCGACTACCAATGCGAGCCAGACCTTCACAAGTGGGACGCTTCCGATTATGCCGGGCGGCAACGGGCTCACAGTGAACAACCGTGGCGGGAACACTACGCTTACCGTGGGTAGCACCTGGACGCGCACGAATGGCGCATCGCTCGTCGTGTCATTGCTGGGGACAGGCACCAGCACGCTGAGTTCAAGCCCGACGCTGACGAACGGCATTGTGGGCGGCTATGCTTTTGTGAAGGATAACACAGATGCGGGCTTTGCCACGGTAGTAGGCGGCAACGTCTTGCGCTATACCGACGTGACCCTGCTCGACAGCACGGCGGCAGCGGCCAACCTGGACGGCACGAAGAATTATTACATGTCCGGGGACCAGACCCTGGGCGGCGGCGCACTGACGCAGACGGTGAACTCCATCCGGCTGAATAACGTGACGCTTGGTCTGAACAACAAGGTGCTGGTCGTTGGCAGTGGGGGTATTATCTTCTCTAACGCTGTTGTGAACGGCATTGGTAGCGCGGCGGGTAATGGGACGGTTACGGCGCCTACTGGTTCGGATCTGGTTGTGTATATGTTTAGTTCCGGCTCAAACTTGTATCGGATGAATTCAAACATCGCGGATAACAACGGTCCGGTGAGTCTGGTCATCGGATCGGAAAGCGGCAGTTCGCTTCGGCTGGGCGGTAACAACACCTACAGCGGAGATACGATCATCAACGGGGGTGGACTCCAAATTGGTGGCATTCCCTACGGCAGCGGGAAGGGGAATCTGGTGATCAACTCCGGAGGAACTGCGGACATGGCGTCATCGGATGCGCGGGTGAACGGGTTGTCGGCTTCTCCCGGCAACGCGGGTGGTTCACTCGTCAATACCTATAGTACGACAGCAACCAACACGCTCACGGTTGGTAATGGCGATGCCACGGCGACATACCCGGGAATCATAAGCAAGGGTACCACGCGTACCGTGGTCTTGATCAAGGTCGGAACAGGAACGCAGACACTCTCCGGCGCCAACACGTATCAAGGCGGGACGATCCTCAGCAACGGCGTGCTGAGCGTCTCGAGCACGAACAACATCGGTGGGGCGAATGCCAAGGTCACCTTCGCGGGCGGCACCCTGCGCATCAGCGGCACGACGTTTAATTCCTTTGGCTCTATGCCACTCACCTTCACGAGCGCGGGCGGCGGACTCGACATTGCGGATGCGGGTAACAGCCTTACGGTGACAAACAATCTCGCATCAGGATCAGTCTTCACCAAGACCGGCGCTGGCACGCTGACGCTGAGCGGTACGCAGGCGGGGACGATCAACACCGATGATTCTTCGAAGATCAGTTTCGGTTCAGGCCTCAGTTTTTATAACCTGGGTGTCATCACCGGCGGTGTGCTCTCGCCTACCGGAAGCGGCATGATTGGCTCACTCGTCGTGAACAACAATCTTACGCAATCCGGCAAGCTGCTCGTGGATGTGACGGCGTCCACGAATGACATGGTGACGGCAAGCGGTACCATCACGCTGACAGGGGCCACACTGGAGATTGTGAACCCGTTGTTGTTGGAGCGCAGCAAGATATATACGCTCATGACCGCAGGGGGTGGCGCGGTGAGCGGGTCATTGACGGCGCTTAATCTTCCGGACCGCTGGAAGGTGGTTACAGTGGGCAACACGGTCGTGCTGTACTATTCATATCCTGGCACGATGATTCGGTTCTTGTAAACAAGATCGCCGACTGCTTCGGCAGCCGCGCTGGACGGGGACAAAAAAGGGGAACGGGTTTTCCAACCCGTTGAATCACGGACTGGAAAGTCCGTGCCTTTGTATGTTTGTAATGAGCGAAAAGGTTTTTTAAATAAGGCAATAAGGCGATTCTAAAGGGGCAGGGCGGCAGGGGTATGATTAACGAGAGATCAACAAGGTGGATATGACATCAAAACAACGAATGATTGCCGCGCTGGATCGGCGGATCCCTGACCGGTTGCCGGTGACGACGCACCACGTTATGGATCATTTTCTTCGCACCTATTTGGAGGGTGCCAGCAGGGATGAGTTTTTTAATCACTTCGGCTTGGATGCGATCCGCTGGGTGGTGCAACACTGTCCCGATTTAGCGGCAGGCGAGTACTTCGATCCGCTTCAGGCGGTTCCAGGTTTCCTGGAGGCGCGGCGCATCGTCACCGACTCCTGGCGTGTCTTTGCGGAGGATGTCCCCGGCCAGGAGTATCCGACGCAGCGTTATCGGTTCGTGACACCTAAAGGGGAGCTGACGATGGTGCTGCAATCGAACCCCTATACCTCGTGGGTCACTGAACATCTGATTAAAGAAAAAAAGGACATCGACCTGCTGGAGGAGTTTATGACTGCGCCCACGTGCGATGTGGCAGCGGTCAACCAGGAGGCGGACGCGTTCGGTGAGCAGGGTCTTATCCGCGGTCATGTCTGCTGCTTCGATGTGTTCGGCCAGCCAGGGTGCTGGCAGGATGCATCCTGTCTAGTGGGGATTCAACGGCTCATCATGGAGACCTACGATGATCCGGAGTGGGTTCACGCGCTGCTGAAGATCCTTCAGCGTCGAAAATTGGCCTACGTGCAATCCATGAAGGGCGCTCGTTTCGATCTGATCGAGTTCGGCGGGGGGGATGCCTCGTCGACCGTCATTTCACCTGCGTTGTTTGACGCCTTTGTAGCGCCGTATGACGCGCCCCTGATCGCGGCGGCGAAAGAGGCCGGGCAGCGGATTGTCTATCACACCTGCGGGGGGATGATGCCGCTGCTGGAACATATCGCCGCCATGCAACCCGCGGCCATGGAAACCTTCACACCCGTGGATATGGGGGGCGATACGGATCTGGCAGAGGCCAAGCGTCGCATCGGTGAGAAGGTCTGCATGATCGGAGGACTTGACCAGTTCCACTTCTTCACCGGTTGCTCGCCGGAGCAGACCCGGGCCGAAGTTCGCCGTTGTTTCGACGCGGCCGGACAGGGTGGCGGCTACATACTCTGTCCCTCGGATCACTTTTTTGACGCTGACGTGAAATTGATCGAAGCGTTTGCCGAGGAGGCATGCACATGCGTGTATTGAAGAAAATAAAATGACTACAACACAGACGACAGGATCACGCGGATATCTGGCCTTGCTGGCCGGTGGTGCGGCGCTGGGAGGGTTTCTATTTGGCTATGACACCGCCGTCATATCTGGGGCCATTGGCTACCTGAAGGAGCACTTTCATCTTGCGGCGGACATGACCGGCTGGGCGGCATCTAGCCTTCTGGTGGGTGCCATGGTTGGCGCCCTATTTGGCGGGCCATTGAGTGATAGGTTCGGACGTAAGCCCATGTTGATGGCCTGCGCCGTTATCTTTGCCGTGTCCGGGGTGGGGTCGGCGGTCGCGCAGGACATGGCTGTCTATTCCTGGAGTCGCTTGTTTGGCGGACTGGGCATCGGGGCGGTCTCGGTGCTATCGCCTCTCTATGTTGCGGAGGTCGCGCCAGAACGCAGTCGCGGGCGGCTTGTCGCCTTGTATCAGTTCGCGCTTGTGGTGGGCATCCTGTTGTCGTTTTTTGTCAATATGTTGATTCAGCGCTATGGCGTGACACAGCCGCTGGGAGGAGGAGAATCCTGGAATGTGTCGCAGGGATGGCGTTGGATGCTGGGCATGTTGACCGTGCCTGCCGCAATATTCTGGTGCGTGATTCTGCCCCTGCCGGAAAGTCCTCGCTGGCTGATGAAACGCGGAATGCGTGCCAAGGCCAAGGCGATCCTGGAACGTATCGGCGGTTCCGAGGCGGCGGCAAAGGAAATGGCACAGATCGACCTGTCCCTGCAAGAAGAGGCGGGGAAGTTCTCGGAGCTCTTTCATGGCGGCTATGGGCGCGCGATGTTCATCGGTACGATGCTGGCGATTTTCAGCCAGTTCGGCGGGATCAACTCGATCATGTATTACGGCCCCTTGCTTTTCACGACTGCCGGCTCCGGGGAGTCGCAGGCATTCGTGAGCACGGTCGTTCTGGGATGTACGAATGTTGGCGCGACATTCATCGGTATTGCGCTCGTGGATCGGCTCGGACGCAAGTTGCTCCTGATCGGCGGGGTGGCCTTGCAGACGTTCGCATTGGTGACAGTGGGCATCCTGTATCATATTCATGCAAGCCCTCTTTTGCTGCTGGTGTTTGTGGTTATTTACCTAATCGGGTTTTCGTCTTCGACCGGTGTTGTCACATGGGTTATCATCTCAGAAATATTTCCGACGAAGTTGCGGGGGTTGGCCATGGGGATCGCAGTTTTGGCCCTGTGGGGGGCTGACTATGTTGTTTCCCAAACATTCCCGATGCTGAAGGAGTCGATTGGCCCCTCCAACACCTTCTTCTGTTACGCCATTTGCTGTTTTACGGGGTTGCTCTTCACCATTTGGATGGTGCCGGAAACCAAGGGGCGAACCCTGGAGGAAATCGAGCACTCGTGGCATGTGCCACGGGGCACATTGAAAAAGGAACGCGGTTTGAGAGCTTAAGGAACGTGTTCCAGGAATGAAGTCTTTATGAAAAATTACACGCTGATTTTATGCTTATCGTTTGCCGGTACTCTCCTCCCGACCGCTTGTCTGATAGCGGCTCTGACGCCTGAGGGATCGAGATGCAACAGCGCGTTGAAATCACGGACGCCGGATTCGGAAATCCTTCATATCGATATTGATGGAGATGGTAGGCCCGACATGGTGGAGCGGTGGTGGAACGGCAAACGGGTGCGCTGGCTGGATGAAAGCGGCACTCTGCGTCCTGACGACGAACGCGGCAACATGATCAATTGCGTGCTGCAAATCGACTTCGATGGGGACGGTTCATACGACGGGCCGGAGGACATGAATATCAAATGGTGCGACACCACTGGCGACGGGGTGCCAGATGTTCAGGCCTTTTCGTTCAACCCGAAGCAAGGGGGCGGGAAAGGCACCGTCGGGCATCCCATCTGGATGATCTTTATTAACCATGACAAACGTGGGGTGCTGGGGTGGCTGAATTGGGAGACGTTCGACTTCAACTGCTATGATTACACTGGCAGTTGCAACTGGCTCCCCAATTACCATGGCAATTGCGATTTCGTCAAAACGCACGGACCTTCGTGGATCCTTGCCGATCCCCGGTTGAACTGGGAAAACCCTTTCTCGTTCTATGATGAAACAGGCGATGGCGTTTCCAAGATGGCACTCCGCTGGTGTTCACCCAATGGTTATTCATTGAATCGAGAAAAAAATGATCTTGCCGAGATACCACCCAAAGTTGATATGGCTCAACTGGCATACGACCTGGACGGCAACAGCGGCTTCGGCAATGAATCCTCCTACGACATGAGCTTCATGTTTCAAGGCGCGGAGATTGATATTTCAGGAATGTCTCAAAAGCTGCCGCGCTTCAAGGGTGATCCGAAGTTTGACGCCTGCTTCCATCACAACCAATGGCGGCGTATCGAAGAGATCAAACGGATGGATCGCGACAAAGGCTATGGGCTGGCTTTCGCGACGCCCTGGAAGCAGATCTCTTTCGTGTTTGACGAGGACGCAGATGACCATCGCTGGGAGCGGGTTGAATTGATGTGGGCCACTGCCAACAACAAAACGAACGGTCCTGCAGTCGACCTCTATTCAACGGCATCCAACGCCCGCGCGAATGTCAAGAAGGGGATCCTTCCAGGGTTCTGCGCGAATGACCAGGCTGATTCGCTCGGCGATCGCGGCGAATTTGATCAGGACGGTTCCGGTCATGCCCAGCTTTATGTGGGGCCGTTCGACCGAAAACTCCATCTCTACGGAGCTGAGTGGGGGGCATGGACTGTTGACAAGAACGCGGAGTTCCATGGCGGCAAAGGCACAGCGTCCAAGAAACCCGTTGCATCACAAGTGGCTGAGGTGGTCAAGTACACGGATAAGGACGGAGACGGATTTCTTGATACCATCGAGTATGATTACACCGGGTCCGGAAAACCGGAGTTCAAGGTTTCACTGCTGGATTACAAGAAGCCGGGGTGCGATCCGCAAAAGGTGAGTTTGCTCGATCCCGCGAAATTAGGTTGGAAGGGAATGCACGAGCTGTTCAAGAAGTTAGCTCAGGATTCTTGGCTGGAAGCTATGGAAATTTATCGGGCGGCGTGGAGGCGCGGCCTGACTACCCCGGAGATCGACCGCCTGGCCTTCGCTTCATCCATGCGGCAGAGGCATTCGAATGCGTATTGGATCAAGGAGGGAGTCTTCCGCGAATTGCGCAGGCAGGTGAACGAACAGACAGCCCAACATCCTACTGAGCGTGAGGGGCTGCAGCGGTATTTGGCCGAGTATGTCGAAGCGTATTACACGGGTCGTCTGGAGCGAACAATCGAGTTGATTGGACAGACTCCAGGTTTTGTTAAAGTGAAATAATCATGTTAATAGGAGAATAGAAATGAAGAATAGAAAGATAGTGTTTGTCGGCTTGATGTTATTGAGCACAGGAGCGCTGCGGGCGGCTGATGCGGTTGAATGGGCCAAGGTTACCGCTCAGTCTACAAATGCCAAATACCAGCCCTACCTGGCCGTCGACGGGCAGTTCGACCACCCGTTTGCGGCATGGATTTCGGAACCCTACGGCGGGGGAACCAAGGAGGCACCAAAGGATGTGTGGTGGATGTTGGAAATGCCCCATAAGATCCGTGTGCAGGGGGTGAAGATCATCGGGGACTCACGGAGTGGCTCTCCTTTTCCGAAGAATCTTCGCGTCGATTGGCGCGACGGGGAAATGTGGAAGACGGCAGGCGAAGTCCGCGATGCCAAAAGCAAGACCATCACCGTCACATGGCCTGAGCCAGTGGAAACGACCACGTTGCGGGTGTTCTTCTCAGGGCGGGACGTGCCCGTCGTCGTGCGGATTACGGAGCTTCTGCTGATTCTTCCCGGGGGCGAAGAGAAAACGGTTCCGGCGATTCTGGGGTTGTCGCCGATCCAGGCGAGCATCCCGAATCCGGGGCCGGAGTTTCCCAATGCCGCGGCTGCTGGACTGCCGGCGTTCAAGTATCAGGGAGTCGTGTTGGATTACAAGGGCCTGAAATTCAACCCCTGCGACGACGTCATCGTTCCCAGTGTGATCTCCACCGAGAAGCTCCAGAAGCCGCTGGGGCGTTACTACATGTACTACGCGCCGCACAATATGCCCGGCGGGATCTGCCTGGCCTACGCCGATACTCCGGAGGGACCGTGGAAGGAGTATCTGGAAAACCCGATCATATCGCGTGACTGGCAGCCGCACTACAAAGTCTCGCATGTCTCGGGTCCGCATGCGATCTGGATGGAAGAGGAAGGGAAGTTGTTTGTCTACTACCACGGCGAGAATAACGTGACCCGTTTTGCCTCCACGACCGATGGCATCCATTTCAAGTATGAGGATGTTGCCTTCACGACCAAGATGTTCGAGGGCCTGAGCGAGGCGTCCTACGCACGGATGTTCCGCTATACGATCCACGGCAAGGACAACCGTTACATCGCCCTGATCATGGGGAACAACAAGGGCACACGCCGTATCTACATGGCGACCTCCAAGGATGGACGCGTTTGGGAACCCCGACAGACGCCGCTGGTTGATCCCCCTCCGGGCACGGATCAAATCGCCAATGCCTCGTATCTGCCCTGGAACGGAAAGCATTATATCATCTATCACGCCCACTGGACCGTGCAGAATCTGGTGGCCGATCTGCACGTAAGCGAAGTCGATCCGGCTTTCGAGCAGTCAAAATACGTGGGCTTGCTTTACGACCACAAGGCGGCAGGCCTCGATAATGTGGCCCAGATGAGTGCGAACCTGCTTAAGGATAACGGCAAGCTCTACCTGTACGTCAACATCGGTCCACGGTTGCATCAGAAAATCTCCCTGGCCATTGCCCCCGGCGAAAACAGCAAGTGATAAGGACGGTAAGGATACATGACATGGGGACAACGAATATGATGAAACGGATCGCGATACTGATGTTGGCGTTGATCAACGCCGCTGCTGCCGATGAACTGCAGAAGAATTTCGTCACGCCGCCGGCAGAGGCGCGGCCGTGGGTCTACTGGTTCCCGCTGAGCGGCAATCTGACCAAAGAAGGCATCACTACCGATTTGGAGTCGATGGCGCGGGTCGGCATCGGTGGAGCCTTGTACATGGAAGTGAGCCAGCCGGGGTCGCCGAATGGAAAGGCGGATTTCGCGGGATCACTGTGGCGTGAAATGGTGCAGCATGCCTGCAAAGAGGCCTCCCGGCTTGGACTGGAAATCAACATGAATAACGCGGCGGGCTGGTGCGGCAGCGGAGGCCCATGGATTACGCCGGAACTTTCCATGCAGAAAGTGGTCTGGACAGAGACCCTTGTTGCGAGCGGAACCAACATCAGTGTCAAGCTGCCTCAGCCCAAGGCGGGCGGAAACTATTATCGTGACATTGCGGTGCTGGCGATGCCTGCCCCGGCGGGCGAAGGAATGAAAATGTCGGATTATGGCGCGAAACTGACCAGCAGCGGTACCGAGATCAAGCCGGGAACTTTCAAGCTGGCCAAACCAAGAGACAAGCAAACGGAATTCGTCCAGATCGCGTTTCCACAACCGTTCACGGCATACACGATGTCGGCCTCCGCGCGTGGCATCATGGGCGAGTTGCAAGTATCGGACGACGGCCAAAATTTCAAACCTGTGAACACTTTCCAACTCAAGAATCTTCAGGTGCTGGATTTCGGGCCAGTGACCGCGCGTTTCTTCCGGCTGCATGTCACCAAGTCATTGTATCCCAAAGAGGATTTCGTCGAAGTATCTGTTCTCGATCTCAGTCCGCGCTATTGGGTCCCTGCCATCGCAGGGAAGGCCAGTTTCCTTCCGGATAAGGTGCCGCCGTTGTCGGCAACCTTCCCGTCGGTGCCAGCATCCATGACGATTCCCCGCGACCAGATCAAGGACATTTCCGCGCACATGGACGCGGGTGGAAAGCTCACCTGGGATGCCCCGCCTGGCCGTTGGTTGGTGCTCCGGTTCGGTCATACGACGACCGGCAAGGATAACCATCCCGCGCCAGCAAAGGGCGGCCATGGTTTGGAATGCGACAAGCTCAGTAAGCAGGCGGCCAAGGTTGCCTTCGCGGGGCTTATGGGAAAAGTGATTTCGGATAACAAACCGTTAGTCGGTCAAGGCAAGGTGCTGGTATCCACGCATATCGACAGTTGGGAATCCGGCTCGCAGAACTGGACGCCCTTGATGCGCGAGGAGTTCAAGCAGCGGCGCGGTTATGACCTGCTGAGCTATCTCCCGGTGTTCACGGGGCGCGTGGTGGAAAACGTGGAAGTCAGCGAGCGGTTTCTATGGGATTTGCGGCAGAGTATCTCGGACATGCTGGTTGAGAATTATGCCGGCGAATTTAGGCGACTGGCCAACGAGCAAGGATTGCGGTTGTCGATCGAAGCTTATGACACCCCTCCCACTGACGACATGAAATACGCCGGTCAGGCCGATGAACCCATGGCGGAGTTCTGGTCGTGGGCCAAGTTCAATGCCTTTTACAGTTGCATCGAGATGGCTTCCTCGGCGCACACGTACGGCAAGAAAATCCTCGGGGCCGAAGCCTTCACGGCGAGTTCCACTGAGAATTGGAGGGGGCATCCGGCAGCTCTCAAAGATTTGGGGGATTGGGCTTTTTGTGAGGGGATCAACCGGTTTGTCGTCAGCCTTTTTGCGGCGCAGCCCTGGACGAATGTGGCGCCCGGCATGGCGATGGGGCCATGGGGCATGCATTACGAGCGGACGCAGACCTGGTGGGAGCAATCCAAGCCGTGGCATGAGTATCTTGCGCGTTGCCAATATCTGTTGCGGCAGGGCCTCTTCGTTGCGGACGTGCTCTACCTCCAGCCTGAAGGGGCTCCGCGCCGTTTCACGCCTCCTGCTGAGGCTTGGGCTGCGCCATACCTCCCTTGGGCTCCGCCCTACCTCCGTGGCGGATATAACTTCGATGGTTGCAACAGTGACGTGCTTCTGAACCGTTTGGCGGTTAAGAGTGGGAAACTCGTCCTGCCGGACGGAATGAACTATCGCGTTCTTGTGGTGCCGCCTATGGAGACCATGACACTGCGTGTGCTGAGGAAGCTCAAGGAACTCGCCGATCAGGGCGCGACGATCATCGCCGATCCCAAACCGCCGGTGAAATCGCCGAGCCTTGCCGACGTTGGAGCCGGCGACGAAACGATCAAGACGCTCGCTGTGGAACTCTGGAGCAAACTCGTGACTGGCAAAACCGCGCCGCAGTTACTGCTCGAGCGCGGCATTAAACCCGATTTCAGCGCCAAACCTGTTTTACGTTACATCCACCGCGCCACTGCGGACACGGATCTCTATTTTGTCGCCAATCCCAAGCCGACTGCGATGGATGCCGTTGCCGAATTCCGCATCACGGGTAAGCAGCCGGAACTCTGGTGGCCGGATACCGGGCGTACCGAACTGGCCAAGGATTATGAAATCAAGGACGGCATCACCCGTGTTCCGCTCCGCCTCGATCCGAGCGGTTCGGTATTTGTCATCTTCCGCCAGGCAACCCAGACGACCAAAGGGACTGGGAAAAATTGGATCGACACTACCCCCGTCCAAGAGATCACCGGGCCTTGGGACGTGAGCTTTGATCCAAAGTGGGGCGGTCCAGCGCAGCCGGTGACATTTGACAAACTCCAGGATTGGAGCAAGCACCCGGATGCTGGAATTAAATATTATTCCGGGCACGCGACCTATCGGACGACATTCCAGGCGAAGAAGCTGAAGTGCATTCTTGATCTTGGCAAGGTGGCGATCATGGCGGAGGTAAAACTGAACGGGAAGCCGCTCGGCATCGTGTGGAAACCGCCATATCGCGTGGACGTGAGCGAGGCGCTGAAAGAGGGCGAGAACACCCTCGAAATCAAAGTCGTGAATCTTTGGATCAACCGTCTGATCGGCGATGAACAATTGCCTGAAGACAGTGAGCGCAACCCGGGCGGCGCGCTGTTGAGCTGGCCGACGTGGTTGCTCGACGGCAAGCCCAGTCCCGCGGGTCGCTTCACATTCTGCACGACGAGAGTATTGAAGAAGAACGACTCGCTCGTCGAGTCGGGCCTGATCGGTCCGGTAAACCTGGAAACCTTGAAATAATCAATCCGATGAAAACGCGAATTATTAAAAACTCCTTTTTGCAAATCACCCTTAGCGCCGGCGCACTCGCGCTGGCCGTGCTCCCCGCACATGCTGGAATTCCAGCAAAGAATTTGCTGCCAGACGATACGTTGGCAGCGGCATTTGCCAACCCGCCGCCTGAATCACGTCCGGGCATCTATTGGTTTTGGATGAATAACCAAGTGAGCCGGGAAGGGATCACGAAAGAACTCGAAGCCATGGCCAAGGCGGGCATCGGTCGGGCGTACATCGGCATCATCAGCTTTCGCGCAGGCGTTGACGACAAGGAGAGGCCCGCGTTGTCTGAGCCATGGTGGGATAATGTTCGCCATGCCATTCGTGAGGCGGGTCGGGTAGGGGTTGATATCGGTTTTTTCAACGCGCCCGGCTGGAGCATGTCGGGTGGGCCGTGGGTCAAACCGGAGCAATCGATGCGCTATGCGTCCTGCTCGGAGATCA
>JBAXOG010000129.1:0-14103 GCA_037133395.1 bacterium | reverse complement strand
TCACCCCCTTTTTGCGGTACCCCGCAAAAATCTCAATAAAGACAGTTGCTACCTGGTGTGATTCATTTCAACTAAAATGAATCGCACCCCGTGTTATCTTTAGTGACAATTTTCATTTGACTTAATAACGAATATCGTTCATAGTAACGGACATCGCTATGATTAAAACCTTTCAATGTCGGGATACGGAACGGGTATTTAATTTCGAACTTGCCCGCAGATGGGAGTTGGCAGTAAGAAAAGCCGCTCTGCGTAAATTAAAGTGGCTTGATGCGGCTGTTGAACTGAATGACCTGCGTATTCCGCCGGCGAATCGCCTCGAGAAGTTAAGGGGAGAACGTGAAGGTCAGTATAGCATTCGTGTCAATGACCAGTATCGGCTTTGTTTTTTTTGGCGCGATGGTCATGCGTATCATGTGGAACTTGTTGATTATCACTAGAAAGGAATTTTTTACTATGAAAGATCCAGCACTCGAACCTGTTCATCCAGGAGAAGTCCTGTCCGAGGATTTTTTAAAGCCTCTGGCGGTTTCTCAATATCGATTGGCCAAGGACATCGGCGTGCCCCCCCGGCGAATCAATGAGATCATTCTGGGAAAGCGAGGTGTCACAGCGGATACCGCTTTGCGCCTGGCCCACTATTTAGGAACTTCGCCCGCTGTCTGGATGAATCTGCAAGCCCGTTACGAACTCGACCGAAAGAGTCTTGTTCTCAGCAAACTGATTGCCCGTCTCCCTCGCCTTGCTGCTACCCTCGCATGAGAACAACAGATTGGGTCGCTTGGCATGAACAAGACTACACTTGTAATAGGCCTGGGATATTGCAGTGTGAGGCAACTCACAAGAATTTCTTGTTAGTTTGCAGGGAGAGCAGACGATCTGCGCAGTATTTCTTAAATTAATAGTCGAGTATTGCGCGTTAAACGTTTGAAGGCTTATGGACCGGGTGGAAGCGTGGGCCTGTCCCGGTGACTGGATGTTCAGTCCCGTGGGGTGGGCGATGTCCGTTTACACGATAGTCACGCGGGGTTGTGCTGGTCAGTCGTTTGAATACGGTCGCAAAATGTTGACTGGTCACAAAACCGCATTGCAGCGCGATGTCCGTAATCGGCTTCCCCGTTTCCTTCAATAACCGTTTGGACTGTTCGATTCTGAGCCACATCAGATATTCCATAGGGGTCATGCCCACCTCACGCTTGAAATGAGTCTTCAAATAGGAGTCTGATGTGCCGGAGATCGAGACCAGGTCGGAAAGCGTGATGGACTCTTCCCGGTGATTGCCGAGATAAAGGATTACTTTCTTCACACCTGCGGAATAATCGCGATGCGTTTCGCGGGCCGTGAGCGATACAATGTCCATGAGGAGCCTGAGCAACAGGTTCTGGATGTTTGCCTTCGCCAGTGCCTTGGGCATCGCGGGGGCTGGGGCGGCAGAAAGTAAGCGATCAAAGGTGACGAGTAGCAATTCGCAATTATGAAACTGAAGGTTCGTCAACTGATTTAAAGGCTCAACAAGGAGATGGGCTGCATGCGGGGAGAGTCCAAGGAAAGGCCTGTCTTTTTTCGGTTTTCTGAATTGGACCCAGTAAAGCCGTCCACGATTCTCAGGTTCAGTATCGGTTCCATGAATCTCCCCCGGACGTGTGATGAGCATGTCGCCCGCTGAAAGGTCGAACAGGGACTTTTCAACCCGGTAGGGTTGCGTACCGTGTTGAAGCAGGCAGACCTCATATACGTCGCTGTGAATATGTTTTCGCAACGCAGGGTGGGCCTGTTTGTAGGTATAACACCCGACCAAGGGGACCTCGGGAATCTCATGCGGGGAGAAGTCTGTTATGATGCGCTCTACACAATCGGAAATTATATTCATGGGGCCTATTTTAGTGTTTTCAAATGTTTTGTCAAGTTTTCGAATGTTTCTGAAAAGTTTTGTTATTTGAGACACGCAATAATCATCAGTTTATGGGATACTGCCCTCATGAATCAAGAACATGTGAACACATTTTTTTTTCCAGGGGCGGGATTCAAGCCCTTGCTGATCTCAGCGGGCTGGCAGGTTGCGCAGTTGAATGATTGTGAGGAGCTGCACAGCGACACGGTGAGCCGGATCGAGCGGCATAATGCTTCTGATGAGGTCTTTGTTCTGTTACGTGGCCATGCGATACTGGTGACCGCGACTCAACATGCAGGACAGCACCAGTTCGAGTTGGTGCAGATGGAGCAGGGGGTCACCTATAATATTCCGCTCGGAATTTGGCATACGATCATTACTTCGCCCGGTATGCAGGTGATGATTGTTGAGAAAAATAATACACACCTCAATGATGTGACGTATTACGCATTGACGGACGAAGAGCGAGAGGTGTTGCGAACAAAACTGGAAGGAGCAAAAGATGCGTGAGATGACAGGACTGGAACGCTGTTTGGCTGTGTTGGTCGGAGGTGTGGCGGACCGCATTCCCGTGGTACCTCAAACCTTTATGTTCGCGGCGGAGACGGCCGGCTTCAAGGTCGGTGAACTGGCACACAGTGCTGCAAAGATGGTCGAGGCGCAGGTCGTCAGTCAGGCGAAGTACGGCTATGACGGTTGCGTGATCGATTTCGATGATGCCTCGCTAGCTGAAGCCTGTGGGGCGAAGGTGATCTTCCGTGCAGACGAACCCGCAGTCGTGGACGAGTCGGACCTGGCAGTCAAGGATCTTCGGGATGTGGAGCAATTGCGGTTGCCCGACCCGTGGAAAGATGGGCGCCTGCCCGTGTGGCTGGAGACGACACGGCTGCTGAAGGAGCGTATCGGCGACAGAGTCTTCATTATGGGGCGCGCGGACCAAGGGCCGTTCAGTCTCGCCTGTTTGTTGCGCGGACCTCAGCATTTCATGATGGATCTCCTTGACGAAGAGAACGAAGCGGATGTACACAAGCTGATCGACTATTGCCGCCGCGCCTGTGCGATCTTTGCAAAGGCGCAGAAAGAGGCGGGAGCCCATGCGACATCGATCGGCGACGCCTTCGCTGGTCCCAACCTGATCTCGCCGGAGATGTACCGGAGGTTCGCGCTAGAGCCGGAGATCCGTCTGACCCAGGAGGTGCAGGCGGCGGGCATTCCCTTCTCGCTCCACATCTGCGGCAATACGAACGGGATCATCGCGGACATGGGCCGCGTCGGCGCAAAGATTCTTGAGGTGGATTGGCAACTCGATATGGCAGTTGCACGTAGCGCGGTGCCTGAGTCGACGGTGCTGATGGGGAACATCAACCCCAGCAACCCGATGGCCTTTGGTACGCCTGACCAGGTGGAGTCAGCGGTTCGCAGCATCATTGAGGCCACTGCTGGACGCGGGTTATTTCTCAGTTCAGGGTGCGCGCTGGGGCGCAACACCAAGCCTGAGAACATGCGGGCGCTGATGGCGGCAGCGGAGAAGTACGGAAGGGGTTAGTGGGGAAGTTCATTAGTTCGTTAGTGCGTGAGTGAGAAAAGGGAGGGTGAGTCAGAATGACGGATGACAAGCAGATGGGACGTAATCTTTGGTTTCTGGTGGTTTCCGCAAGCGTATCCTCGCTGGGTGGCTTCCTGTTCGGCTATGACAATATCGTGATCAGCGGTGCTATCGGGTATCTCGCGAAGGCATTCAATTTGGATGCAGCGGGTATTGGCTGGGCGGCTGGCTGTGCGCTGGTGGGCTGTCTTGCGGGCTCTGCAGGATCAGGGTGGCTGGCGGATCGCATCGGCCTTAAGAAAAGTCTTGCCATTTGCGCGGCGTGTTTTGCCGGATCATCCGTCGGCGTGTTTTTTTCTTATTCGCTCAGCCAGTTTGTGCTTTGGCGAATCTTGGGCGGAGTGGGCATCGGGGCGGCGTCGATCCTAGCGCCGATGTATATCGCGGAGATCGCACCGACTCGAATACGCGGGCGTCTGGTGACGCTCTACCAGTTGGGGATCGTGCTCGGGATTTTGAGCGCGGTGTTCGTCAACATGCTGATCCAGCGGAGCGGGACGGAGGCGTGGAATCTGGAAGTCGGATGGAAGTGGATGTTCATGGCGGGTGCTGTGCCGGCGGTTATGTTTGCGCTGGCCATTGTCGCTGCGCTGGAGAGCCCGCGGTGGCTGATGAAAGTGGGCCGGATGGAGGAAGGCCTGGATGTGTTGACACGGATCAACGGCAAGACGATTGCGCAAGAAGATTTCTCGGGCATCCGTGAGTCGCTGGCGGCGGAGGAGGGAAAATTCTCGGAATTATTCACCTCGGGGTTCGCGCGCGCGCTGATCCTGGGTGTTGTACTGGCGGGGCTGACGCAGACCAGCGGCATCACGCCGGTATTTTCTTATTTGCCTTCCATCTTTGAGGCAGCCGGAACGAAGACTTGTGACGCGTTTTTCCAGTCGGTGCTGGTGAGTGTCATCAATCTGGTGTTTACGTTGGTGGCACTGTGGCTCGTGGACAAGGCCGGGCGACGAACCTTGCTACTGACGGGTATTGGCATCCAGGTGACAGCCTTTTCAGCGGTTGGGATATTTTACTTCATGGGAGGCTGGCCCATCGGAGTCCTGATCGGGGTGATGGCCTTTGTGGCAGGACATGCCGTCGGCAACGGGGTTGTCTGCTGGGTTATACTTTCAGAGATCTTTCCGACCAAGGTGCGGGGCCGCGCCATGTCTGTCGCCACCACAGCGCTGTGGGTTTTCGCTTTTCTTGGAAATCTGGTTTTTCCGGGCATGCAAAAAGCGCTTGGAAACCACGGCACATTCTGGATGTTTGCCCTTATGGCACTGGTGAACCTGTTTTTTGTGCTGTTCCGGGTCCCGGAGACCAAGGGGCATTCGCTGGAAGATATTGAGAAGATATTTCTGAAGAAAAATGGACTGAAGGAGGAGATGCAATGAATAAGAACCTGATCAATGCGTTGGCGTTAAGTGTGGCGGTCTTCGCGACCGCTGAAGAGTCCAAGCCAGAGGTGAAGACCAATGCCTCGGGATATTTTCAGAGAGGAGAGCTGCGGATCGTCTCCTCCAGTCATCAAGACACAGCGTGGATGGACACGCCCGATTTCTGCCGCCGCTTCCGGATCGAGCAGAACATTATGCCCGCCCTTGAAATGATGAAGAAGGATACTCATTATTGCTTTACCATGGAATGTACGCTCCACCTGATGGAGTTTCTTGAGGCGCACCCAGAACGGAGCGACGAGATTGTCCGTCTGATGAAGGATGGCCGCTTGGAATTCGGTGCCACCTATAACCAGCCGTATGAGGCCTGGCTGTCGGGAGAGGAACTGATTCGCCAGGTCTACTACGGCCGGCGCTGGATCCAGAAGAATCTGCCGGGCTGTGACGCGCGCGTTGCTTACAACCCCGACGTGCCGGCCCGCACCTGGCAGATGCAGCAGATCCTGTCCAAGTCCGGCGTGCCGTACCTGTCGATCAGCCGCTATCATGAAGGCCTCTACCGCTGGCTCAGTCCCGACGGCAGCGGCGTGCTCGCCCATTCGCCGGGCCACTACGTTAACCACGAAAAATTCCTCACGGCCAAACCCGTAGCGGCGGCGACAGGCATCGCCACCCTGATGGAACGTTTGGCCCCCGACTATCGGGCCTTCGCTGTGCCGCCAGTCCTCGCCCTGCTGAATTGTAACGATTTTTCAAGGCCCATTGATTTCAATCCGCTCATCGCTTATTGGAACGCGCAGCTCGGCGACAAGCCGACACTCGGCTATTCATCTTTCTCCGGTTTTTTCGACCAGATCGCCAAGGGTCAGACGAACCTCCCCACGCGCTGTGGAGAACGCCCCGACGTGTGGCTCTACATCCATGGCCCCACCCATCACTGGACTTCGTCTCTGCGTCGCGAGGCCGCCCGCCTGCTGCCGGCAGCCGAAACCTTCACAACTGCCGCCTGCCTGCTGAAGGGTGACTTCGCGGGGTGGCCTGGCAAGCAGTTTGACGCAACCTGGATGGATGAGCTCTACATGGATCACGGCATTGGCGGCAAGAACGGCCACATCACTGACCGGGTCTTCCACGAAAAGATCGCCAGCGCACGTAACACCGGTCGAGCATTGTTGAATAAGGCCGTCACCTCGATTGCCAAGCAGGTAAAATCCTCTTCCGTCGGCACGCCTGTCACGGTGTTCAATTCCTTGTCGTGGACGCGCTCAGGTCCAGTCGAGTTGACACTGCCAGAGGGCATCACGGGTCCTGTGCATGTTGTGGATGCCAAGGGCAACACTGTTCCCTGTCAGTTCATCACGTTGGGTATTCCTGAGGAAATGAATGTTGCCGCAGCAGCTATGGGGACCACGGCCACAGCCAGTTCGGCGTTCAATACCCAGGTCGGCGCGGACAAGGCCATCGAGGGCAAATGGGCGGAACGCGACACCGACAAATGGGCGAGCGTCAGGGGAGTAGGGCCACACGTCCTAACACTCGACTTCGGCCAGCCCCGCAACATCAACCGCGTGGTCATCCGTCACGAAGGCTGCATGGGCGTCTTTCGGGACGAGACGCGCTTGAATACGGCCGATTTTCGGCTGGAGGGTGCGGAGCAGGCGGGCGGTCCGTGGCGCGACCTGGTTCCGCCCGTAACCAGTAATGTCGCGTCCCTCACCAGTCACCGGTTCACGGAGACCCCGGTGCGCTTTGTGCGGCTGACGATCACGAAAGGCACCCAGGGCGGCGGTGACAACGGGGCGCGCATCTACGAGATCCAGGCCTTCGCCACCGTCAAACCGGCCGGTCGCAAGCTGGTGTTCATTGCCAACGACCTACCTGCTTTGGGCTACAAGACATGGAGCTTGGTCAATGGCGAAGCGAAAAACGGAAAAGTGCCCACAGTTCATGCGGACGGTTGCGAAAATGCCTTCTACCGCGTCAGCCTGACCCCGGGCGGAATCCGGGGGATTTTAGACAAGCAGCTGAATCGCGAACTTTTGGATACCACTCATTTTCTTGGCGGGGAAGTTTTCACGATGCTTTCGGTGGCGGCGAACAATCGCGGCGCCGGTACGGATGCGGGCGAGTTCGGTGCCGTGCCGCAGTCGGTCATGGACGCCAGCTTCGACCGCATCGCCCTGCACAAACCCCAGTGGAAACTGTTGGAAAATGGTCCGGTGCGCACGATCTACGAGTTTGAGCAGCCGTGGAAGAATACTGTCGTAAGGCAACGCGCGGTGGTCTGGCATCAGCTCAAGCGCATCGACTGCGAAGTGGATCTGAAGGAGTTTAACGGTGAGCTATGGCGCGAATTCCGCATGGCCCTGCCGCTGGCGCTGAACAAGCCCGCCATCGCTTACGAGGTGCCCATGGGTGTGGTGGTGATCGGCAAAGATGAACTTCCGACAACGGGCGGCCTTGCCTACGGGAAGCTGAATTATTTCGAGCAGTGCCGCGACATCCGCCCGCGTGAGGTTCAGAACTTTGTGGACGCCAGTGACAACAAGGGCGGGGTGACGCTCAGCAGCGATGTGTCGGTCTTCGACTGGAAGGATCCCACCGACATGAATAATCTGAGCACGGTGCTCCAGCCTGTGCTGCTCGCCTCGCGCAAGAGCTGCAACGGCGAGGGCAACTGGTATCCGCAGGTCGGCGACCATACCTACCGCTTCGCGATCACCTCGCATGAGGGCGATTGGCGGCAAGGCCGTAAACTCGGCATACAGGCGAATCATGAACTGATCGCCGTCGTTGGCGCCAAGCCAGAGGGGAACGCCGCGTTACCGACGGAAATGAGTTTCTTCTCGGTTTCAGCCGACAACGTCATCATCAGCACGGTCAAGAAATGTGAGGATGACGATTCGGTGGTTGCTCGCCTGTACGACATTGAAGGCAAGGATAGCCGGGTGACGCTGAAGACGTTCAAGAAAGCGAAGACGGCTGAGGTGACCAATATGATTGAAGAGAACGGCAAGCCGTTGATGGTCAAATCCAGTGGTGTAAAACTGCCCGTGGGACATCATGCGATTGAAACGGTGAAGATCGGATTATAGGCGTTTTCGGAACTTGACAGATGGGCGGGGGGCGGACATTACGGTTCGCCCGATAGAGGGCGACGATCATAAATGGCATAATAAAAAAAATCGTGTTGGGTGTGGCATGTCATAAACAGGAGGAGTAGGTATGAAATTGGAAAGAAAAGTGATGCGTATCATCGTTCTTGCGAGTATCTTCGGTGTTGGGTTGCCGACAGCATTATCCGCTGCGGATGTCTACTGGACGGGCGGTGGCGCGGACAATAAGTGGTCAACGGCAGGTAACTGGAATGGCCAAACGTTTTCAGATGGTGATACTGTCTATTTTGATAATAAGGCTACAAACGGGTTCACGCAAAATCTGGAGGCAGATAAATATCCAGATAAGCTTATCGTCCTCGATCCTGGTGATCATATCACCCTGACAAACAAGTCGGTATGGCTAAACAGTGCAACCTGCAAAGGTATCGACATGAGTCAGGCGGCGAAGGATTTGACTTTCAACTATGGTTGGTGGAACGTAGGGGTTATGACGCAGACCTGGACTGTGGCGGCCAATCGAACGTTGCGGACCAGTAATGGCTGGCTAATCAATGATGGCCGTGTGTTGATTCTGGATGGTGCAGGTATGTTTGGCATCGGCCTGCCGGGCGGAGCCAGTTATTTAGAGTTGAAAGGTGGACATATCATCCAAAGCAACGGAACGTCGAGGCTCGAAGCAAGCAATCAAGCCTATTACATTGGTAATGGTGCTGGAAGGCCGAGCACCTTCACTTTGATCAATGGTGCGATTGCCCTTACGAACTCGCAAAGTATTCAACTAGGGTCAGCCGCTTCTGGTGTTGGTCGCTTGAATTTATATGGTGGAACGGCTACGGTTCCGACCCTTTATGCACCTTTTGGCACCGGTGCCACGGGAACGGTCATGCAGTCCGGCGGCACGCTGACGATGGCGACGCTCAACGTCGGTACGGTTGGCACCGGCACAATGACAGTGACGAATGCAAGCGTGGTGAACCTGTCGGGTACGGCGACCGTGGGCAGTGGCACGGCTGGAACCGTCGGTACGTTGAATCTGGATGGGGGCACAATTAACTTCATGACGACCAGCGCCAATCTAACCAAAGGCGCGAATGGGACGATCACGGCCAACGGCGTCAAGTTCAGCAATCAGACGGGCACGTCTGCTGGCGTCTCTACAGGAGGCGTTACGGTCAGTGCCAACATGGTGTTGGGGCTCGGCGGTCTGACCATGATACCGGCGGCCGGCGCCAGCCGCTATCTCAGCTTCACCGGCAACCTCGCCGGCGACGGGGGAGTTAACATCGCGCAGGGTTTTTCAAACACGAGTTACTTGTCCGGCAGCAACAGCTTTGCCGGCGGTATCGTCGTAAACGGTTCATATTTTGTGAACAACAGTATAAATGCCCTGCCTGTGGGTGCGTCGATGAGTCTGACTAACAATGCCCAATGGGCGTTTACTTACGATGTCACGCTCGGCCGTTTGAGCGGGGACGGGGCGATTTACCGCTCCGGGTCGATCGCTACGATGACCGTGGGTTACGGTGATGTGTCGAGCACATTCTCCGGGGTGATCGGCGTGGGTACGAGCACGTCCATCGCACTGAATAAGATCGGCTCTGGAACTCTGACGCTAAACGGGGTTTGCACGCACGCGGGCGGCACGATTGTGAGCAACGGGATACTGGAGGTGGCGGGGCGAATTGCGCCAGCCAACGCCACAGGCGTGACGGTGACCAGCCTAGGATGTCTGGCAGGCACGGGTCGTGTGGACCGCGTGGTGATGCAGGACGGCGGACGGCTCATGCCGGGAACTGCGACGGCCTGCGGAAAATTGACGGTAAGTAATCTCACACTGAGCGCGAGCAGCGTGGTGGTCATCAACGCGGGTACGACGACGAACAGTACGTTGAATGTGACCGGTGTCGGCACGGCGCTTTCCGGCACGGTGCGGGTGGAGTCGGTCGGCGGCAAGAATACCCGGAGAATTGTGGGGCTGAGTATTCCCAACGGATTCACTGGCGCGTTCTCCAAGGTGGAGTCATCCTCGGGCAATTTTTCGTATGTTGCGGTTTATGGGGATAAGACCGTGACGCTGGTTCCGATGATCGGAACAATGGTCAGGTTTCAGTAGCGTTTCACCTAATAGCCTACAGCCTAAACTGCTACTGCCTAGCCATCCCTATGGGACGGCCGTGATTAGATTTTTTGGATCGTTCGGAAGGATAACACGTTCGCTGTTCCATGATGGACACCTGATGGGATGAATATATGGATGAAAAAAAGGGGCAAAAACAAATCGGAAGATGGTTGATCGGTGTTTTTTTGGTAAGCGGTATTTGGATCGCTGTGCCCAGGGCGGAGGCGGAGATTCTTCTCTCTCCCGCCGCAGACGCCACGGAGGTCTATGCGGCCCAGGAACTGCGCCTGTACCTGTACAAGCTGACCGGTACGTTGCTGCCGGTAAAGCAGGCCGATGCGCCGGCGGCGGGCAATGAGCCGCTTTGCCTGATCGGGTCGCCCAAGGACTGGCCGGCCCTGAAATTGCTGGTGGACCGCGGACAACTGGCATGGAGTGCCACCGAACCCGGCCCCCAAGGCTATGTCTTGAAAACCGTTACGGTCGCCAACCGTCCGGCGATGATCGTCGCCGGGGCCGACCCGGCCGGATGCCTGTATGGCGTCTACGGGTTGCTCGAGGATCACATGGGCGTCTCTTTCTTTCCCGATGGCGATGTGCTGGTGCCGCAAAAGGCCTTTTCGGGTTGGCCTGTTGTGGATGAAGAAAAGACTCCGGCTGTGGCTTATCGCGGGATCGTTCCGTGGACTGCCTATCCCGCTGGCTCCACGAGTTACTCCTGGGAGGACTGGCGGTTCATCATCGACCAGATGGCGCGGATGCGGATGAACTTTCTGCTCATTCATAACTACAACGGCGAGTGCGACCACAATGGGATGTTCCACAACTTCGAGGTGGACGGCCAGATGACGCGATCCTGGATGGCGACGGCCCGTAGCGGCCACTCCTGGGGAGGCAAACCAGGCTGGGATGTCAACCGCTATCTCTTCGGCGCGACTGACTTGTTTGACGACTACGATTTCGGGTCTGAATGCGCATTGCACAACGAGCGGCTGAGCAACCGGCAGGTCTTTCGAAAGGGCGCGAACCTCTTTCAGCGGGTGATCGCCTACGCCCATCAGCGCGGCGTCAAGATCGGGCTGGGGCTGGACATCGACAAGATCATGCGCCCGGCGTATTCCGGAAACCTCCGGGCCGAAGACCCTCGCGTCATTGAGGCCCGTTTTCGCCAGATCAGCGATGATTACCCTGAGCTTGATTTTCTTTTCTGTTTTCAGTCGGAAACGTTGGGTGCGACGTCTGAGGCACGTCAAAAGTGGCGGACCATATTTGACGTTTTTTACAAAAGAATACGAGAGGTTTCACCAAGAACACGTTTTGCGGTGGCCGGATGGGGCATCAGAGCCGAGGATGTCGCCACCTTGCCGGCCGACGTGATTTGTGCGCCCATTGCTCCTTACTCCGCCAAGTTCGAAAACGGATCAATTTACAGGGGAAGGGAGTATTGGGGTTGTCCCTGGTTGGAGCGGGATATGGCGAGTTCCATGTATTACTATCCCTATAACATCGACCTAGCCGACACCCTGGACACGTGGCGGAATCGGGCACCGAATCTCAAGGGGCTGTACTGCCTGACCTGGCGGCTGTCCGATGCGATCTCGCCGAAGCTTTGGTACATCGCCCGCGCCCCGTGGGACAAGGCCGACGCCTATAAGACATCGGAAGCCGTCTATCGGGATTATGCCCAGCGGAGTTACGGCCTAGTGGCCACCCCTGAAGTCACGGCGATCATCAACGCCAACGAGCCTCTGGCCTCGCTGGCCGGGGAGTGTGGCTGGACCCCGGAGTTCGAAGCCAGCAACGAAGGCAAGTCGCTCTTCAATATGACGAGTCTGGGTTTTTCCGGCCAAGGCGTCGCGGAGTGGCGGACTACCGGAGGTGAATCCGTTTACAAACAGGGCGGCAGGGCGATCGGACGAGTACTCGGATACATCGATCACGGCAACTGGGCGATTTACCGTCTGGCTGCCGGGCAGACCTTCAACCCGAAGTGGACCACCTTCCGGGCCTCCGTGGCTTCGGCAACCGCTGGAGGCAGGATTGAAATCAAGCTAGGGGGGCCGGACGGCAAGAAACTGGGCGATTGTCTGGTTCCCGTGACGGGGGATTTCGCCAAGTCTGTGGAGGTCACGGCCACACTCACTGTGCCGGAGGCGAAGGAGTTGGCGGAAGCCGAATCGGTCTGCCTGGTCTTCTCGAGCCGGAACACGGTGGATAACCTGGCCAAGGCGGAGCAACAGCTCATGACTCTGGACCGCTGTATCGCGGGGGCGGAGATGGCGGGCCAGAAGCAGAGGCTGGAGTACGTGCGCCACCGGATCGCGGCGGCGCGGGATCATATTCTGCTCAACACGAAATTCAGGGCCATGAAGTGGCAGAACTTTCCGGGTCCGATGGAGTCGTGGGCCCAGCACTTCATCGGGCGTGTGACGGATATCTCTTCACTCGGTACGGTTGTCAGCATGCAGAACCGGTACGTTCAGAAGAACTACCTGGTGGGGCTTGAGCAGTTGAAGCTGACCGTCAAGGGCGTTCCCTCCGGGGTGGGCAGTGTCATTCCCTCCGATCTGCAGGCGCGGGGCACCGCGGAAGGAGCACAGCTGACGTGGACGCTGGCACGGCTGGGCGCGCGCGGGTTCCATGTTTACCGAGACGGCCGGAAAGTGACCGAGCGGCCCTTGCCGCCGGAGGCCCGCTCGTATCTGGACTGCGCCAGCGGGCGGTTCCGCTATACAGTGACGGCGGTGGAGTTTAACGATGGCGAAAGTCTCGCCTCGCTGCCCGTGACCTGCGAGGCGGGTCATGGCGACAAGACCCCGCCGCGGATCGTGGTGATCTCACCGCCGACGACGGCGATGGCGGGTCAGCCGGTTTGGATCAAGGCGCGCTTGCTGGATAACCGGGTTTACGAACTGCTCTCAGCCACGCTCTGCTACCGCAAGCCGGGAGCTGCGACGTGGACGCGCCTGCTGATGACGCGGCGGGTGAAGTCAACCTTCGTGGCAGTGATTCCTGCGTCGGCGGTGACCCAGGACGGGGTGGAATACTTCATCGAGGCGGGTGACGGGGACAACCAGAGCGTTTACCCGATCACAGCGCCAGTGCAGGTGTCGTCATTGACGGTGGAACAGGAGAGCCGGACCGCCAAAGTACCTGGTGCCGTAAAGGTGAAGGTGGTGGAGCGGACGCTGTCGTGGTCGCCGGTGGCGGGGGCAACGCAGTACCGCATTTATCGGGCGGGAAATAAGAAATTCACGGCGGGGCCGGCCACCTGGCTGACCTACGTGGCGGCGGATGCGGAGTTGTCCTTCATGGACAATGGCGAGGATCTGACGGGACGGGTGATGACCGGCGACTGGTACTACCGTGTGACGGCGGTGGACAAGGACGGCCGCGAGGGACCCCCCAGCGCGTCGACGTCGGTTCGTTATGAGGCTTTAAATTAAAAGGGGATATCCCCTGAATTCATCAAATGAAATGGAGGGTTAGATCACGATGTTACCATTGAAACATGTCGAGGGTATTGCTTCAGGCTTACTGTTGTTGGCAGGGATGTTGGCCGGTGGATGCGATACACTCACTTTGAAGTCGGTTGTTCAAGTTCAGGCAGAGAAAAGTCTGTCAGCGCCACGGTCAGCAATGGTCGCACCGACCAACCTGATTTATCGCGCGACCCGACCTTCTTGGGGGGACACCTTTCTGCCCAAATCGAAAACGCCCGCGAAACGCCTCTTGGTCGTGAAGGGTGCTGGACTCAACGTGGAAGAGCGGGTGGCGCTGGCGTGCCTTCAGGGCTTGACGAGCCGTAAGCGGCCGTGCCTCTGGCTAAGCTACAACGGGTTGACCGATTTCTGGCTCGACTGGCACGTGGCCCGCGGATATGTAGAAGGATATGATACGGTCACGGATTGGCGGGCGTTGTTCAAGCAGTTTTCCAGCGCGTACAAAGGCGCGGTCGTGCCGGATCGCGAGCTCTATCG